>DATHMO010000219.1:0-15267 GCA_035486995.1 Bryobacteraceae bacterium
TAAGTTCCGGGACCGAAGCCACCATGAGCGCGTTGCGCGTGGCGCGCGGATTCACCGGTCGCGACCTTACCATCAAGTTTGAAGGCTGCTATCACGGCCACGTGGATTCGCTATTGGTGAAGGCCGGATCGGGCATGGCTACGCTCGGCATCGCGGACACCGCGGGAGTGCCGGAAGCCTTCGCGGCAACCACCATCGCGCTGCCGTTTAATTCAATCGAGGCCCTGGAATCGGCGTTCCATGAGCACGGCCCAAAAATCGCGGCAGTGATTGTCGAACCGGTAGTTGGCAACATGGGATGCGTTCCGCCAATCCCGGGCTTTCTCGAAGCGCTGCGCGAGATCACCGCCCGGCACGGTGCGCTGCTGATTTTCGACGAAGTCATGACCGGGTTTCGCCTGGCGCTCGGTGGCGCGCAACAGCGCTTTGGAATCCGGCCCGATCTCACGACGCTCGGCAAGATCGTCGGTGGCGGAATGCCGCTCGCGGCCTACGGCGGACGCGCCGACATCATGAGCAAAATCGCGCCCACGGGTCCGATATATCAGGCGGGCACGTTGTCCGGAAATCCGATGGCCGTCAGCGCTGGGATCGCAATGCTGCGGCATTTGAAATCGCATCCCGAGGTTTATGACATCGTTGAAAACCGAGCCGCGCAACTAACGGCGAATGTGCCGGCCGGGGTCACTGTGAATCGCGTGGGATCCATGTTTACGTTTTTCTTTACGCCCGATCCAGTGACCGATTGGCAATCCGCCAAGCGCGCCGATACCGAAAAGTTTCGGCAATTCTTCCATTGGATGCTCGATCGCGGCGTCTACATGGCGCCATCGCAGTTCGAAGCCGGATTTCTTTCGGCTGCTCACTCCGAGCAAGACATCTCCCGCACCGTCGCGTACGCCCACGAGTTCTTTACCGCATGACGCGCTGATCTTCCGAACGGCTTTGCCTATCGGGCGAGGGAGCGCAGCAGAAAGTACTCGTTGATGGGCCTGTCGTCGGCCAATGCCGGCGTTTTGGGAGACAGCGCGATCAAGGCAGCCAGCGTGGTTCGTTGGGATAGCACTCGCCCTAACTGATCGAGCGGTGTGCTGCCAGGTCCCCATTCCATCATGTCTTTGACGGCGCTTGCGGGCATTCTCGCGAGTAATTCTCCGGGTGTACGGTCGGGAACCGGCGTCATGCTGGCGAAGTAGTGCCAGCCCCATTTTTCAACCGATGGATGCACGGCCACGTATGGGAAAGAGTTCTGCAGCGCCCGAGCAACCGCGGCCTGCACTTCCGGATCGCCCGACGGCAACCATTGCTGCAGTATTCCGCCCGGGCGCAAATGTTGCTTCGCTACCGCGTAGAAATCCTCAGAATAAAGCAGACTGGACCCGGCCGCGCTCACCGGCGGCGGCGGATCCAGCAGGATCGCGTCATAGGTTGCCGAAGTACGTTCCAGGAAGCGCCGGCCGTCGTCGATCACCAGGTGTCCGCGCCCCGATGCCAGCACTTGCTGGCTGTCCGTATGGTAGTAACCGAAAAGGCGCGGGACACTGGGAATCAGTTCCACCGCGGTAACGTTGATGCCCCACGAAAGCAGCGACCGGAAGGTGGTGCCCATGCCGAAACAAATCACCAGTGCCTCGTCCGGTTTGTGATCGAGCGACCCGAGGGTCACGTGCGCCATCATCTTTGTGACCGGCGTTAACATCGTCATTCCCACGCCGTTGGTGAGCAGGCGCTTGTGCATGCCCTCACCGGTGGCGATGACAGTGGCCGTACTATCGCGGCGGACTTCGCGGCGTTCAAACCGGGTTTCGAAATCCTTGGTGAAAACGAAAATCATCAGAGTCGCTGCCGCCATGGCTCCCGCCGTAATTCGTTGCGCGAATCTCTGCTCCACAGGCTTCGTGCCGCGGAATCCGAGGGCCAGCCAAGGTAGAGCGAAGATCAACATGGAAACGTGTTCACCCACAAAAGGAAGCAGCACGAAGCCGGACAACAGCGGCCCCAGTATGCAACCCAGCACGTTTACGGCGTAGCCCCTTCCGGCCAGATCCGGATCGCCCCCTGACCAACGATCCACCAGCATCGGTGTTAGAAAGCCGATGACCGCTGCGACGGGTCCAATCCCCAGCATCACGCGCAACACCGGCGTCAGGTCTAATCTCACGTCACAGGTCACCAGGGGAAACAGAGCCAGCACGGCCAGAGACACCCACAGCAGCGGATTCTCGAGTTGTTCTCTCGGCTGATGTTTGCGGCTCCAGGCGCGATAAGTTTTTGAGCCCGCGAATGTGGCGAGCAGGTACGTCCCCAAGATCGTTGCGAACGAATACACCACTGGTCCAACGTACGGAGTAAACAGCCGGATCCAGACTACTTCCATTCCCATAGTCGCGAGGCCGGTGGCGAACAGGAGCGCTAGAGTAATACGCGAGCGTGCGAGTGCCGGGCGCGGTAAAGCCGGTGCAGGGACCGAGGCGTCGGCCGCTTTTGATTCGAAGGATCGTGTCCACAAGAACACCGCCACTGCGATGAAAGCGTTCAGTGCCGCACCCACGCGCAAAGTTCCGCGGAAACCGTTCATCTCAATTAATAACAACGGCACCACCGATCCGACCACGGAGCCCAACAGGTTGGCCACATACAAGAAGCTGAAGGAGCGCCGGGCTTCAAATCGCGGATCGTTTCGAATCGCGAACATCGCGAGCGGGATCGTCGCGCCCATGGCCGCGCACCACGGCACCAGGGTCACCGCCAGTAGCACGCCCGAACACACGTAAAAGGGTGCCGAAGAGAGCCCGCCCTGGCCCGCGAAATGTTCCAGAATGCGGCCGCCCCATTCAAGTTCCAACGGAACCATCAAAGCTCCCAGGCCGATGATTGCTTCAGCCACGGCGTACAAACGGAATGGCGAAAACCTGATCCCGGACTTTCCCACCCGAGTGATCAGGCGGCCCGTGAGCCACGAACCCGCGCCCAGCCCCGCCATAAAGGTGGAGAGAACGGTGGAGACCAAGGCCGTAGTCACGCCGAATTGGGCCATCGCGAGCCTCAGCCAGACCAACTCATAGAGAATGCTGCAGAAGCCGGATATCAGAAAGAAAACAAAGAGGTAGATCATATCCCCGATAGACTGATCGGGCGGAAGAGTGCAGGGCTTTAGCAGCCCCGGTCCCCCAGGCGTGGCTCCAAGCGGTAAAATGGTTGGCATATGTCCGACACCACAGCGAATCCGGCTCATATGGGCCTGGATCTTGCTAGCCTTGATTTGCCCGCGTGGAAAAAAGCCATCGGGGGCGTTTGCGCCGTGCTGATGGCGATTCTGTTCTTTTCCTCTGGGGCCTGGAAGCTCACCGATCCATACAAGTGGTCTCAGTTCCTGGCGGAGTTCCGAGTGCCTGCGGTGCTGACTCTGCCCGGCACGCTCGGTCTTGGCATCGCCGAAATGGTGGGCGCCGTTCTCATCCTGGTGCCGCGGTTTCGCCGCTGGGGATCCTTGCTGATCACCCTCCTGTTGGTGATCTTCTTGATCTACATCGGCGCGAACTACAGCAGTCTGGTCGGCAAGGATTGCAGCTGTTTCCCGCTGGTGAAGCGAGCCGTCGGGCCTGCCTTCTTCTTTGAAGACGGAGCCATGCTGGTGATGGCCATATTGGCTGGACTCTGGGCGCGCGGCTCGGAAAATCTGCGCGGCGCCTTGGTCATACTCGGCGCGGTGGTGGTGTTTGCCGGAGTCTCGTTCGGTGTGAACTCGGCTCGCGCATCAGGCTTGCAAGCTCCCCCGTCCATTACCGTCGATGGAAAACAGTTCTCGCTGCAAGAGGGGAAGATTTTCCTGTTCTTCTACGATCCCACGTGCCCGCATTGCGAGGCAGCTGCCCGCAAGATGGCGAAGCTCAGCTGGAAAGACACGACCATCGTCGCCGTTCCCACCGACACGCCTCAGTACGCGGCGTCGTTTCTGCATGACACCGGGTTGAAAGCCGGAACATCCAATGATCTCGCTCTTTTGACCAAGACCTTCAAGTTCGCCAATGGCCCCTACGGCGTGGCGCTGGTGCGAGGCCGTCAAAAGGCCACCATCGATGTCGGCGCTTTTGAAAAGGACGGCGAACCTGCGGCTACGTTGCATCCCCTGGGCTTTGTGGAATAGGCTCCGCTTCGGCGAGTGCGTGCGTGGCAGCGTCCAGAAGTTCGGGAGCGAGCCAGGTGAAATCCGTCCCGGGATACATTCGGCGAAGCTGAAACCGCCATTTCTTTTGGAAAGACGCTACGCGTTTGGCTTGCTGCCTCTCCGGAAGACCGCCTAGTCCCGCAAGATCGATCAGCGTGTTCACCAGGACGCCTTCCGCGCGGATCAACACGAATAGGCATTTGCGGCTCTTCGCCCACCTTTGCACGGACTGCAGGATTGTGCTGGCGCGAGCCGGTTCGTATTGGCCGGCCAGTTCGCCGGCGCCTTCCGATTGCAATCGGCTCTTCACTGTTTCCAATACCCCGCCGAACAGCGGCCGAACGGTTCGAAAGAACGCGGCCAACGTGATCGGATTCAAAACGTCGTAGGAAAGCTCGGTCCTCAATTTTCCCCGGAACGGGCGGCTGGCTTGATACACGAGCATCGGATAGGCCGTTTTAACGTTCGCGAAATTCTGCGAGTTGTGGAAATAATGTGCGGGAATCCGTTCTCGCAGCAAGTTTTGAATAGCCGCTGAAACGCGGGCAAAAGCTGGGAAAAACTCGGGGCTTCGTTCGGCCGGGGCAGCCAGCCAAGCGAGGCTGGGCCTGGGGAAATCAATGTCGGAAGTAGAGATGATCTCCTGCATTCCTGCTGGTTGGAGTGTAGCGGGCGCTTACAACATTCTTGGGCCGCCGCGAACTGGCGCGCGATGGGTAAGTCGGGAAATGCTAGGAAAACTTGGGCAATACGTCTCTAATATTTTTCTTTACGCGCTGTGACTTTCCGGCGCGGCCATGGGCCACAAGGGGTCGGCGGCTTCCGAAGTCGCGATTTTTGTGCCACGTGGAACACTGAAGCGGGCCGAAAAATGAAAGGTGCTGCCTTGCCCGGGTTCGCTTGTCACCCACAATTTTCCGTGCATCAATTCAGCCAGGCGCAGCGAGATGCTCAGGCCCAGTCCCGTGCCGCCGTATTTACGGGTCATGGATCCATCGGCCTGCGCGAACTGCTGGAAAATGACAAGCTGCTTATCCTTGGGAATGCCGATGCCGGTGTCGCTGACCGCGAAAAGAATCTGGATCTCGTCCCCTCTGCTCCATTCGACGTCCGCTTGCACTGACACGCTGCCTTTGGGCGTGAACTTGAGAGCGTTGCCGAGCAGATTGACCAGGATCTGCCGCAGCCGCGCCGAATCGCCGATCACCTCGCTCGGGACACCGGAAGCGATCTCCAAAGTCAGCGCCAATCCTCGCTGCGCGGCTTGGAATTCGAAAACGCGCACAGTCTCCGACACCAACTTATAGATGTCGAATGAGATATCTTCCAACTCCACCTGTTTGGCTTCGATTTTGGAAAAATCCAGAACATCGTTCAAGAGACCAAGCAGCGAAATGGCGGAATCGCGGGAAGTCTCCAGCAGATCGCGCTGTTCGGACGAAAGCTCGGTTTCAAGCGCCAGTTCTGTCATCCCGATGATCCCGTTCATGGGCGTCCGCAATTCATGACTCATATTCGCCAGGAAGTCGCTCTTGGCTTCGTTGGCGGCCTCGGCCATCTTCTTAGCGGATTCCAATTGACGGCGGTCTTCGATTGACTTGCGATATTGCGCGCTGAGCTGCTTTCCTTGCGCCAGCAAAAAGGCCAGGCATACCAGATTGATTAGCGCGAGCCCATAGCCTTGTCCTCTTAGATAAATGTCCACAAATATCGGTGGAACCAGCAGCGGCAGGACGTGGCAATACAAATACAGTGGGCGCGGAGTAAGGGAAACGATCGCCCCAAAGCTGATCCCGAGGACGCAGAAAGTCAGCAGCAGCGAATTCCAGCTCGCGAATCCATACGTAATATAGCTGTAGCAGGCCAGGAAGCCCCAGGCGCTCGAGAAGCAAAGCAGGCATGCACACAGGGCGATTCGCCAGGCACGGGGATTTCGCGGGTAGATGTTATCTTTGCGAAGGACCAGAAGCAGGCGCACCAGATACGAAACCATCGTCGAGGCTGCAAATAGGGTCACTGCCTCGAAAGGCCCTTTGGTATAGGTGCCTGCTAAGAGCGCAAACTGCACGAGACCGAGTCCGGCCCAAACACCGGCCCGCGAGCGACGCGCAATATCGGCGTCCTGCTGGAAGCTCAGGGCGGCGCTCTGAGCCACTGTCTCGTTTATGTCTGGCACTCCACACTTCTATCGGACGATGAAACGAAAAGCTTATGGGTGGCGCCTTCAAGACAGTTAGTTGGCAGTCACTTGGGCGCTTTGTTGTTCGCCTTCCGCGATGGTCAGACTGGCGCCCTGAGCCTGGCACATAAGGAAATCATCAGGATTGTAGATCTCGCAAGGCGCCTGGTCTAACCAACCCACTAATAGATACTTGCCGGGCGGGAGCCCCTGCAGGAGAAAATTCCCGTATTCGTCGGCCTGGGTGGTCTGGTAGGCCTGGACGCGTCCGGCGGGCGGATCGGGAATCAGCGCGATGATGGCGCCGCTCGCGACCACCTTGGGATCGGCGGTGACGGCCCGTCCAATCACCTGGCCGCCTTGGGCTCCTAGAATGATGTCGAGCGCGGGCGCGGTGCCGCCGGCGGAAGCCTCCAGCCCTTGGCCTAAGCGCTCGGCGTTCGCCACGCGAACCGATTTCAGATAGAAGTTATTCGGGGCGTTCAAGACGTAAAGATCGTAGGTCTCATCCGGCACAAATGGAATGGTGAAGTCGCCGCTTTCTGCAACCTGCGTGCGCGTGGGCGATGCGATGGGCCGGCGCGGTTCCAGCGAAACAACCAGCCCGGTGGGCAGCGCCGCGTCTTCTCCATCCACCCGTACCTTGCCGCTCCAGGTACTCTCGGCGCCGACGACAATGTTGGCGTTGGCCACGTCCGAATCGCCGACGTTGAGTGGTACGCGGCCCGTGAGAGACATGCCGGCCTCAACGCCCGAAGCAATCATCAAGTATGGCCCGGCAGTGACACCGGAAATGTCGAAGTTCTGATCCCTATCCATAGCGACGCTGATGGGTGCGGCGACGGACGCGGTATTGTCCGAATCGTTCCATCGCAAAGCGACGCTGGGGCTGGCGACGACGCTGCCTTGGATCGCACCGATGACACGCCCGCGCACATGCACGGTGTGAACCAAGGTTAGGAAAATATCGATGCCGGCCACCTCTTCGCCGGGCCCAACTTTCAGCGGAACTGCGTCGGACATCTTCTGAGCTTCCGGAAAGAATGTCACTGCGTAGCTCAACTCGGGCAGGGGATTGCCGAGCGAATCCTTGCGCGTCTCCTCTTCGGCCCCGGACGGCCGCGGCGGGGTTTGGTATAAGGCCGCGACGTAATAGGAGCCCGGATCCAGGCCGTGCAGACGATACTCGCCACGATCGTCGGTGCGCGCGCTGGCGACCGCAGCATACCCGTGACGCCCGCGATCGTAATAAGACCGATAGAGCTGAATGGCGACGTTGACCGCTGGTTCGGCATCATCGAACTTCACCTTGCCGCTCACGACTCCCGATGGCATCAGGCGAAATTCAAACGAGCGGATGGTCTGGCCCGAGTTGACCGCGAAGATCGGGGGCATTTTGTAGGAGCCGATGTGGCCGGCCGAGAGCGGCAAAAAGCCGTCGCGCTGGACGGTAATCATGTAGCGCCCGGTGGCCACTTTGGGAAACGAGAAGCCGCCGCTGTCGTCGGTGCTTTGATATAGCGAGCTGCCTTTTCCGTCGGCGCCCTTGAGCACCACTTGCGCGCGCCGGAGCGGTTGTCCCGTGGCGCCGCTGAGGACGGTGCCCTCGATGGAGCCTGGAGCCTGGGCTTCGGGCGGCTCCGTGGTTGGCGGTGGAGATATCGCGGTTGATGGATCCTGCGCCTGCGCGCAAATCAGGCAACAGAGTAGGAGCAGGCAAAGCTTCGGGGGGCGAGGCCAAGGGTCCACTTAACTATGATGACGTAGGCGGCGGTAGCGGCGTGGAACCGGGTCCTGCTGGAGAGCAATAATGAAAAGGGAGGGCGCGTTCATGACCATCGAGATCACTAAGCCCGAAGTGGAGGCGCTCATTACCCAGCGTCTTCAAAGCGGTGTGTTTAAGGACGCCGAGGATGTCATATTGCAGGCGCTGAAAACTTCACCGCCCGCGCCGGCCTCAACGCCCACTAAGGACATCGAAGAACTTTTCGCGCCGTTGCGGGGCACGAACCTTGACTTTACCCGCAATCCCTCTACTGGACGACAAACTGATTTGTGAACGGATATTTGCTCGACACAAATATCCCGTCAGAATTCAGCCGCGACCGTCCTGAGCCCCGGGTGGTGCAATGGCTTAAATCTCAACCCATCGCGACGCTCTTTCTAAGTGCTGTTACGATCGGGGAAATACGCAAGGGGCTTGTAGTGATGCCACAAGGACGTCGCCGCAATGAGCTGGAAGCCTGGTTTCACACTGACCTCCTTAATTGGTTTCACGATCGCATCTTGCCCGTTACTCATTCCATCGCCGATCGCTGGGGCGCATTGGACGGACACCGCCAACTGATGGGTACCCCTCTGAACACGGCGGACGGTCTGATTGCCGCGACGGCACTCGAACACGACCTCACTGTAGTCACGCGCAACGTGAAGGATTTCGCCGGGCTCGCAGTGGTGGTCTTCGATCCGTGGTTTGGCTAGTCCTGCCGCAGCGCCTCCATCGGATCGATGTTGGTAGCGCGGTGCGCCGGCACCCACAACGCGATGGCGGAAACCGCGGCGAGCAGCAATGGCACGGCCACAAACGTAATCGGATCGGCGGGTGCGACGCCAAAAAGGAAACTCCCGATGTAGCGGGTGAGCAGGAGCGCGGCGATTAGACCGAAGACTACGCCGATTCCCGCCATGATCCCGCCTTCCCGCAGAATTTGGGCGAAGATCCGCGAGGGAGTTGCGCCGAGCGCCGCACGGAGTCCGATTTCACGGGTCCGCAACGACACCAGGAAACTGGTGACGCCATAGAGCCCGATGGCCGCCAACAGAAGCGCCATGGCCGCGAAGGAGCCGAGCAGGATCACTTGGAAGCGCCGATCGGTGAGGGTCGATGAAACGTAATCGCTGAGGCGTTGGACGTCGTACACCGCGCGATTGGGATCGATCGCGTGAATGCGCTGGCGCACGGCTTCGGAGAGCAGCAAGGGATCGGCGGTCGATTTTAAGAGTACTTCGGGAAAGGGACTGGTGGGCACGAGGCACCAATACACGGTGGGTTGAGGATCGTGCGCGTATCCGTGATTGCGAAAATCGCCAGCCACTCCCACGATTCGAAGTTGGCCGGGGAAGCCGTCTTCTTGTACAAAATGTCCGATGGGGCTTTGGCCAGGGAAATAGCGATCGGCGAAAGAACGATTGATCACCGCCGTGAGCGGAGACTTCGTATCCAGGTTGAGGCGACAAGCGGTACCCGAAAGGATCGGGACGCGGAGCACGGTGAAGAAATCGGGCGTCACGCTGTCTCCATCCGCAAAAACTTTTCGGCCTTCGGACTCGGTATCCTGGCCGGCGATGTGGTATTGCCTGGCAAGAACCTGGCCGCCTCCCGGCAGATCGAATGACATAGAAGCCGCTCGAACGCCGGGGATGGATTGCATGGTCTCGAGCGTGCGACTCAATCGCTGGGCCAGCCGCGGCAAATTGTTTGTTTCGCCATAGCTCCCGCTGATGTGAAACGCCAGCACATTTTCCGAATCAAAGCCGAGTGGCACGTGTCCGAGTTGCGCAAGGCTGCGGATGAGCAGTCCCGAACCGACCAACAAAACGATCGCAAGGGCGACTTGCGCGCTGACTAGCGCCCGCTGGATGCGATGGCGCCCTCCCACCTGGCTCCGGGAAGCCTGCGCCCACATGCCGGCTACTTCGTCGCGCGTGGATCGCAACGCTGGAATCAGGCCGAACAGCACCGCCGTCAGCAGACTCAGCGACAGAGTGAAGACTACGATTCTCCAATCCAAGCGAATTTCCGTGGCGCGCGGCAGAATGGAGGCGGCGCGACGAAAGAGACCCGTTCCGGCAAAAGATAACGCGAGGCCGAGCAGACAGCCGGGGATGGCCAGGCAGAAAGCTTCGAGCAATAGCTGGCGGATCACCTGGGCACGACGCGCGCCGAGGGAGAATCGAACAGCGATCTCGCGTTCGCGCCGATGCACTTGCGCCAGCATCAGGCAGGCTACGTTGGCGCAGGTGATCAACAGGACGAACGAAACGGCGCCAAATAGAATCCATAACGATCGACGGACACCACCCACGGTTTCTTCTTTGAGCGGTTCGACGATCGGCGTCCAATTCGCGTCCGTCGCGGGAAACTGCTCGCCGAGCCGGGCTTGGGCGGCTGCGAGGTCGGCCTGTGCAGCCTGCGGCGTTATTCCTTCCTTCAACCGGCCGACGACGCTTTCCCAACGGCCCGCGCGAACCCGCATCACGAGCGGCGGAAACTTTGCCGGCGTCCAGAAATCTACTTCTGGAGCGGGGAACCGCACCGAATCCGGCATCACGCCGATGATCGGATTGCTGAATTGGCCGAAGCGCAGCACTTTGCCGATGACGCCGGGGTCCGAGCCAAAGCGCCGCCTCCACAGGTGTTCGGTGATTATCGCAGCGCTTGGGCCGTTGAACAGATCTTCTTCGGGGCTGAACGTTCGTCCGATGAGTGGGGGCGTGCCTAAGACCGAAAAGAATCGCGGCGACACGCGCGCCGTCACCAGCATTTCCGGCAGTTCGCCCGACGTTTCGGCAACGTTTTCGGTATAGCCTCCCGCGATTGCGGAAAAGGTTTGATTCATCGCGTTCCACTCTTCGATCTGGATCGGTGCGAGTCCTTCATGCCGCGGCTTTTGCCGGGTATCGGATTCAAAGAGAGCCATCAACCGGCCGCCATTGGGGTAGGGAAGCGGCTTGAGCAGAACGGCATCGATCAAGGAGAAAATAGCGCTGTTCGCGCCGATGCCGAGTGTTAGCGTGAATACGACCGCGAAGAAAAACGCTGGCCGCTTGAGCAGGCTGCGGTAGGTTGTGGAGACAGCGCGCATCGGGACCTCCAGCTTATTCCCTTATACGTGCGAAACAGCCGGCGGGTAGGCAGAAAGTTAGGAATTTGTCGCGAGCACTTCGGAAATAGCCGCGATCGCGGTGGCGCATTGCGCGCGCGATACATCGAAATGAGTCACGGCGCGCATCTGCCGCGGGTTGATGCCGTTCATCAGGACGCCTCGGGTTTTCAACGCCGGAGTGAGATCGGTAGTAGCCAGACCGGTGCCGGTGATGTCGAAAATCACGATGTTGGTTTGGACGCGCGCGGGGTCGATTTGAATTCCCGGGAATTTCGCCAGCTCGCCCGCCAGGAACCGCGCGTTCGCGTGATCTTCGCCGAGCCGGTGCGGCATTTCTTCGAGCGCGATCAATCCCGCTGCCGCGAGCACGCCGGCCTGTCGCATCCCGCCGCCGAGCCGTTTGCGATAGCCGCGTGCGCGATCGATCGCTTCAGCCGTTCCCACCAGCATGGAACCAACCGGCGCGCCCAGGCCTTTCGACAGGCAAAACATCACTGAGTCGGCGGGCGCGGCAAGATCGCGAACCGGGCGGTTCAGGTGGCAAGCGGCGTTGAAGATACGAGCGCCGTCGAGATGCACCTTGATTCCGCGATTGTGCGCATTCGCGGAAACGTCTTCCAAAACATCCATAGGATAGACCGCGCCGCCTGCCATGTTGTGTGTGTTCTCGATTTCAATGAGGGTGGTGGGAGCGCAATGCGGGCTTTTGGGACGAATGGCCGGCTCAATGTCTTTCCAATGCAGAATGCCATCGCTGGTGGAGACCGGCCGGACCAGGCATCCTGAAAACCACGCGAGCATTGAAAGCTCCCAATCGAGCAAGTGCGCGCGCGATTCGCAGATGACCTCCTGCCCATGGTCGGTGTGCATCTTCACCGCGATGGTGTTGCCCATGGTGCCGGTGGGTACGAAGAGGCCGGCCTCTTTACCCATAATTTCCGCTGCGCGTTTCTCCAGGCGGTTGACTGTGGGGTCTTCGCGATAAACGTCGTCGCCGACCTCGGCCGCGGCCATGGCGCGCCGCATCTCTGGAGTCGGGCGTGTAACGGTGTCACTTCTTAAATCGATCATCATGAAATGAATTCGGCGAATACTTCGTTCGAAAATAGCACGCCGCGATCGGTGAGCCGCAGCCGTGAGCCGTCGCGAGCCAGCAGGCCTTCGTCGAGGAAGCGGGCGATGGGTCGCTCGAATCTCAGCCACTCTTCCGCGAGCGGTTGGATTCCGTGCGTGAGGCGCAGCCCGACGAAGAAGCGCTCTTCGGCGGCATTGGCAGGTGTGGTGTCGATACGGGCAGTTTGGCCGCTCTCGATCCGCTCGACATATTCGGTCGGTGATTCGACGTTTTGACCGCGCGCCCCGCCATCGAACGAGTGCGCATCCGCGCCGAAGCCGGCGTATGGCTCCAAGCGCCAGTACTTCAAGTTGTGCCGCGACTCAAACCCGGCGCGCGCGAAATTCGAAATCTCGTAGCGATGAATCCCCATGCGCGCCAGCTCCGCGACCGCCGTTTCATAAAGCTCGGCGGTCAGCTCGTCGCTCGGGACATCGGGCGCACCGTATCGCTTGCCGTTGAGCAGCACTTCACTGCCGAGGCGGCTGTCTTCGTCGACTTCTAGCATGTACACCGAGACGTGCGGCGGCGCGAGGCGTTCGATCCATTCGAGCGATTCTTGCCATGACGCGCGCGTTTGGCCGGGAAGGCCGGCGATCAAATCTATATTGATATTGCCGATGCCTGTGGCGCGGAGCACAGAAACTTCGCTCTCCACAATTGCTGCCGTGTGCTTGCGCCCGGTACGCGCCAACTCAGGCTGCACGAAGGATTGCACGCCGAGGCTGACGCGGTTGATACCGGCTTGAGTCCAAGCGCTCGCTCGATCCGGCGTGATCGTGCCGGGTGCAACTTCTATGGTCGCTTCGTCCCACTCACCTGGAACCGCGGCCAAAATTCTGTTGAGATCGCCGGTCGCCATCGCGCTGGGGGTGCCTCCTCCCAGGTAAACCGTCTCGGGTTGCCACGGCCATTCGTGCGCACGGATCTCGGCGATGAGCGCGTCGACATACTTCGGCTCCAACTCGCGCGGAAAAACTCCCGACGCAAAGTTGCAGTACGTGCACTTCTGCGCACAGAACGGATAGGAGATGTAGACCCCGGGCATTTACAGCGCGATCTCAGCTCCGAGCTGTTTGGCAATTGCGTCCTGGATCAACTCAGTCAGAGTCTGGCGTGTTGCGGGCAAAACGAAATCCCCAGCCACATTATCCCAATCCAGCTTGTAGCTTTTCGAATGCGCCGAAACCCAAATCTGATGCACGGGGGCATTCGGGCTGATGACAAACTTGCCGGGCGGATCTTCGAACTCGATGGCCAGCGCGCCGGCGTTGAAATCGGCCTCAAACTCGGCTCCGTCCGATGCAGCCGTGAGCCGGCGATACAGCGCCTGGAGCGATTGTTCGGCGCGGTTCTTGAATTCCTGATCGTCCATGGTACTGGGAAGGCCCTAAGCTGATTCTAAACGATACGGCTGCGGGCTCGTAAGAACAGGCCCAAAGAAATGCGCGACTTTGGGCCAGCTTGCCGCATCTGGTAACCTTGGAACGTTGCTCACCATGGAGTCGTCCTGTCTTCGACACACTGAAATCCCGCATACGTCGACGCTCTTTTCAGATTTTCAGTATCATTTCGACCGGGTAGCCCGCTTCTACGCGCACAACCCGCACGATGGCCGCTCCTTTGCCGCTGCCGCGAAACAGATCGCCTATCCCGACGATCGTCGCGCCGCGTTGGTAGCAGCGTTACGGTCGAGCAATGGTGAAACTGCGTCGCTCGATTTGTTGGCTCGGCCGGGAACGTTGGCGGTTGTGACGGGGCAACAGGTCGGATTGTTTTCCGGGCCTGCCTACACCATCTACAAGGCGCTGACTGCGGTCCGGCTGGCGGCCAAATTGAGCGAGCAAGGCATCCCCGCGGTGCCGATGTTCTGGCTCGCGACCGAAGACCACGACGTCGCCGAGGTGAACCACACGTTCGTGTTCGGTCCCGACCATCGCCCGATCCGGCTCAGTGTGGACGCGGATGGCGCTCCTGAACGCCCGGTGGGGGCGATTCCGATCGCAGCGCCGCCGTGGGCTCGCCTGCGCGAGGTTCTCGCGGGATTCCCATACGGCGAAGAGGTGGCCGAGATGGTTCGCGACGCGTATCAGCCGGGCGCGAGTTTCGGAAAAGCGTTCCGCGCGTTGCTGGAGCGATTGCTGGCCGGACGCGGGTTGTTGTTCGTGGATCCGCTGGATGAATCCGTGCGGCGATTAGCGGCGCCGTTGTTACAGGACGCTGTACGGCAAGACGAAAGCCTGCACGCGAAATTGATCGAGCGCGGCAAGGAGCTGGAAGCGGCGGGCTATCACGCGCAGGTGCACTTGGAAGCGAAAACGTCGCTGGTGTTTTTGCTGGAGCGCGAACGGCGGGCCCGGCTTCGGCGCCAGAACGACGAGTATGCGTCGCGAGAACAGAAGTATTCGGCGGCTGAGTTGATCGATCGCGCGGAACATTTGTCGCCCAACGCGTTGTTGCGGCCCGTGGTGCAGGATTACGTGCTGCCAACGGTCGCGTACGTCGGCGGACCAGCGGAATTGGCGTATATGGCGCAATCGCAGGTGCTATATCGCGAGCTGCTGGGACGGATGCCGGTGATGGTCTCGCGCGGCGGATTTACGTTGTTGGACGCGCGCACGGCGAAGCTGATGGATCGCTACGGCCTGAGCTTGACGAGCGTTTTTCAGGGCGAAGACGGCGTGCGTGAGGCGATCGCGCAGAAGCTGGTGCCGCCCGCGCTGACCGAGGAGTTCAGCCGGGTGAATCGGACGGTGACGCAGGCCATGGAACGGTTGCAGGCCGATCTGGTGGAGTTCGATTCCACATTGGCGGCCGCCGCCGGGAAGAGCCGCTCGAAGATCCTGCATCAGCTTTCGAAGATCGAGCGCAAGACCGCGCGCGAAACGCTCAATCGCAACGAGCGCGCCGGCGCCGATGC
>DATHMO010000220.1:0-20711 GCA_035486995.1 Bryobacteraceae bacterium
CGGACCCATTATCAAAGATCACACGTTCTTCTTCATCTCGTATCAGGGGAGGCGTAACCGCGAACCCGACAGCAATGGCAACAATGAGACGACGGTTTTCACGCAAGCGCAGCGCAACGGCCTTTTCCCCGATATAGATGCCCCTTGCAATCTTCCGGGGCAGTCCCAGAATCCGAACCTTTCGCCTTGCAAGACGTCGCCCATTCCGCTGGTTGCTCAGAGCGGTGCCACCATGCCTGCCGGAACCCCCTACGTGACGCTCTTCCCCACTGGCCAGATCCCGTCCGCGGATTTCAACTCTATTTCGCAGAATCTTCTCAAGACCGTGCCGCTGCCCAACCTCGGCGGAAACGTGTACACCTTCAATCCGGTCCAAAGCGAAGACGACGAGCAGGGGATCGTCCGCATCGATCACACGATCAGCAACAAGGATATGGTCTGGGGATCGGGTTTCTGGGAACACGATCCGGTAATTCACACCCTTCCTTTCCTAGGGTCGACTCTGCCTGGAAACGGCGAGAACGACACATCTTTCAATACGCACGCTGTCGGTGCCTGGGTCCACACCTTCAATCCGACCACTCTGAATGAGTTTCGCGTATCGTTTATCCGCCTCAACTATGCGGCCGTCACTCCCACCAACATAGAGCTGCCGTCATCCCTTGGATTCACGGGCATTTCGCCCCAGTTTCCGCAAAGCGCCAGTGCGCCGTTCGTCGGTATAACGGGGTATTTCAATCTGGGATTCAGCCCCGACGGACCCCAGCCCGCCGTCGATAACACCTATCAGATCGACGATAATTTTTCCAAAGTCGTCGGCAACCACAGCATGAAATTTGGCTTCGATGGCAGACGCTATGAAGTCAACAACCCCTATGAGGCGAACAACAACGGCAGTTATTCGTTCGGAGGCGTTGGAACCTATAGCACTGGCGATCCGGCGGCGGACTTCCTGCTCGGCATCCCCGACTCCTTTACCCAAAACAGCGGGGGCTATCAGAACTTCCGCTCGTATGAGATTTACCTGTACGCGCAGGACAGCTGGAAGGTGACGAGCAATTTAACGCTCAATTATGGAACCGGCTACCAGATCGATACTCCGTTGGCCAATCAGCGCTTCGGCGGACTAGACAACAACTGCTTCCGTCCCGGTGAACAATCCACGATATTTCCCACGGCGCCCTTGGGCTTGGACTTTCCTGGCGACCCGGGCTGCTCAACGTCCGGCTTCTATCAGCACAATGACAATTTTGCTCCCCGCTTCGGCTTCGCTTACTCTCCCGACTGGGGCTCGGCGAGCGGCGGCAAAGATAAGAAGCTCGTGATCCGCGGCGGCTTCGGCGTCTACTTTAACCGGACGGAAGAGGAACTGGGCCTCCAACAGCTCAGTGCCGTGCCGTTTTCTCTGAACTCGCATGGGGCGGAGGACTTTGGCGGCAGCCCGAGCTTTGCAAATCCCTACGCAGATATCGCTGGAAACGGCTCGGAGCCCAGTCCCTTTCCCTTTACCCCGCCGACAAAGGGGTCTGCTGTCAATTTCTCGCAGTTCTATCCCATGGATTTGAACGTTGTAAATCCGAACTTCACGGACCCCTACGCGATGAATTTCAACCTCAACATCCAGCGTGAACTTCCCGGAGCAATGGTCCTGCAGGTTGGTTACGTGGGAGCTCAGGGCCGGCATCTGGAGATAGTCTACGAAGGAAATCCCATTTCGCCAACGGGCGCGGCCGAATGCGCTGCTACTCCGGCGTGCGTCGCCAACCGTGACTTTCAGCCTTACTTTTATCCGAGCCACACAACGTTCGCTCCCGGAAATATCTTCGCTTCCGTCGGCACGCAAGGAGCCGAGGGCGTTTCCAATTACAATTCGCTTCAGGTCAAACTGGAGAAACGGCTATCCCACGGATTGCGCTTTCAGGCAGCATACACTTGGGGGCATTCCATTGACGACACGTCGGGCTACGAAGGCAGCGGCGCGGCTCCCGGCCTCGACAGAATTACCAACCCGTACAATTTCGCTCTCAGCCGCGGCGATTCCAACTTCGACGCGCGGAACCGCTTCGTAATCAACTACACGTACCAAGTGCCCAGCTTCACTCGCTTCTGGAACAACGGCTTCGTAAAGCACGTTCTGGACGGATGGAGTGTTAGCGGCATCACCACACTGCAAACCGGCTTCCCGATCATCGTCGGCGATAGCCAACTGCGGTCGCTCACCTGCGATGCGTTTTCTTACTATGGCTGCTGGGACACGCCAAACGCGGTCGGATTTCCTTCGATCTACGACCCTCGCAATACCACGCTTGTGAACGGGACCCTGGGCGGTACAACTCCCGCGTCGTATTACTACTTCAACCCCAACGCCTTTGCGCTCGAACCGATCGGTCAGCTCGGAAACGAGGGGCGGAACAACTTCCATGGTCCTGGGATTAACAACACCGACATTAATGTCAGCAAGCAACTCCGATTAGACGAATACCGCTGGATCGAATTGCGCTTTGAAGCCTTTAACGTCTTCAACCACACGCAGTTCACAACCCTTGGAAATGCCCCAGGCCTGAATTTCCAGGACATCAATTCCGCGATCTTCGGTCAGGTTCTGAATGCCGCACCCGGACGGCTAATCCAGCTAGGCGCCAAAGTCTACTTCTGATCTATCAGTCAGCCTCCAACCACAGGGAGCCTTCGGGCTCCCCTTTTCTTTTCAACACATCCGCTCCTCCCCAAGCACCGCTTCCAAGTGGTGCTCGATCCCATTTCTGGTAGAGAATGTCTCCAGATTCTACTGGAACTCGTAGTAAGAAAACCTCTAGTAACCCGTAAAGCTATGCGCTATAATTAACCGGTTTGTTATCGGCATAGCTGTAACGGTTGGTAACGGGAATGCAAGGTATTGCCGTTCACCGCGCCACAGCAGCTGGCCGTATCGGGGATTCTTAAGTACCAAGGCCAAGTCTGCTTTTTCAAGGATGGAGTCGTTTCGCGGCTTTCCATAACAGGGGAAGTTCGCTCATCAGAGTCTACGCCCGCTTACTGGCGCGGCGCTAACGAGGAGAAGAACAAAGATGAAGTATTTCATGAGGACATTGGTCCTGGCGCTTTTGGCGTTCAGCTGCTTACAAGCACAGGACATTACCAAGGGATCGATCACCGGCGTCGTTCGCGATGCGAGCGGAGCGATTGTTCCGGGCGCAACGGTGAAACTCTCGTCGCCCTACGGTGATCGTACGACCACTACGAATAGTGGAGGCGAATACAGCTTTCCGAGCTTGGTGGTTGGAAGCGGATACAACGTGTCGGTTAGCCAGCCGGGATTTTCCACCGCTACAGCACAGAATCTGAAGGTTGGAATTAACCAGGCCACTACCGCCGACATCAATCTGGAAGTTGGCACCGCGGCGCAATCCGTGGAAGTGACCGCAGCCAGTAGCGCCATCGATCTTGGCACTACGACGATCGGCGCCAACCTCAACGAGGACTTGTACAAGAACGTGCCCGTGGGCCGCAACATTGCATCCGTGATGGCAATGGCCCCCGGCGTAGCCGACAGCGACGGAGCGGGCAACTCGAACCCCTCTATCAATGGCGCATCCGGTCTTGAAAACGAATACGTCATCAATGGCGCGAATGTGACCGACCCCGGTTTTGGCGGCTTTGGAACTTATAGCCGCATATACGGCTCCCTAGGCAACGGTATCAATTTCGACTTTATTCAGGAAGTCCAGGTGCAGACCGGTGGCTTTGAAGCGCAATATGGAGAGGCTCTCGGCGGCATCGTGAACGTAGTCACCAAGAGCGGCACCAATCAGTTTCATGGCGACGTCTTCGGTTATTTCCAACCCGAGCAGTTTGAAGCTTACCGCAACGATGCAAACCCCCTTCTGGTCAGCCCGAGCGACTATCTGGTCCATCAGTCATCCATCGACTATGGCGCAGACGCGGGCGGATACATCCTCAAAGACAAACTGTTCTGGTATGGCGGCTTCAATCCCCTGATCAACGGCACCTATAAAGAAGCCGGTCCGACCTTCACCAATTATCAACTGGGCGTAATCGACCGCAAGCTCACCACCTACGATTACACCGGCAAGCTCGATTGGAATCTCGGCACCAAGCATCAATTCGAAGGATCCGTGTTTGGCGATCCCTCGCACTCACCCATGACCTTCAACTCGAATCTGAGCACCGTCCCCTCCCCCGGCCCGGTTGATGACAGCGTGGAGAGCAAGTTTAACTACGGTACGCGTACCTGGACCGGAAGATATAACGGAACCCTCACTCCCAATTGGGCAGTAACGGTGAACTACAGCAATTTCTACAACAGCTTCACTAACACCCCGCTCGAAAACGGGTATCAGATTACCGACAACACCGCGGTGCAGTTGGGTACCGGCGGCGCCATCACTTACGGCGGCATCGGTTTCAACGAAGCCAGTGTCTCGAAGGTAAACCAGATGGCCGTTTCCAGCACCCACATCTTCCGTCTGTGGGGCGGCCACACCATCACCTACGGCTATCAGTTTGAGGACGATGTCTATAACGACATCTATAGATACACCGGCACCCCGTTCCAACTCCCCAATCTGCCGGAACTCGGCCCGGCAGCCGGCCAGACCGTCACCGGCGCAGCCTTCACGCGCCAGTACGAAGGAACTCCGGGCGCATCGCCCATCGTCTTGGTGTTTACCCGCGGCAACTACTCCCCGCCCACCGTTGCAACCGACACGCGATATAACTCGGGCTATTTCCAGGACTCCTGGACGTTCGGCCGGCTCACCATCAAGCCCGGTATTCGATTCGAACAGCAAGAGCTCATCGGTCTGGATAATCACTACACCTTTGCCCACAACTGGGCGCCCCGCATCGGGTTCGTCCTCGATCCGTTCAACGATCGGAAGACGAAGATTTACGCCACATGGGGCCGCTTCTTCGAAAAAGTTCCCTTGGACATCGCGGTCCGTTCCTTGTCGGATGAGACCAGCATCACAGGTGCTCTCTATGCGGATCCCGGCCCTGGCCAACAACCGAATTTGTCGCCCAGCAATTACATCCCGGGCGGCAATATCGCGTTTCAAGGCGGCGCGGCCAATCTGGAGTCCGTCGCCGGCGGTACTGGCGCGCAGTTCCAGGATGAGGTCGCGGGCGGCTACGAGCACGAATTCGCTCACAATCTGACCTTTACCGGCCGGTTCGTTTATCGCGATCTTCGCCGGATTCTCGAGGATATGTCGGGTATCAACGTTACCCAGGCTTTGGCCGGCGTGCCGCAGATTTACGTCATCGGCAATCCCTCCAAGAGCTTGGACATCTTCCAGAACGTGTCGGCGTGCTCGAACCCCGGAGTAGGCAATTGCACCTCATCAGGCTATACCGCATTCGCCAACGGAACAACAAACCCGATCGGTGCCGACGGCATCCCGGACGGTTTCCCCAACCCGTATCGCATCTACAAATCGGGTGAGTTCATCATCAGCAAGCGCTTTTCGAACGTTCAGTTCTACGGCAGCTATGTGTTGTCGAAGCTCTATGGCAACTACCAGGGCTCGTTCCGCAGTGACAATGGTCAGAACGATCCCAACATCAGCTCGATGTTCGATTTCACCAACTCCGATGGCCGGCTCACCGGCCAGGATGTTCCCGGTCTCTTGGAAACCGATCGCACGAATCAATTCAAGCTGTTCGGTAATTACATGTGGAAGAATTTGAATTTCGGCGTCAGCTGGCTGCCCACCTCGGGCACGCCGATCACCGATCTGCTGGATCACCCCGCTTATCTGAACGCAGGCGAAGTCCCGGTCTGTCCCAGCGCGAGCGGTCCTGAGCCGTTGTCGACAACCATCACCCCGTCCTCGTTCCTTTGTCCAGGAGGGCCTCGCGGAGCCTTCGGCCGTACTGCCTGGACCTTCGATGTCAACCTGCACTTCGATTACACCGTTAAATTGGGCGAGCGAATGAGAGTGAAGTTCGTCGCCGACCTGTTCAATATCTTCAATGAGCAGAAGGTGGTCCGCGTGAACCAGTTCGGTGAAGTTGGCGGCAGCCCCGGGACGGCGAATCCGGATTTCCTGAAGCCGGCTCTTTCCGGCGATCCAGTCACGTTCGGCGACCCTTACGAAAATCCGTTTAACGCCCGCTTAGCAGTTCGTTTCGAGTTCTAACCAAACTCGCGTATCTCTTCGGGGAGGTCTCATCGGGCGCAACCCGGGACCTCCCCATTTTCGTTTGTACGACAATAGAAAATAAGCACCATGAATCGCACTATCTTCGCCGTATTGGCGCTATTCTGCTCGCTGCACCTCACCGCCGCCCCCAAAAAGCCTGACCTGCCCGCGCAATACAAAAAGTGGCTGACCCAAGACGTCCTCTACATCATCACCGACGACGAGCGCAAAGCTTTCCTCGCCCTAAGCTCCGATGACGAGCGGGAAAAATTCATCGAGAGTTTCTGGGCCATCCGCAACCCGCACCACGGCGCCGACACCAATCCGTACAAGGACGAGCACTACAAGCGCCTGGAGTACGCCACGTCCCACTTCGGGCGGGAATCCAACACGCCGGGCTGGATGACCGACATGGGACGAGCCTATATTCTTTTCGGCGAGCCCACCTCGCGCCATCCCTTCGTCGGCTACAGCCAGATTTATCCCATGGAGCTCTGGTTCTACCAGAACAACTCCGGGTCCCCTGCCCTGCCATCGTACTTCTATCTGCTGTTTTACATGTATGGGGAAATCGGCGAATACAAGTTCTACCGGCCGTACCTGGATGGACCCATGAAGCTGGTGCGCGGCTCGCAGTTCAACACCAACGCAGACGTCTACAAGTTTCTGCAGCCCATGG
This sequence comes from Bryobacteraceae bacterium, assembly GCA_035486995.1. Taxonomy (GTDB): domain Bacteria; phylum Acidobacteriota; class Terriglobia; order Bryobacterales; family Bryobacteraceae; genus Palsa-89. Next base: position 6,844 of record DATHMO010000220.1, read on the forward strand.
GCGGCGACGTGGCTCACGCCTCGTTATCGCTGGTGCCGAGCGAACCCATTGACACAGTGAACTACACGCCCGACATGTCCAGCGACATGCTGCTGGCCCGCATCGAGAACTTCGCCAACGTCCCATCCAACGTCAGCAAACTTCGCGAGATGCGCTCCCTGCATGCCACCGTCAGCTCTTACTTCCTGGTGAACCAGGACCGGCCCATCGATGTCAGTTCGATCGTCCTGGCCGATCCCACCGGAAAATACTGGCTCGATTACAGCGTCTTGATCGACGATCCGAAACTCGGCCAGCGCGATGGCTCCCAGTTGAAACTCAACCTCAGCTACCGTCTGACAACCCCATCCGGCGAGACCGTTTTGGAAAACTCCGAAGATCGCTCGTTTGCCGGTTTCGAAGACACGCCCACGGGCGAGAAAAAGTTCACCCCTTTCGTAGCCGCCAACCGCATTCCCATTGAACCGGGCCCCTACAAACTTACCGTCGAGGTGGCCAACCGGCAGACCCAGCAGACGTTCAAGGGCGAAGCGGCCGTAGCAGTTGGCCCTGGCCCCCGCGCCTCTTTCGCCGGACCGCTCGTCACCACTTCGATCGATCGCGTGGCGCGCCCCAATCCCTTTCAGCCCTTCGAATATTTCGGCGTGCAGTTCCATCCCGCGGCGCGGCATGAGATCAATCATCCCGATCCGCTGCGGTTGCTCTTTGAGCTGCATTCCCCGCCCGGCTCCATGGACAACTATCAGATGGAGTATGTCGTCACGCCTCTTCTGGAGAAAGAAGGCCGGCGCACCAGCACTGAAGAAGTCCCACAGGCCCAGTTCAAGGACGGACGGCTGCTCAAATCTAAAACCATCGCCGTCAACGATCTCGAGAACGGCGACTATCGCTTGATCGTGAATCTGCGAGTGGCGGGAGCGAGCGAGGTCATAGCATCGGCGAATCTTCCTTTCAGGATCTCGTCGGAAAAAACCGACCTTCCGCTTTACTTCCTCCTGGACAGCCAAGCTCTCGGACGCCCCGGCATTGCGGCCTACATGCGCGCCCTCGAAGCCATGTCGCAAAAGAACGACGACGCCGCCGCCGGCTATTTCCGGCAAGCTTTGGAGCAGAACCCCGCCAACACATTCGCCGGCCAGGACCTGGTCCAGCTCTACTTCAGCCAGCGCCAGTATGGGCCGATCGCCGATCTTTATAAGAAACTCGGTATCGCCGCATTTCAAACATCTCCGGTTACTCTGGCACAAATTGCGCTAAGTTTTCGACAAAATGGTGACGCCGATCAGGCCCGTAATGTAATTGCCGCGGGACTTGGTATCTACCCCGGAAACACAACACTATCGGCCCTGCAAAGTCGCATTCGTTAACGGTTAGTGTACCGCTAGCTTTACGGTTAATCTTACGGCTATATGATAAGCCGCAGTGATTATCATTCCAATTTCCAAAACTCGTAACCTCCAGGCACGTTACGTTATCGTTATACTGCCTGAAAATTAAGGACTAAACTTCGTCCCGAGGTGTTGGCACAACCCGTGCTAAATCTGGCACGAATTATGGCTCCTGCCTGCGAGAGATCACTAACGCTGCACTACTTGTGCATGCAGTTCTATCCATCCAGCAGCTACACATCCGCTTCATCAAGTAATCCGTTCCGCGGCTTGCCATAACAGGGTAAGACCGCACATCAAAGACACCGCCCGCTTACTGGCGAGGCGACGAAAGGGGAAGGAAAAATGTTAAGAGTTACTTTGATCGCATGGAGAGGCCTGATGCCCTCCAGAGCATCATTTTGGAATGTTCAAGGGCGACGCTCGCTGCTGTTACTTCTTGGCCTCGCAGTGCTCATTGCGTTCAGCAGCCAATCTCACGCCCAGTCGATTACCTCCGGCAACGTTGAGGGAATCGTCACCGATCCGACCGGGGCAGTTGTGCCAGGCGCTACTGTGATCCTAACGAACATCGGTACCAACGTATCCCAGCAAGCGACGGCAAATAGCGACGGAAGTTATCGTTTTGCATTTATCTTGCCGGGCACTTACAAAGTGAATGTCAGCGCCAGCGGCTTTCAAAATCAGGAACGCCCCGGAGTGGTCGTGATCGCCGGACAACCGACCGCCGTCAATGTTCAACTGACAATCGCCGGAGCCTCCCAAACCGTGGACGTGGTGGAAGTCGCATCCGCCATCCAGACTGAGAACGCCGACCTATCCACAGGCATCTCGACCGCAATGATCGACAACCTGCCCAACCCTGGCGGCGACCTTACCTATTTGGCGCAGACGACGCCGGGCGTCGTGATGAACACGCAGTCAGGCTACGGCAATTTCTCCTCGAGCGGCCTGCCGGGCCTTTCCAATCTCTTCAGCATCAACGGCATGAATTTCAATGATCCGTTCCTGAGCCTGAACAATAGCGGCGCTTCGAATCTCATGCTGGGCTCAAACGACGTAGCGGAAGCCAATGTGATTGCCAACGCCTACTCAGGCCAGTATGGTCAATACGCTGGAGCGCAGGTGACATATATCACCAAGGCGGGAACCAACGAGTATCACGGCGATGCCATCTACAACTGGAACGGCCGCGCCATGAATGCCAATCAGTTTTTCAGCAATTCCTCCGGCCTTCCGACGCCCTTCAACAATTTCAATCAATGGGGGGCGAACTTTAACGGGCCGATCGTCAAAAACCGCACCTTCTTCGACGTCGACTACGAAGGCCTGCGCAATTTGCTGCCGACCAGCGCCGTCCAGAATCTGATCCCTAGCCCGCAGTTCCAGAACGCCACACTCGCCAACCTCATGGCCACTGGCAATGCCGATGAGATTCCGTTTTACCAAAAGGCCTTTGCGATCTACAACGGCGTCTCCGGCGCCACGCCGTTCACCGGGTCCAACGGCGGCTGCGGCACCTTCAGCACCAGCGTCGGTGGGACCTTGCTTGGCGGTCCGAGCGGCGCGCCCTGCACCTATCAGTTTCGAGCCACGCCCACCAGCCTGAATAGGGAATATCAATGGGCTGCCCGCGTCGACCATATTTTCAACGACCACGACCGCGGCTACATCCGAATCTGGCGCGACAACGGCTACCAGCCCACTTACACCAGTCCCTTTGGCTCGACGTTCAATGCCCAAAGCTTCCAGCCCCAAATGGCCGGCCAGGTTTCCGAGACCCACACTTTCGGCCCCAACGCTGTGAATCAGCTCAGCGGATCGGTGCTTTACTATGCGGCGATCTTTAACCCGTCCAACCCCAGCGGTTCACTGGCTGCATTGCCCGCCTTCCTGAATTTCACCGACGGTTCGTTCACTCCGGTGGGCGCCTGGGATGAAAGCAATAGCCCGAACTCCTTTTTTCCGAACGGCCGTCGCGTGTTCCAGTATCAGGCCATCGATGATTTCTCGTTGATCAAAGGCCGCCACACGTTCCGGATCGGCTTTAGCTGGCTGCATCAAACCGTGACCGACCTGGATTTCGAGTCCATCGCGGGTCTCCTGCACGGTGAGATCAACACCAACCTAAATGACTTTTTCAACGGCGGCGGGTCGAGTTCCTCGCTGTTTCAAGGCTTCCCGAGCCAGCCCGAAGCCGTGGTCCGTTTAAATACACTCGGCGGCTACGTCGCCGACGATTGGAAGGCTACCGACCGTTTGACGATATCGTTGAACCTGCGGCTGGAGAGCTACTTTGACCCGACCTGCGACCAGGATTGCTTCACGCGTCTTGCGACACTTTCCTCTTTAGGGCCCAATCCGGGCGCGGTCAACACGCCCTACAACCAGTTGATTCTTTCCGGCCAGAACAGCGCTTACGCCCATACCAAACCGGTGGTGTGGGAACCCCGCATCGGTCTCGCTTGGAGACCGTTCAATAACAACAAGACCGTGATCCGCACCGGCGCCGGAATCTTCGCCGACAACTTGCCCGGCGGTCTGGCAGAATTCGCGGCCTTCAATCCTCCGCAGACTTTGAGCGCCATCGTTGCCGCGCCAGTATTGGCCCCCGGCGTTCCGAACAGCCCGTTTACGGCAGCCGCAGCGGAAAATCAGGCGTTGCTTGCAGGTTTTAAAACCGGGGGAAGCTTCAACTCCATTTCCGCCGCGCTACCGGGATTCCAGGCGCCGACCTTTTATAGCTACCCGAGCACGATGATGCAGCCCACATACTACAAGTGGAACTTCGAAATTGAACAATCCTTTGGACGGTCGAACCTGCTGACCATCAATTATCAGGGCATGCACGGCCTTCATCTTCCGCTGGCGAATTTCGGGATCAACGGCTATTGCCCTCCCAGCCAGTGCCCGAACGGTTTCGCCGGTCTGCCCGCCAGCGCCCCGAACCCAGCGTTTGGAACGATCGAGCAATACACCAACGCCGGCATCTCAAACTACAACGGGCTGACGATCAGCTTCCAGCGCCGGCTTTCGGCCGGCCTCACCTTCACGATCAACTACACCTGGAGCCACAATTTGGACGATGTCTCCAATGGCGGCATCGCCAACGAGTATTATTCGTTGCTGGCAACCAACCTCAGCATCACCAACCCGCGCATCCCTTATGACCTGTCGGCCAACTACGGCAATTCGGACTACGATGTACGCCACTACTTCAGCGCCAACTTCGTATACTCCGATATGTTCCGCCATTCTGGCTTCAAGTGGGGACCCAACGCCGTTTTCGGCGGGTGGACGCTTTCAAGCAACTGGTTCCTGCGCAGCGGGCTGCCCTTTAGCGTGATCGACAACAGCGCGGGTGGCGCGCTCTTCGGGGATAACTATAACGCCACCATTTTTGCGACACCTTTGGGGCCGGTTCATGCGGGCAATTGCGGCAGCGCTGCCGTTACCACGCCGTGTCTCAGCACGTCGGAGTTTGCGCCCAGCTTCTCCGCGTCCGGGGTCTTTAACGGTTTTGGAAGCGTGGGCCGCAACTCGTTCTTTGGCCCGAGTTTCTTCAACGTCGATATGTCGATCATGAAGAGCGTCCGCATCAAGGAGCGCTTCTCGTTCTCCTTCGGCGCTTCCTTCTACAACCTGTTCAACCATCCCAACTTCGACAACCCGGTGGATGACATCTCGAACCCGCAGTTTGGTTCCGTCATCAATACCGTTTCACCCCCCACCAGCCTTTTGGGATCGTTCCTGGGCGCGGGCGGTTCGCCGCGTTTTATCGAGATCAAAAGCTCCTTCCGGTTCTAGAAATCGAACCGCATCACTTTCCGTCCGGCGCATAGTAACCGCGTCGGACGGATACTCGCATGCCCGGCTTAACCACCTTCACCTGAAGCTTGCGGAATTTGCCGTCGTGCGCCGCGTTGATCGGCACGAAGCCAATCGAATATTGGCTCCGCAGCTCGAGCTCGATAATCTGAAAAATTTCTTCGATGGTCCGTTTCTTGCCGGCCTCGAACATGCGGCCCCCGGTAGGTTCTGCCAAATCCTTCAAGAATGAGCAGCCCGAAAACTTCTGGTCGTAGCAGACGCCGTAGACAATCGTATTGGTGGCCTGCACCGCCTCGATCGCATCGTCCAGATGCTCCTGGCTGCCGTTGTCGAGGCCATCGGAAACAATCAGCATCGCTTTGCGCCCCGGGACGCGCGCCAGCTTGCCCCTCGCGGTTTGATATGCGGCGTCGTACAGCAGCGTGCCCGGCATGGACTGTCCAATCGCAGGCAGGCCTCGAAACGGAATCGCATGCAGCTGCGCCAGCGCCTTTCTGAGCCGTTCGCTCGACGCTGTGAAATCCTGCCACAGCACCAGCGTGCTCGAAAAGCCCAGCAGTAGCGCGTGATCGCTGGGCCGCAGCACAGTATCGAAGAATCGCCCGGCCGCTTCGCGCTCTTCCGCCAGCACCTCGCGGACGCTCCCGCTGACGTCCACCAGCATCGCCACCGTGAGCGGCAGATCCGTCTCCTGCGTGAAGTATCGAATCGCCTGCTTTCGCCCATCCTCGCGAATCTCGAAGTCCTCCTTGCCGAGATCCGTCACCAGGCCGCCGTGCTTGTCCGACACCGTGCAAAGAACATTCACGACATCCACGTCCACGCGAATAGGCGGGGACTCATCGGGTGCAGCTTGCGCGAAGATCGCTTGCGCCAGCTGGGTTGAAGTAAGCAAGGCTAAACTAAGAACTACCTTCAAAGCGTCTCCGAAGGTCAATGTTATCCGTTTCAGATCTGTACATGGAACTCACCGTCCAAAACGCGGCGCTGCTCCTGCTGATCGCGATCGTTGTCGCCATCCTCACGCAGCGTCTCAATTTGCCCTACAGCGTCGGATTGGTTGCGGCCGGCATCGCGCTCGCGTTTTTGCGATTCTCCAACACCATCGCCCTCACCAAGGATCTCCTGTTCACAGTTCTGCTGCCGCCGCTGATCTTCCAAGCCGCCTTCTATCTCGATTGGCGCCGCCTGCGCCGGGATCTCGGAGTTATCGTGGTGCTGGCAACTCTCGGCGTAATTCTCTCCGCCGGAATCACCACCCTCGGCATGCACTACCTGGCCAATTGGCAATGGCTCAGCGCGCTCGTTTTCGGTGTGTTGATCGCAGCCACGGACCCGGTTTCGGTGATTGCGACATTCCAGGAATCCGGCGCGCGCGGACGGCTGGTGCTTTTGGTCGAAGCCGAAAGTCTGTTCAATGACGGAACCGCCGCGGTCTTCTTCGTCATGATTCTGGATCTGGTGGGCGGCAAATCTCCCAGCCCGGTCAATAGCGCACTCCAGCTTTTGCTCACCGCCGGAGGGGGTTTGTTCACCGGAGCAGCCATCGCCGCGCTGGCGCTGCTGCTGGCCGGCAACACGCAAGATCACTTGATCGAAATTGCGCTCACCACTGTCGCCGCCTATGGATCGTTTCTTCTCGCCGAGCGATTCCATATGTCCGGCGTGCTCGCCACCCTGAGCGCAGGCCTCACTCTCGGCAATCTTGGCAAAGATGGCCGCATCTCCGATCGCGGCAGGGAAGCCGTCCAGGATTTCTGGGGGTATGCCGCATTCGTCGCGAATTCGCTCATCTTCCTGCTGATCGGGATGCACGTTGAGATGCAGGATTTCGGCGCAGTGCGCGTACCGGCACTCATCGCGATTCTGCTCGTCACTTTGGGCCGCGCCGCCGCCGTCTATCCCTGCTGCGCGCTCTTTCTTCGATCTAGGCAACGTGTGCCGGCCAAACAACAGCACATCTTATTCTGGGGCGGATTGCGCGGCGCATTGGCGCTCGCTTTGGCGCTCGCGCTTCCAGCGGCGGTCCCCGAGCGCGAGACCATCATCGCCATCAGCTTCGCCGTCGTGGCGTTCTCCATTTTCGTGCAAGGCCTCACGATGAAGCCCATCCTGCGCGCCGCCGGCGAACTCCCGCGCTAGCCGCTCCGGATTCTCAGAACGACTGCAACACCGTGCCGTTGGCCAGTTGCACTCGAGTGCAGCGCATGCGCGGCGATCCGTCTTTGGCCCGTGCTCCGGAACACATCACCTTGTCGCCAGGCTTCAGCGATTCCTGGTTCCACCCCACGCGCTGCAGCGCATTCGGGCTGTCGATCTCGATCACCCAATGCTCCACTGCGCCGTTCGGCCCCGACGCATCCAGAAAGATGTGCGCGTGCGGATTCGACCACTCGAAGCGAGTCACAACGCCCGCCGCCGTGGCGGGATGCTGCAAGTCGTACTCCGCCGTGGAATGGTGCGCAAGCAGTGCCGTCGCAATCAGCAGAGGCGCGAATAAGCGTGCCATAATCACAGTTTGGCGCACATACTTCCACTCAAACAAGCGATCCAGGAAATGGTTCGCGATGGTGACGTCGTGGCCCTGGAGGGCTTCACGCATCTGATTCCTTTTGCCGCGGGTCACGAGATTATCCGGCAGGGCCGCCGCGATCTGACCCTGATCCGCATGACGCCCGATCTGATCTACGATCAACTGATCGGCTCCGGCTGCGCATCGAAACTGATTTTTTCCTGGGGCGGAAATCCCGGAGTCGGGTCGCTCCATCGTTTGCGCGATGCCGTGGAGCAAGGCTGGCCCGCTCCACTCGCGCTCGAAGAAAACGCGCATGCCGGTATGGCCGCCGCTTATGCCGCCGGCGCCGCTCACCTGCCATTTGGCCTGTTGCGCGGTTATGTTGGAACCGACCTGCCGAAGTACAACCGCGTGAAATTTATTGATTGCCCTTTCACCGGTGAAAAGCTGGCCGCCATCCCTGCGATACGCCCGGACGTAACAGTCATTCACGCGCAGAAGGCCGATCGCAGAGGCAACGTGCTCATGTGGGGCGTCATCGGCGTGCAAAAGGAAGCCGTGTTGGCAGCCAAGCGCGTGGTTGTCACCGTAGAGGAAATTGTCGATCAACTCAACGCGCCTCCCAACGCCGTGGTGCTGCCCTCCTGGGTGATCGGCGCGGTCAGCGAAGTGAAAGGCGGAGCGTTTCCCTCCTATGCGCAGGGTTATTATCCGCGCAATAACGCTTTCTACAAGCAGTGGGACCCCATCGCGCGCGAGCGCGAGACGTTCCAAGCCTGGATGCAAAAACACGTGCTCGGCACCAAGGATTTCGATGAATTCAAACGCAGTCTGGAACCGGCGGTAACCCATGCCTGAGACGAAATACACCGCCGATGAAATGATGACCATTGCCGCGGCGCGCATGATCCGCAACGGCGCTTCTTGCTTCGTGGGAATCGGGTTGCCGAGCGCGGCTGCCAATCTCGCGCGTCTCACGCATGCGCCGGATACTGTTTTGATTTACGAATCGGGCTGTATCGGAACCAAGCCCACGGTACTTCCTCTCTCTATCGGCGATGGCGAGCTTTCCGAAACCGCCGACGCCGTGGTCTCCATTCCCGAAATTTTCGCTTATTGGCTGCAAGGCGGCCGGATCGATCTCGGATTCCTCGGCGCCGCGCAAATCGATCGCTTCGCCAACATCAACACCACGGTGATCGGCGATTACTACAAGCCTTCCGTGCGCCTCCCTGGCGCGGGCGGAGCGCCTGAGATCGCTGCGTCGTCTAAAGAAGTGCTGATCACTCTGCGCCAGAACAAGCGCGCGTTCATCGAAAAGCTCGATTTCGTTACCTCCGGCGGCCACTTCACCGGCGGCGATAGCCGCGCGAAGTTGAACCTTCCAGGCAAAGGTCCGACCGCGGTGATCACCGACTTGGGCGTCATGACTCCCGACCCGGTGACCAAGGAGCTCACGCTCACTAGCATTCATCCGGGAGTCACCGTCGAAAAAGTGATTGAGTCCACCGGCTGGGCGCTGAAGGTTGCGCCGCAGTTGGCCACCAGCGAAGCTCCGACGGAAAACGAGCTCAGCGTGCTTCGTGATCTGAACGAACGCACCGCGCGCGCCCACGCCGGACAGGCCTAGAAGGCCATGCCGCTCGCGTTCGTCTACGACATTCTGCCGGCGCGGGTAGTCTTCGGCGTCGGTTGTCTAGACAAATTGCCCGAAGAAATCGACCGGTTAGGCGCCCATCGTGCGCTGGTGCTTTCAACGCCCGAGCAACGCAAAGAGGGACAGCAGATGGTGGATCGGTTGGGCGCGCGCGCTGTCGGATTGTTCGACCAAGCCGTGATGCACGTGCCAGTCGAAATCGCCGAGCAAGCGCGAGAACAGGCACGAACACTGGGCGCCGATTGCTGCGTCGCAGTCGGCGGCGGCTCTACCACGGGACTCGCGAAAGCCATCGCGCTGGTATCGACGCTTCCGATTTTGTCGATCCCGACAACTTATGCGGGCTCCGAGATGACGCCGATCTGGGGCATCACCGAAAGCGGATTGAAGAAGACCGGCCGCGATCCCCGCGTGCTTCCGAAAACGGTGCTGTATGATCCGACGCTGACAGTTACGATGCCGCCGATGCTCTCGGCCACCAGCGGCATGAATTCGATCGCGCATTGCGTGGAAGCCCTTTATTCGAAGGACGCGAATCCGATCATCTCGATGATTGCCGAAGAAGGCATACGCGCGTTGGCCGCTGGGCTCCCCGTGGTGGTGAAAGAGCCGGCGAATCTCGAGGCGCGTTCGAACGCGCTGTACGGTGCGTGGCTGGGCGGCATCTCACTCGGCGCGGTTGGGATGGCGCTGCATCACAAGCTGTGCCACACGCTGGGCGGAACTTTCAATTTGCCGCACGCCGAAACACACACCGTTGTGCTGCCGCACGCGACGGCTTACACGGCACCGGCTGCTCCCGAAGCCATGTCGAGAATCGCGCGGGCACTCGGCGCGAAATCGGCCGCGCAAGGCCTATTCGATTTAGCGGCTTCACTGGGCGCTCCAACATCGCTCGCCGCGCTCGGCCTGCAGGCGCCGGATCTCGATAAAGCCGCCGGCATCGCGGTGCAGAACCCGTATTACAACCCGCGCCCCATCACGCGCGAAGGAATCCGGGCCGTGCTCCAGGACGCGTTCGATGGACGGCGGCCGTCCGTTTAGTTTACCGTCGCGATTGCGAACGCGAGGCGCGATGGGCTAGCTTAGAAGTGCACGGTGAGGTGCGAGAGTGGTTGAATCGGGCGGTCTCGAAAAGCGACTCAGCACTTCTTGCAAGCTAAACAAAATCCATCAAATCCGCTTGCCGATCAATAGTTTGCGCCGAATTTGATTTCACTGGTTTCCCTCCTTTTTCATCCGCTCTTACCAGAGTTTGGTGCCAAAATGGTGACAGTCACCTCAAAAGGACTTTGCAACGCAAACTGTCACCAATTCCGCGGCGCGCACGTTTTCGTTGGACAGCAGTGATTTTGGCGGCTGTTGAGGTTCAAATCACACGTCCTTTTCGGCGAATACAGGGATCAGGTCAAAATCTAACGATAAGCAGGAAGGGCGATCCGCTGAGCTCAAGGCAGTTTCCCGCTGACACTGGAAATCATCCATTTTCAATTGCTTCTGTTTCAAACAGATGCCGCGAAGTTGTTGTGCCCCGTGGAAGTTTGTGGAACCTGAAGGCTCTCGGCAGCTACGATTTTCATCTATAGCAACGGTTCTAGATAGAATGAAAATTGTCATGATCCGTATGGGAGAACGCATGAGGACCGGATCGCGAACGAATTGTTCCTCAAGTCGGCATTCGCGAGTCTCCGCGGACGGTCCGGCGATATCTCGACCCAACACGTCCCGGCATTGGAGCCTCCGATCGGCGCTGGGCCACGTTCCTACGAAACCAGGCTCGGTCGGTTGTCGCTTGTGATTTTTCGTGTGCGTTACTGCGACCTTTCGGATTCTATAGGTTTTCGTGGCGATGGAGATTGGTTCGCGGCGAATTTTGCATTGCAATGTCACCGGCCATCCCACCGGCCGAGTGGACCACGCAGCAATTTCGCGAGGTCCTAGCCGACCGCAATCCATACAAGTTCGTTGTTCACGATTGCGACTCGATCTTCTCGTCATTGCTCGACAGGACCCTGGAAGGTTTTGGCGTGCACGTGATCAAAACTCCCTTTCGCGCGCCTAAGGCGAACGCGTTCTGCGAACGGTTGATCGGAACAATCCGGCGCGAATGTCTGGACTACGCGATTCCGCTCAACCAGAGGCATCTGCGGCGCATTTTGAAGGAGTTCGTTTGCTATTACAATCGGGGGCGGCCGCACGCGTCCTTAGGCCCTGGAATACCGGAGCCCATCCAAGCGGACGTTCCCGCCAGTCGCCATCGGCATCTGCGTCCCGCCTTCTATCAGGTCGGATCGAGGCCTGTTCTCGGCGGATTGCATCATGATTATCGCTTGGAAAAGGAGGTGGCGTAGCGACGGACGGGATTATTGCGGACCACACATGAACCTCCCATACACGTTCGAATAGTAGCGGTTATCGGCGTAATCGAGACCAGTAAACTTATGGTGTCCGTTTCATTGTGATCAACTGGTCAACTTCTTCAGTCCCCTTACATTGAATGTCCGCGACCTGCGATTGAAAACCTGGCGTCATGCCGCCCAGCCGGTTCATGCTGTCGTACGAATAATTGTAGCTGGCGCCGGTGGTCACCTCGTTGAGGACGCCGATGGTGCTGGGATAGGTCATGGCCGTCACCTGGCCCTCGTCATTGTAGGTGTAGGTGGAGTCCAGATTCACCGTGATGGTCGGCGGTCAAGCTTGGTGCCGGCAGTGCGATTTCCTTCGCGCTAAGCCCGCCCTGTCGGGTAACTGCAGGGAGCGGCCGGAATGAGACCTTCAACGGAAGGGGACGTATTAGGTGGTGACTTCCCGACATTCTCTAAGCAACAATTGCGCCGGAGCCGCCCCCAAATGGCCAAAGCCTCGCGAGGCTCCGTTCCGACTTACCAGGTTCAGTTCTTCTCTTGTCTCAAACACGCCTACAAATGTCGCGAGGACGCGTGGCTGCGTGCTGGTGTTCCCACCGAAAGCCTTAGCGACGAGCGCCACGCTGTCATCGTCAGTGTCAAACGGCACATCATGAACTCGAACGAGATCGGTGGGACTAGTGACAGTGATGAGATTTTCGAAAGAGTGTCCCTGAACCGTAAACTTTGACTGGCACTGGTCGTCGTAAAGCCACCATCCCTGATACGCCCTAAGGGAACCCTTCACAGCGACGAGCTTGCCGTCGAAACTTAGCGGATCTGCGAGAAGTTCGCAAACCGAGTGGATTTGGGGAGCTGGAGGCTTCGCAGCCACCAAGATATCTCTGACCTCCCGCAATATCAGCTGGCCGGGTGAGCGTCCCATATAGCCATAACCATTTGTCAGACCATGCCCGGCTACAAGGTCTCGGAGCGGCTCGCGCGTCTCGAATACCCCTACGAAAGTCGCCGAGACGTACTGGCTTGCCGGATTCAACTTGGCGAGGGCCGCGCTCAGATCCGCGAAAGAAGTCTTGTCTGCTATGAACGGGACATCGCCGCCTGTAGCCTCCTCGATCGCTATCTCGTTACGAAAAGCGACCTTGTCTAGAACGATTCGCGTCGGACACGTGTCACTCCCCACCGTGAGACCGTTGGCGGAACGCGCGATTCCGCGAACAGCGATCAATGTCCCACTGAGCCGGAGCGGCCCTTCAAGTATTGTGCATACGTCAAGCGGGCTCACAGCCTGGGCTGCACAGGGCTTCGCGAGCATTCCCGCGAAGATAAAGCACACAATCAATCTCATGGGAAGCAATCCTGCAACACAGTGTTTTGATTGGCAATGCTTTGGGTCGGGTTGCCGGCGTCGTTCGCGATGGAGGAAGATCCCGGTCCAAAGATGTCGTTAAATGCATGACCCAGTTCGTGAATCAAGGTCGCGGCTTGGTCGTAGCCTGTAGGGAAACTCCAATAGAGGCCAAGAGTTTGGAGCGTGATGATCGCTCCCGTGTCAATTGATGAGCCAGGCGGGTTAATCCACGGTACCGTGGTCGCATCGATTGTATATGCAGAAGGGCCATTTGGAAGTATTTCGCCGAACAGAATAGCTCCATACTCGTGTTTCCATTGTATAGATCCTGAAGCACTTGTTGCGGTGATGGCCCGAGAGGCACATTAAAGAGGCTGCTGCACAACGGCGAGTTCAGCGCTTGCATCGCCTCGTTAAATGCCTGCTGCAGGGTATAGTTTTCCGACTGGATTTTAAAAAGCTGCACTTGTAGTGGTGGCGATAGAGTTATCTTGAGCTCAGGTACGAAAATGCTCATTCCCGGGCCATTGGACGGGTCAAAGTCCGTGTCGGGCGGCACGCCGCCCTCGTCGTCGCCGCTGGTCGTAGTGGTGATGCAGAAGTCAGAGGTGGCCGTCGTACATGTTGCCGGGGGAGTATCATCCCGACCTGCGGGATCAAATCGATTGACGGGATCGCCACGTGTATATGCGTACCGATTCCAGCTCCCAGGGTCGTTCAGCCGCCCGCTGTTGGTATACGGGTCCGGTGTCATAAACCG
>DATHMO010000221.1:0-4362 GCA_035486995.1 Bryobacteraceae bacterium
GGGCGCGTAGCTCAAACGGATAGAGCATCGGATTTCTAATCCGGCGGTTGCAGGTTCGATTCCTGCCGCGCCTACCATTTCAAATCAATTAGTCAGGCCGAATGGAGTATTCCTGTGAGCGATTACTCGTGTCGCAACGCCTGCACCGGGTCGATGGAAGCCGCGCGCCGGGCTGGAATGATCCCGGCAATACAGGCAGCCGCCGCGAGGATTGCGGATGCGCCGATCACGATCGTGGGATCGGCGCTGGTGATCTCGTAGATCTGCGACTTCACAAACCGCACGCACACCAGCGCGATGGGGATTCCGATCGCCAGGCCAAGGACAATCTGGATGATCGCCCCGCGCATCACCATCGTGATCACGCCGCCTCGCTCGGCACCCACGGCCATGCGAACGCCAATCTCTCGCGTCCGCCGCGCGACGCCATAAGCAGTCACCCCATAAAGTCCAACGGCCGCCAGCAGCAGAGCCAGAGCCCCGAACAGCATCGTTAGTCGTGCGATCAGCCGTTCGTCGTTGAAGCGGTCGGCAATCTGCTGGTTGAAAGTTTGAAACTTCACCACCGTCAGATTCGGATTGATGGCGGCCAGCGTGGTCCGTGTGAGCTTCTCCATGTCGTCCATGGGACGCTCGGTTTCGATCACCATCGCCGCTGCATAGACCGACTCATCGTGCTCGAGCGGGCCTTTCCAACTCGCGGGCCGCTGCGTCATCGGAACGAAATACATGCTGTGGTTTTTCCAGTACACGCTTGAGTAGACCGTGTCCTCGACTACACCGACGATCTCGAAGTCTCCGGTCGCGGCTGGCTCGGGTCCGAAATGTTGGCCAATCGGATTGCTGCCTGGCTGGAAGAACTCTTTCACAAAAGTCTGGTTCACCACCGCCACGGTCCGCGCGGTAGAAGTATCCTGCACGCCGATTCCGCGTCCCATGATCACGTGTGTTCCCACCGAGGCGAAATATTCCGGGTTGCCGCGCACCCAGGACGCGCTTTTCCCCGAAGGCGGCTGCCCCTGAATCTGGACGTAGTCGTCCCAGTTGTTATCTTCCATCGGCGTGTACGTGCAAAGGCCGACATTCTTGACTCCGGGCAGCGCATGAAAGCTCTGCTCGATCGTGCGGTAGAGGGCATCGAGTTGGGTTTGCGAATATCCCGCAGACTGGGGATTGATGTGCACGATGTAGCGATTTCTGGCATCGAGCTTCAGGTCTGTGCTCTGCAGCTTGTTCAAGCTTTGCGAAAACAGCCCGGCACCTACAAGCAGCACAAGCGACACCGCCGCCTGCAGCACGACCAGAGCACGCTGCAGGCGCGAGGCGCTCGCAGCCGTGGTGCGCGCTCCGCTGCGCAGAGCTTCCACCGGTTGCGTCTGAGCCGCGATCCAGGCCGGCCCCACACCAAACAGAATGCCGGTCACGAGCGACAGAGCGCAGGCGAATCCAAGAATGGGCAGCGACGGACTGACGTGAATCGGAACATTCGCCGCCCCCGGAAACGCCAGCTTGAGCAACATTTCTGCCCCGGCGTATGCCACGATCAGCCCCGCAAGGCCACCCAGGCACGCCAACACCACACACTCGGTCAGAAGTTGCCGGATGATTCTTCCGCGCATCGCCCCCAACGCCGTCCGGATGCACAACTCCGGCCTTCGGGACATTCCGCGCACCAACAGCAGGTTGGCGATATTCGCGCAGGCGATGAGTAACACCAGGCCGGCGATCCACATCAGCAGGTGAAGATGAGAGGAGTATTGCTCCTGCAATTGCTGTATGCCGGCTCCGCCCGGGGTGAGCACCACATGAACTTTCGCCAAATCTGTCTTCTTATCCAAGTCAGGAATTGCCGAAAATGCCTGCCGCAAGAGGACATTTACTTTGTCCTGAAGCGCGCCCATCCCCACGCCCGGTTTCACGCGTCCAATAATGTAGAGCCATCGGGTGTTTGGCTGGTGCACGTAGGGAACATTTGCCAGCACCGGCATTGATTCGAATGGGAGATAGTAATCCGGAGGCGTGCTCGAGATGCGATCGCCAAAGAATCCCTCTGGCGCGATGCCGACAATCGTCACCGGCCTGGTATTCACCCAGAACGTGCTGCCAACCACCGAAGCATCGCCCGCGTAATCCCGCTGCCATGTCTCGTAGCTCATGACCGCAGTCATGGGCGCGCCCTTCAGATTGTCGGCGTCTGCCAGCACGCGCCCGGCGCGCGGTTGCAGACCAAAGGTTCGGAAGTAATTGCCGGAGACAAATTCGCCCATTACCGACCGCGCTGCCTCCTGCGTCCCATCACGGCGTGCGATGATCGGCCGGTATCCGTAGCCCGCTTGCATCGCCGCCAGTTCTTCGAACTCAGGCAGGTTCTGCTTCAACAGTTCGTACGTTTCGGTTGGGAATAGCGAGTAGTTACCGGTATCTTTGGCTCCCCCGCTCACGCAGCAATCGTTCTCATTCCCAAAACGCACCAGCATCTTCGGATCGGCGACAGGAAGGTTCTGCAATAAAACGGAGTTCACCAGCGTGAAGATCGCGGCGTTTGCTCCGATGCCCAGCGCCAGCGTCAGGAGCGCCGCCGCGGTGAATCCCGGAGTCTTGCGCAACTGTCGCAGCGCGTAGCGAAGATCTTGTGCTAGTCCGCTCATCAGGCTCGCCCTCCTACTCGTACAACAGTGTCAACAGAACGTAGGCGCACACCATGGCGAAACGATTGCGCCCGCTGTCGCATTGGAGCTTCTGGTTGCACGGCTTTTGCCAATCTACTGCAAACTGTAAGCTTCTGATGACAAAGATAAGAGAAGCCCCGGCGGTCGAACCAAAGTGTTGGAAGGTGTTCGCCGCCGACCTGAGGATGTCCGGTAGCGGACAGGCAACGATCGGTCGGCTTGCTTTGTGAGACCGGTTTTAGTCCAAGCCTTGGACTCCCGCCACGGCGGCCGCTCTTCCAGGGATGTAAGAAACGTCCGAGTCAATCGGCGCGTGGATTTCTGATCAGCGGCGCTGGCATGTAAGTCCGTGAGCGGCGCTCGCCCTGCGCGACACATCTCCCGCGGTTAGGAGATTCACCGCCCTTTGCCCTAAAATGCTTCCCACTTCCCTTTCTGTGGATTCGCATTAAGCATGGCCGCGACGACTTCCGCCAACTCCGTAATGACGCAGACTGCGGGCAAGGCAGCCGGGCCGTGCGTATTCGTTCTATTCGGCGCCGCCGGCGATCTGACCAAGCGCAAGCTGATTCCATCGCTCTTCAATCTGGTAAAAGCGAAATTGCTCCCGGAGGATTTCGCCGTCATCGGCGTTTCGGTCGACGACTTGAGCGTCGACGCATTTCGCGACCAGGTCAGCGAGTTTCTGCCCACCGATGACAGCGAAGGCCGCGACTGGCTGCGGAAGCGGCTCTTCTACCAGCGCGGTGATTTTGGCGATCCCAACACCTTCGCGCGGCTTCGCGAGCAACTGGCTAAGATCGATGTGGAGTGGCACACGCAGGGCAACTACCTTTTTTACATGGCAACGGCGCCGAAGTTTTTCGCGTCCATTGTCCAGCAGCTTGGCAAGGCCGGGTTGTCGCAGCAACAGGACGGCCATTGGCGGCGCGTGGTGATCGAGAAGCCCTTCGGAACCGACCTGGAATCGGCGAAGGCATTGAACTGCGACATCAAAGCCGTGCTGCAGGAAAGCCAGATTTATCGCATCGATCACTACCTCGGCAAAGAGACCGTGCAAAACATCATGGTCTTCCGCTTCGACAACGCGATCTTCGAGCCGATCTGGAATCGCCGCTACATCGATCACGTGCAGATTACGAACGCGGAAACCGTGGGCGTGGAGCGCCGCGGCGCATATTTCGACACCGCCGGCACGCTGCGCGATATGGTGCCCAACCACGTGATGCAGTTGCTTAGCCTGACGGCGATGGAGTCTCCGGTGTCGTTTCAAGCGGACGCCGTGCGTAACGAGCAAGCGAAACTTCTACATTCGATCCAGCCACTGAACTCGGAAGACGTGCTGATGCGGAGCGTACGCGGCCAATATGGCGAAGGAATGCTGGGCGACGAGCGCGTACCAGGATACAGGAACGAGCCCGGCGTCAATCCCGAGTCGCGCACGGAAACATTTGTCGCGCTGAAGTTGAACATTGACAACTGGCGATGGGCGGGCGTGCCTTTTTATTTGCGCACCGGAAAGCGCCTGGCAAAGCGTCATACAGAGATCGCGATCCAGTTCAAGCGCACGCCGTTTCAGCTCTTCCAAAAGGCTCCAACGCACCAAGTGCAGAAGAACACGCTGGTGATTCAGATCCAGCCTTCGGAAGGAATCGCGCTCAGCTTCGGCGCGAAGATTCCGGGGCCGCTGCTG
>DATHMO010000222.1:0-18851 GCA_035486995.1 Bryobacteraceae bacterium
CAAGGTGCGGGTGTAAGTCACCGTTTGTGGCGGAGTGGGCCCGAAGCCGCCGCTATTCGCAATGAGCGTATCGAGGTTCGGATTTTGGGTGTCGACTTGGAGAAACAGCCCGGTCAGTATCTGGCTGCCCAGCGGGAAGCTGGTATAAACTTCCTGGTAATCCTGGCCGTAGACGATCGGATCCTGCGTGATGTCTGTGTCGCCTTGCCCCAGCAGAAAATAGGGTGAATAGGTGATGGTTGTGGAACTGATCACCAGCGCGGAGATCGCGTTTTCATTCACTACATTGCCTACTGAGATCGGCCGTCCGGCCAGTGTGTCGGTAAAGAACGTCTGTTGCAGGACCGTGGTTGTTCCCAAGCCTTCCTCGGCGAGAATCGCCGAAGCCTGACTGTAAATTTCAGCGTTCAGCCGCAGGGTCACTTGCTGGCGGATCGAGTCATCAGGTACGGGGAAAGTGGTCGGGGACGTTCCAAAGACCTGACCCGGCGTGGCTCCGGCAAAACTCGGATCCAAGGCCAGGCCGCCTACCTGCACCCAATAGTGATTCGTCAAGTCGTACGTCAACGTGGCATCGAACTGCGGCGAATTCAGGATCGAGAACCCCGGGCATCCCACAACCTGGGTGCTGTTCTGAAACATCGACAGGATTAACTGCTGCTGTTGAGTGCTGGTAAGCGTCCCCTGGACATAAGTCGCACTGATTCCGGCGGCGCCGAGCAGGGCGATGAGCAGGCTCGATTTATCGAGTGAATTTCCAGCCTGGCTCCACAACGTCCCGCGTGCTCCGCGCACCGAGCCCGCATAGATATCCAACGCGATTTGATCGCGGACGAACGCAAAGATTCGATTCTGGTCGTTACCGAGCGCAGTGGCTTGGGCGATGATATATGGGTCCGTCGAATCGGCCGGCAAGATCTTGCCTTTGGGGTGCGATATCCGGCTGACGATGGGCTTGGTGGAGTCTTTGGTCGGATTTCCAAGCTTCGCGTTGGGCGGCAGCGAGACTGGGACCGTGGTAGTCCTTCCGGCATTGAGAGGCGGCGCCTTCTTGACCAGATGCGCGAGATTGGATGCCACTTGAGGAGCTAGCGTCGGCACGCCTAGAACTGTTTGCGAGGTGGCCGGCCGGATTTGAGAAGCCTGCGCGGGCGCGGACACCGGCTGAGCCGATTGAGCGAGCGGCGCGCCGACAGAAGTAGAGGTCGAAGCGACAGCGGCATGCGCGGTAGTGGCAGCTTTGCTTGGTTTGGCACGAACTTGCGAGAGTGAACTGACCGCCGTATCTTGAGCAAATGATCGAATTGGCTGCAGGAAAATTAGTACGACGAGAAGTTCAGCAAGGAACTCACGAAATATCTTCAACACGTCCGTCCTCCTCCGAGACAGTGCTCCGCCGAGCCCCGTGATAGGGACACCGAGAACACTTTAACGCTCCGCTTCACTTGCCATGTCGGAGTTCGCGAAGACATCACGAGGACTTGGTACTTTTCCGTGGGGGATGGTACTGATGGAACTTGGACTACTGAAGGTCGCCTTCGAGCACGAATCCAGCCCAATAGCGCGGAGAGCGCCAAGCTGGATCGAGAGCCATTTCGCTTTGTGCGCGGCGAAGAGCGGCGGGGGCGCTCAGGTGGTCGTGCAAATACGCTGAGTAGAATCGTTGCATGAACGCGGCAGTCGCGCGATCATCTACCTTCCAGAGGCTGGCTAGCACTTGCCGTGCGCCGGCGTACAGAAAACCACGCGACAAGCCCAGAAAACCCTCGCCCCGCAGATCTCTGCCAATGAAAGTTTCACACGAGCTTAGCACCACCAAGCCGGTTTGCAGGCGCAACTTGTAGATATCCAGCAAAGGCAAGAACCCATCGCGCCGATGGCCTTGGCGATCGACCAGAGAAAGGACCAATCCGGAGAGATCGGGATGCCGATCGTCGAGCAGCGTATGGGCGGCGATGTGGATGACGGCATATCGATCTGCAGCAAGATTTTCGAAGGATGGGAGCGTGGCGTTGAAATCCATGAGCGTGGTGGCGTGACCGGGCGCGAGTTTCACGATGTCCTCGGCCTCCTGGCGGGACAGCGGCAGCTGGGAAAGTGGAAGCGCGGACGCGCCTGCAGAGAAGCCATTGTAGGCGGGATCAGCGACGATCAAGATCCGGCCATCTGGATCTGGCTTTTCGAGATCGCGCAGCCGCGCGAGCACGGATGCCGAGGGCTCCATGCTGATGGGGCGCGGGCTTCCGCGCAGCAAAAATCCGAATGGGACCATCTGGATCGGCCCATCAGCGATGATCACGAGCGAGCCTTTTCCAAGCTCGGACTCGGGCATCGGCAGCAAGACTCGTTCCAGGGCCGCGGCTTCCTGCGATGCGCGTTCATCCGCTGCGGCGAGCAAGGCTTGGCGCTCAGCGATGGCATGCGTTAAGGGCAGGTGGTTGGCGGTAGTGAGTGAGTCATAGAGTCGGAGAACCGCGGCGCGCAGCACGGCTTCGCCCGGCAACGAGTAATGGCGAAAGCCAGTGCGGCTGACAACCCAGAGGTGGCTTTGCTCGGGGCCGGTGAGGTATTCCAGCAGAACGGTCCCTCCACCCAAGAGCCGCTCCCGAATGGCAGCTAGAGACAGCGGCGTTGCCCCCTCACTCATCGCGCCGGCCTGCAACTCTAATTGGTTGCGGGTGGCCAATAGTTCGGCAATGCGAGCTTCACGATGGGGGGAATTTTCGGCGGATGCGAGTGCATGCAGAGATGCGTCCACGGCGTTGAGATGAACCGGCAATCCGGCATCCGATGCCACAGCGTTCCGTGTTTCGCCGATCGCGTCCAGCAGTGTACGCGCGTGGGCTCTCTCGCTAATATCGAAGGCGCGGAGATCGTAGCCCTCGCTGGGATGCTTCGTGGACAAGCGCATCAGGATGCGAGCCGAGAGTTCGTACGCGGCGCGCTGCGATGCCAGATAGCTGGCGCGGAGCTCGGGCGCAGCCAGCGACGAACGGGTTCGATCGATGACGGCCAGAGCTTCTTCCAGGCTGCTGAGCGATCGCTCGGGTTGCTGAAGCCGGTCATCCAGCCGCGCGGATTCCACCAGCGTCTGCACTTCACCAAAGCGGTCGCCGATGCGGCGTTCGATCGCCAAGGCAGCGGCATATTCTTGCTGCGCCGCGGCCGTATCGCCGAGAGCAGCGTCCACTATTCCAAGCTCGCGGCGGGCGTTCGCTTCATCGTAGGGTTGTCCAAGTTGAGTCGCGATTCCCAAGGCTTGTTCGAGCGGCGCTCGGGCCACGCGCGGGTGCCCGCCGGCCATCTGCAGTTTGGCGAGTTCGATGTCGGTCAGCGCTTCACCACGCCGATACGATGCCGCACGCGAGGCAGCTAACGCCTGTTCGCAAATCTGCAACGCTCGAGCGGAATCTCCGCGCAATGGCGCGAGTTGAGCCTCGGTGACCAGGGTATCGGCGGTGACTCGCGGATTTGCTAGAGCACGCG
This sequence comes from Bryobacteraceae bacterium, assembly GCA_035486995.1. Lineage (GTDB taxonomy): Bacteria > Acidobacteriota > Terriglobia > Bryobacterales > Bryobacteraceae > Palsa-89. The sequence goes on from DATHMO010000222.1 coordinate 3,487, forward strand.
CCAGGTTCATGGCTTGGCGCAACGCAGTGGCTGCGGAATCGTAGTTTCCTATCGCCGTGTAGGCGAATCCGAGATTGCGATAGGCGGCGATTTCCGATTCTTTACCGTCCTCCTTGTCGCGGAAACGGGGCCAATGCGGTAGCGTCTCGATCAATTTTTCGAGCGCGCGCTCGGGTTCGCCGGTCATCAGGTAGACATCCGCCATCCCGAGCTCAGTTTCGGTGAGCCCGAACTCGTCGTTCAAGTCCTTGCGGATCTGCTCCTGCTCCTTCAGGCAATCGAGCGCGAGATCGACCCGTCCGATGGCCGATTCCGCGTCGGCCAAGTTGGCCAGAGTCAGTGCTGTCTCCCAAGGCTGGCCGATCTGACCTTCCAGTTCCATCGCCAGGTTGTATTGTTTTATGGCGTCCTGATAGCGTTCGAGATTGGCGTAGACCAAGCCGATGTCGTCGAGCGTATGAGCTTCGGCGCGCTTGTCTTGCATTTTGCGAGACAATTCGAGACTCTCGCCGAAGAAAGGCAGTGCGGCCTGCAAATCACCGAGCATGGCGAGGAACTGCCCCTTGCCGAAAGTCGAGCGCATTTCGAGCACGCCGTCGCCAGTTTGGCGCGCCAGTTCCCTGGGTCGGTCTAGAAGTTGAATAGCGGTTCGCATGCCGGATGCGCCGGTGGCCGCTTGCGCCGCCTTGGCGAATTCTTGATGGGCTTCGGCGTCCATGCGGTCGGCGTCCGAGGCGGGGTGTCGTGAGGCGAGTGCGATGGTGCAGGTCCGAACTTCGGCGCGAAACATCTGAGATGTCACTTCGAGACGGAAGTCTCCGCTCGCTGCCGCGTACGCCACAATGCGCGCCCGGCCTCCCGTGCCCCCGAGACTGGGCGTCACGGCAGTCAATTGGCCTGCTGGATCGAACAACGAGGTTTTCACCACCAGCTGGGAATCCGGCGTGGCGGTGATTTCGAGCGCGTCGCCCGCCGCGGCGTGAATGCGAACTGTCCTGGTTTGACCTTGACCTAAGTGAAGTTCGAGGGGCTGACCTAGCTCCACGACAGGAGCATCGGCTGCCACGTTTTGAGCGAGCGCGAGCCGTGTGAAAAGTGCAACAGTCGCCAGCGAGAAAAGGAGCCGCAACAGGGAGATAACCGCCGGCGGAAAGCCGCCGACCCTCCAAACGGTTTATTATGTCACACAGGGCGTAGTACTCTTCCATGACCGATTCGGACAACAAAACGTCGCTCGGTCGCAAACGCAATGACTTAGATCGGGAGGGCCTGGAGGCGTTGCTGCGCGCCTTGGGCCCGGATCGCGAGCTTGCGGGACGCAATTATGAGGATCTCAGGCGCCGGCTGATCAATCTGTTTGCGTGGGAGCAGTTCGATGCCGCCGACGAACTGGCGGACGAAGCGCTCAACCGTTTGGCCAAGAAAGTGATGGATGGGACCGAGATTCCGAATCTCGATCGGTTTGCCTTCGGCATCGCCCGTCTTTTGATGCAAGAGGAAGGGAGGCGAAAGCGGAATCTCCAGTCGGTGCTGCTCGAATTGCAACGCGGCACGCCACATAGCCCGGACTGGGGGAGCTTGGATGCAATGGACCGCTGCCTGGCGGCACTGCCCAAGGATCGTCGAGAGTTGATCGAACGTTATTACGCCGAGGACCGGGTCGCACTGGCACGCTCGTTGGATATCTCCGTCAATGCGCTACGGAATAGGGCCATGCGGATCCGGGAGGAACTTTTCAAATGTGTCACTCGTAACCGTGATGATTCGTAAGTTCCCGCCATGGTAAATAGAGACTCAACGAAAGACGAGATGATCGCGTACCTCCTGCACGAGATGCCGGAAGGGGAACGAGCGGCGTTTGCCGAGCGCTGGTTCACCGAGCCGGATCTATACGAGAACTTGCAAATGATGGAAGCCGAGTTGCTAGACGACTGGGCCCGTGGGAAAGTCTCGCGCGCGCAACGGCGCAAGATCGAGCAGTACTTGCTGGGCTCCGAATATCAAAAGCAGAAAATCGTTTTCGCGGCGGCTCTTGCATCAGCGTTCCCACCTCCACGGGTATCGCGGGTGCCGTGGCTCGGGGTTGTTGCAGCATTGCTTGCTGTGTCGGTAGGCGTTTCTGTGTGGCTGGGGTTGCAGAATCGAAGATTGCAAACCGAGGTGGCCCAGCTCGAGCGGGTACAGCAGCCGGTGGCCGGTGTAGTAAGTACGGATGGGATTTATAGTATCGGGCTGCCGAGCGATACCTTGCGCGGGGCATCTACGGAAAATGGGGTGCGGTTGCCCAAGGGCGTCGGGTTGGTTCGGATGGAATTGGAACTGCCCCCAGGAGCCGCGAGCGGTGTATATTCCGCAACTTTGTTGACGGGAACTCAAGCAGTGTGGAGTGAAGGTCCGTTGCATCCGGAAGAACGCGGGGCAGCATCGGTCGCGACCATTTGGGTACCCGCGGACGCCGCGATCCTCGCCCCGGGCGGTCACGCCGTGCGGCTCGATATGGCCGGAAGCTCGCCCGTTTATTATCGGTTTAGCATTCTCCCGTAACAGCCCGACACGAGTTACTCCTCGCGGAGAGCGATGGTGCAGTCCACGCTGGTAGCGCGGCGCAGTGGGACGTACAGCGCGACTGGAGACACGGCTAGTATCAAGATGGCTGCGGCGCCGAGGGTGAGAGGATCGCGCGGCGCAACCCGGAACAGCAGGGCTTCGAGGAACTGGCTCAATGCAAAGGTCCCGGCCAGACCGATGGCGAGCCCGAACCCAACGGGGAGCAGGCTTTGCCGGAGCATCAATCCGGCGATCTCACGTGGCGTAGCGCCGATTGCCATGCGGATTCCGATTTCACGCACGCGCGAAGCCACCAGGTTCGAGAGCACTCCGTGGATACCGATCATGGCGAGCAGCAGGGCTAGCGCGGCGAAGATCCCGATGAGCAGAGTATTGAATTTGCGCTGGGCAAGAATGTCATTCATAAAATCGTCCATGGTTTGCACTTTGTCGGCGGGAAGATCGCGATCCAGCGACCAGACGGCGCTCTGGAGAGCTTTGGTGTAAGACTCCGGCGCTCCTCGTGTGCGGATCAACAAAGTGGCATCGTCCATCTGGAGAAATGGCACGAAAACTTGGGCGCGCTTTCCGGCCTCGGCGCCGATGGGCGTGAAGTCCGAGACTACGCCGACGATTTCCAACGTGTGCTTCCGGCTCTTATCAAAAAGCTGCTTTCTCAGAGGCTCTTCGTTAGGCAGGAACTTTTGGACGAAGGTTGCGTTCACGATGATCGCGGTGTCCTGACCGTTTTCGGCTCGCGTCCGATCGCTATCGGTGAAGAAGCGGCCCGACACCAGGCGCAATCCAAGAACTCGCAGGAATCGCGGGCCGACGTGGGCGACGTCCGCCAATGGGAGCGCTCCGCCCGGTGGATCGGGATGACCTGCGATGCTAAAGGCCGTCAACCTCACTTGGCGCAGAGGCAAATTATCCGCTGCGCTGGCGGCAGTGACGCCGGGAAGCGCCTCGACGCGTTCGAGTAAGTTTTCAAAAAAGCGCGACTGGCTTTCGCCGGTTGGGTAGCGCTGTTGCGGAAGGTTGATTTCGAGAGTCAGCAAATGTTCGGTGGAGAAGCCGACGCCTTCCGATATCAGTTGGTAAAAGCTGCGCAGCATCAGCCCGGCGCCAGCCACCAGGATGACCGCGAGCGCTACCTCAATTGTGATGAGGAACTGGCGGCTGCCGAGACGAGCGGACGATCCGCCCCAGCCGCCGGCTGACTTGAGCGCGGTAGTTAAGTCCGCGCCAGAGGCGGCGATGGATGGCGCCAGGCCGAACAGCAGAGTAGTGAGAAGGCTGAGAGCGGCGGCGAAGGCAAAAACGGTCCAATTGATCGCGATCAGCTCGGGCCGTTGGATATCGGGCGGATTCATCGCCAGCATTCCTTGTAGGCACCAACGGGCGAGCAGCAATCCCGCGATGGCGCCGGACACCGAGACCAGCAAGGACTCTGCAACCAATTGCCGAATGATTCGGCCGCGCGTAGCCCCCAGAGCGAGGCGAATCGCGATCTCGCGGGATCGTAACGTGGCGCGCGCCAACGTGAGATTGGCGAGATTGGCGCAGGCGATCAGCAACAAAATCCCGACCGCCGCCAGCAACACATAAAGCGCGCGATGCAGCGTGGGTGAAGTATCTTCCACTTCAAACGGGAAAACCGAAGCCGTCCAGTCCTTGTTGTATTGGGGATTCAACTCGGCTAGGCGGTGTTCGATGGCGCTCATCTGGCTGCGCGCTTGTTCGATGCTCGCACCCGGGGCCAGACGTGCTGGGACGAAGAGCTGGTGCTTCATTTCGTCTTCCGGACCGTTCCATAGCCGCGAGAGCGGTACCCAAACCTCGGGCTTCTTTTGATCCATCCCTTCCCACATGGCTGGAAGATGAAAACGTGCAGGCAGCACGCCAATGATGGTGTAGACAGTGCCGTCGAGCGTGAGTACGCGCCCCAGGGCAGACAGGTCGCGATGGTAACGGGACGCGAAAAATGCATCGCTCAGCACGGCCACGCGATCGTTGCCTTGGCGCTCTTCGCGCGTGCTGAAAAGACGTCCGCCATTAGCGCGAACACCGAGCAGCGGAAACAGGTTGGCGGAGGCGTATCCGGTGTTCACGTGGCCGGGCCGTTCGATGCCGGTTTCGTTTAGGTTGGCGTCGTCAAACGCTGCGATGTCGCTGAACACCGTGTTTTGCTGGCGCCAGGCCTGGTAGGTGTAGTGCGTGGCCTGAATGCGGCTGCCAGGCGGGTCGGGCATGTTGGGGTAACGCTCCCAAACCAGCACCAGGCGCGAAGGGTCGGGGTAGGGAAGCGGTTTAAGGATCACTGCATCGACGACGCTGAAGATGGCGGCATTGGCTCCGATCCCCAACGCCAAGACCGCGATGCAAGTGAGCGTGTAGCCGGGGCTGCGCCGGATCGCGCGGAAGGCGTTTATGAGATCGGTGGGCACCGTGATATTCGCTTAGGGACGCGTAAAATAACTGCCGTTCAGCCTCATTGTATCTACGGGATTGTCAGGCCTATACAGTACTAAAGGTCACAATACAAGTTGCCGAACTTAGCGGAGTAGCACCTTATTTTGCCATGAGAGCCGTTATTGTCGTAATTGTCTGGCTTTTCGGGATGCTTGCCTCATCTCGTACCGCGGCGGCAGCGGACGCGGAAGGCTGCGCGGACTTGAAGTTGCTGCCGCGCCTGGAGGGCTGCGTAATTCAGGAATGTTCGGCCAAGCAGCACGAGTCATTTGACACTGCTGGTGCGAATATCGCCCCAGGAATTCCCGGGCCGCTGGAAGCAAGCGAAAATTCACTGACGTACTCCTGCCCGGCTTCGATGGACCTGCAGCGCCTTCGACAGGAATTGGATGCTGCGATTCACAAGGCCGGTTTTCTGAATGTCGCCGAAGACAAAGCCGACCCGGCGAATCCTGTGATCACCACTCGGAAAGGCTCGCACTGGATCCGCTGGGGCGCGAGTTCCGAGGATGGGGGAACCTCGTACACAGTCACAACGGCGGCCGGCGGTGTGGAGAAGTTCAAAGCAGAAGCGTGCGTTGCGCCGCAGGTGCTATCGCTCGCGAAAAGTTGCGAGATCGTCGAGTGTACCTCGAAGGCGGAGGATTCCGTGGGAATGCGGACCGCCCAAAAAGAGCAGACCTCCGTCGCTGGGACGGTGCAGACCATTACGCTGTCCTGTCCGGCGACTGCTCCGGCGCAAGCGCTCATGGGGGCCGAGGAAGAGCTGAAGCGATCGGGTTTTGAAATTCTGTTTAGCGACCATGAGCGACCCGAAAGCGGCTGGTTAACCGGCCGGGCAGGGAACCACTGGGTGGAACTGGTGAGCGGTCCAGACGGCGATTCGATTTCATACGCGCTGACTTCCATCGCCTCGGGTGAGGTGGTTGGGGCTCCCCACGTTGAAGCTGCGGCGGGATCGGCTCCGGAATCGCCAACACCCACACCTCCCCCTCCGCTTCCCGCGCCGGCGCCGGCTTCTCCGCCTCCGGTGGATACTGCCGCGGAGACTCAGAACAATCCAGCACCCCCTCCGGCTTTGCTGCGCCCGGAAAGCCCGGCTGCGGTCCCGGCCGAGACTCCAGCTCCCGTGGAGACTCCGGCTCCCGCGCCCGTCCCCGCTTTGGCTCCCACTCCAGCCGCGTCTCCTGGTTCCTTCGTTCCACCGCGGCCAATGGTCCAGACGGCGATCCAGGCCTCGCACGATTTGGTGTGGAGTGTGACCGGCAGCGTCGCGATCAATATGCTGGTGGACGTCAACGAAGATGGCGCAGTCACCAACGCCGTTCTTACCGGAAGGATCACCAGGGATGTGCTGAAGCTCGAGAGCGCGGCGCGGGAAGCGGTGTCCCATTGGCGGTTTGAGCCGGCGCGCCAGGACGGACGAGTGGTGCCGGCCGTGAAGATCCCCATCCAGCTTCATTTTCAAGGCAGGCCCTGGCAGTATTGATTCGAGCCAGAATGAGCTAATATCGTAGGCTTGAGCGCGCCTGCCCTCCGTCGGAGTGAATTTCAGCTTTATCGAAATACCGAGCGCATGCTGGCTATGGGTGCGCCTGCCGCTGGCCTTTTGATCCTGGCGGCCCTCTGTTCCGGTGTGCTCCGGAACGTTGCGGACTGGCATTGGAACGATGTGCGTCTGGCACGTAGTGTGGCGTTGTGGTATGGCTACGGGCTGTATCCGGGGCGCGATAGCAACGTGCCCATCATCGGAACCATGCATGGCCCGGTCCCGCATTTGCTCTACAGTTGTCTTGCCTTTCTGAAAAACCCGACGTGGTTGCTGGTAGCCGGATGTGCGCTCTCATGCAGCCTGTATTTTGGAGCCGTGCTGTGGGTGCACATCAGGGGCAAAGCGAAGTTGGCGGGGGTGTATGGATTCGCCGCGTGTGCAGCTCTATTGCTAGCGAGCCCGGGTGCGAGGTACGCGGGACTGTCGGTACACGTAGATGCTCTCGCGACGTGCTTCGCTGTGCTGGCGGCCGGAATCCTGGTGCGGAAGGAAGCCTTGGGGACGCGTGCACTCGTGGCGTCAGCCGTGTTGGCTATGTTGTCCGTAGCGTCGAAGCAAACCATGGCGCCGGTGGCAATTGCACTGCCGTGTTTCGTGTTGATGGTGGATGGGACGCGGGCATTTGTGCGCTATGTCGCCGTTCAAGTGGCAGCGTCCGTCGCGATCTTTGCAGCCATGCTGGCGCTGTTCCGGCCCCCGAGCGCGCTGCTCTTCAATACGTTCACGTTGGCGATCGGGCAGCCGTTTAGGGGTTCTATTGCTCCGCGAGTGATTCAGGGTTTGTACGACGTTCGGAGCGAACTGGCGGCAGCGGGCGCGCCGTTAATTTTGCTCATCGCACTTTGTGCGCTGACGGCCGGAAGCATTCGCGAGAAAATCGCAAAACATCGTTGGTTGGTTTTTCTGTGGATGGCCGCCCTCCAGCTTCCGCTCGAACTGCGCGCCTGGTCGACCGAGGGGGCCGATGTGAATCATCTGAGCGTGGTGATACTTTTCGTTGCCCTAGCCACTACGCTCGGGTTGGTTGAGCTTTGGAAATCGGACACCACTGGGCTCGTGGCGCGGGCGCTGCTGGCTGGCATGCTGCTGGCGCACCTTCCTCTTGCCTTTGGCATTCGCAACGACTTGCGGGCCGTGCGAACCAATCCGACGCAAGTTGCGTTTAATTACGAGCGAGAGCATCCGGGGCGCGCTTATTTTCCATTCAATCCGCTCGCGGTGCTCCTGGCCGATGGCAAGTTGACCCACTTCGATCATGCACTGTTTAATCGCGAAATAGCGGGATTCGCAACCAGCCCCGAGCAGTTCGCCGCGGGCTTTCCTTCCGGCTGCGCGTTGGTGGCGTACCCCCCCGGTGGGGCCCCACACGCCGCGATGATCCGCGCCCTGGTGGAAGACCAACCGATCTTAGACGAGCCCGGTTTGAGGGGCTGGAACGTGTATCGCGTGAAGCGGGTGGTCACTCAACTAACTTCAGAGTCGCGACCTTTATCGTATCTCCCTGAATTTCGCCCGTGACTTCCACCTTGAGGTCGTCTTCTTTTTTCGACGCCCGAAGCGCGGCCAGAGCCTTGCGGCTGCCGGCTTCGTCGAACTTCAAAAATTTGTTGTCATAGGTGAACACGCCGTAACCGCTCTTCTGGCACTCGGGCATCAGCGCGCATTGGCGCGTATGAGCTTCGGCGACAATCATGCCGCCTTCCAGGCGCGGGCCGGATACGATACGCACCTCGGCCTTTGAAGAGCACATCTGGTCGATCAGAATTCCTTGAACTTGAGCGGCGGATGCCACTGCGGCGAACCCGGACAGTAGGGCCGGAACGCACAGAGACAGTCGAACAAACACGGAAAGCCTCCTTAAATTTCGAATGGCGGATCATGCCGCCCCTACTCAGAAGTTTACTTCAACTTGTCGGCAACTTTGGCCAGTGCTGCGTTGGCGCAGGCTGCATCCTTCTCGCCACCCGGCGCGCCGCTCACCGACACCGCGCCGATCAGTTGATCGCCAACCTTGATAGGCACGCCCCCCATCGCGTTGATGGTGCCAGGCAGCACCGGCGGAGGCACGGGTGCTCCGGCAGGCAAGTTGGGAGGCGGACCCGATGGCCGTCCGAACGCCATCACGCTATTTGCTTTCATGCGGCCAACTTCGACAGTTGCCATGCCTGCGCCGTCGTCGCGCAGGAACGCTTTGAGAATATTGGCGCCGTCGACGACCGTGACGGTCACCTTGTATCCGTCGGCGCGGCATTTCGCCATGGATTCCTGAGCGATGGTCTCGGCTACGTCGACGGTGAGAACTTTTTGGGTTGGAAGGCCTTGCGCGAAGGCTCCGGCGGAGAACGCGGCCGCGAGCGCGAAATATCGAGTGAGTTTCATGGGTGGAATCCTCCTGAGTGGGACCGCTAGCTACGGTAGCACACAGAGGTCTCGATTATCTCGCGTTGGGGAGCAAGCCTTTTTCGACTAGCACCGGTGGCTTGCGATGGTGCGTGGCTTGTTCATACGCGTAGGCCCAACCAAGCAAGTCGCCATCTTTCCAAAGCCGAGCGGAAATCTCCAAGCCGAACGGAAGGCCGTTGGGATAGAATCCGCCCGGAACGACGACTGCGGGAACGCCGATCATATTCACCCATCCGGTGGCGCTGTGCGGGCCTTCGCTGAGCTTGCCGTCCTGGGCCATGGTCTCATCGGGCGGCGGCATCTGCGTGGCAGGGTAGATGAGCCCGTCCAGATGCAGACGATCCAGCGCGTCGTTATAGGCGGCGAGGGCTCTGTTGCGCGGCCGGAAAAGATTGGCGTCGGCTTGTGGATCGGTCTCGAGCACGGCCTGGATGACGGGCTTTCGATCCTTTGGTGCGTTGGCGTCCACCCCGCCGATAATGGTGGCGGGCAATGGCGATCCGACGGCTTTCTTGTACTCGTCGGCGGAATGATACTGCGGCGGACCAAATTCGGCCAGGAACTTTTCAGTTCCTTCGCGGATATAGGGAACGGTGCCGACGCGAGCGACGGTCACGGCAAAACTGTCGGGGAGGATGGAATCGTCGAAGACCACGGTTGCACCGGCGGCGCGTAGTCCATCGAGCGCTTTCATGAATGCCTCGCGTGTCTCGGGCCGGAGCGGGAGCCGCGCAGCTTCAGTGTCTTTCTTGATCTCCGCCGGTGTCTCAGAAGCGGGAATGCCCTGAAATGGAATGCCCGCGCCATCGAGCACGATCACGGGAACGCCGAAGCGTTTGCCCTTCAGCGCGTCCGCTTTCAGGTATTGCGTGTAGGGGCCGGGCTGCGCTTTGGCAGCTGACCCGACGGTGCGCGAATCCAGGGGATCTTCGCCAGCCATGACACCCAGCGCAATGGCGGTGTCGGTGACGTCGCGTGCGATTGGTCCGGTGTTGTCGAGCAGCCAATCGAGCGGCGCGATGCCCGCGATGCTTACCAAACCGCGCGTGGGGAAAACGCCGACCACGGAACTGGTGGCAGCCGGCATCCGGATCGAGTTGCCGGTATCGGTCCCGTTGCCAAGCAGCGCATAGTTTGAGGTGACTGCCGTGACGGTTCCTCCCGACGAACCACCGGGACTGAAGCGAACGTCGTAGGCGTTGCCGGTGCGCCCGTACGCGGTGCTGCGATTGGTGTCGCTGGCCGCGAAATCCGGCATGTTGGTTTGTCCCAGAAACACGACGCCGGCCGCGCGTAGCTTGGCGACGATGGTGGCGTCTTTGGGCGCGATCAGCTGGTGGCCTGGGATGGCATAGCCTTTCCACCCGTCCGTAGTGACCAAGCCTTTAACGCTGGTATTGGCCTTGGTAACGATAGGAACGCCCCACATCGGCCCGCGCACAAATCCGTCGCCAGCCGCTTTTGCTTCGGCGTCCTCGCGAGCGGCGGTGGCTAGAGCGCCTTGGACGTCGAGGTTCTGCACCGCGCGATAGATGCCGTTGTATTTGTCGATGCGCGCCAGGTGCCAGCGCACCACTTGTTCGACAGTGTATTTGTGGCTGGCGTAAAACTGCTCCAGCTGCGGGATCGTGACCTCCATCAGATCACGGTCCAACTCCTCCTGCGACGTTGTAGCCGGTACGTGCGAACAGCTTGTCAGGGCGGCGAGGAATACGACCAGGCAAGCTCGCATGAATCAGAAAATGATCTTCAAAGCAATTTGCGTATTGAATGGTTCGCCGGGGCCGATGCCGGGAGAACCGTTGTAGTCGCCGATGGTGTCGGACGATTGTCCAAATCCGCCCCCAATGTAGCCGCTCGGCGGCGCCAAATTGACGCGATTGAAAATGTTGAATAGCTCGATACGGAGCTGGGCGTGAAGGCGTTCCTTAATTGGGATGTTCTTGAGAAAAGCGAGATCGACGTCGCCATAGCCGGGCCCTCTCAATGTGTTGCGGCCTACCGTTCCGAAGCTGCCCTGAGCCGGGTTCACGAAAGCGTCCGGATTGATCCACTGGACCGGCTGGCCTTGCACCTGCGTGTGATTCACGCCGGCGTACGGATTGCCTACTTGATCACCTCGCGTCGTATTTTCACCGGTGCCGCTGGTATCGTAACTGGCGAATACAGTAAACGGCAAGCCGGTATGAAATTGCATCTTGCTAGTAACTTCCCAGCCGTGTGTCAGCCATTGCGGTCCCCACGATGCTCCTGGAATATCGTAAACCACGTAGCCGCTGAAGTTGTGACGGATATCGAAATCCGAGTCGCCGTAGTCGTTCTTGAAGTTGGTGCTGTCCTGCGGGATCGCTCCGACGTATGCTGTAATTTCATCCAAGCTGTGCGCCCAGGTGTAATTGAACTGCGTTGAGACCCCGTGCCAAACTCGCGTCCGCAGCGTCACCTGCAGTGAATTGTAGTTGGACGTACCGGAGCTCGAAATCTGATTGATGACACCAAAATTGGGGAATTGGGAGAAGTACGGCCGGCTGGCCTGTTGGAACGTGAAACCCTGGGCATCCGTTCCAGGAATGAATCCGCTGCCGACCGCGGCTTCGTTGATATCTGTTACGACCAGTAACCGTCTTGCTTCCATACCCACGTATCCCACTTGAAGAACCGCGTTCTTCCCCAGCCCCTTTTGGACGTTCAGGTTGTAACTCATGTCGTAAGCCGGCTTGAAATTGGGACTTACGGAGAACAGATTGACGACGTTATTCCCAGTAAGTGAAAGCGACGAGGGGAACAACAGTTGGTTGGGAGTTATCGTGTAGTTATTCTCTTGAATCAGATACACTGGATTCGCTCCCGCCGGATTGCCTTCCACGCCGATTGGCCCATTGTTCTTAGTCGAAGGCGTCGCGAGACTAAACGAATTGTCCATAAAGGGTACAATCGCCGGGGTGTCAAAGAAGATGCCGAACCCGGCCCGAATCACCAGATCGCTTTTACCAGGCTGATACGCCAAGCCCACTCGCGGGCTCACTGCTTTCCAATACTGCGGATACAAATTCGCAACTTGCTCGCCCGCGACCGCCAGGCCGCCCAGGGCTGGGTTGAAAACCGAAAGATCGTCCTTGCCGTCATGAAGCGGCCCTTCGTATTCGTAGCGAAGACCAAGATTGATGTTCAGCTTGCGCGTTGCCTGCCACGCATCCTGCGCGAATAAATTGAAGCTGTTCATCTTGACCAGGCGCTCTTGATTACCCTCCATGATCGTGGATTGATACACGTCGCCAGCCATGAAATCGGCCAGCGCAGCGATATTCGAATCGAAATTGGGGTTGTTCAACAGTCCGCTCCACGGGCCTTCCGATCCATTGAAGAAGAAGGAACCGCGGCCGCCGGTGGTGTAGAGAGAATCGATTTGCGCCTTGCGGAACTCGCCTCCAAACCGCAATTGATGCGCTCCCTTTGTCATCGACAAGGCATCGGAAACGTGACCCGTGATGTCTTGGCGTCCTGAATCGGGAGTAAGTCCCGTCAATGCGAAATTCCCGATCGAAATGAATGGAGCTCCAACCAGGTTTGGCGCCGTCACGCCGGTGTTGAGGCCGAGCGCGATGGGATCGATCGCTGTGTTCGCGTCGGAGAAGACTTGCTTGAAGTAACTCACGCCAAACAACAATTGATTCGAGATGGTCGGCGTAATCACGGTGTTGTAAATCACCGAATAATTCTGCACATGCATCGGGCCAACTTGATAGTAGTAAGGGATGTACGATCCCACTGGCGCGACCTGAATGCCTTGTCCCACAAACCAGCGGAACGACAATCGGTTGTTGCTGTTGAAGCTATGATCCAGCTTGACCAGCCCGTTATGGCTGAAGCCTGTCTCAGGCGTTGGACTAAAGTAGTTATTCGGTGTTCCCGACCCAGTAAGTGCGTTCGCCGGATACAAGGCGTTGAGTAGGTTAGTCGCGATCGGATTTACCGGCACGTTGTATTGACTTAGTAACTGCAGCGCCTCTTGCTGATACGCTGCCGTTGGTGTTGTGGCCAGCGCCTGGCTGCCGATTACAAATCTCTGTTCCTCGAATGTGGCGAAGAAGAATGTCTTGTCCTTGATGATTGGACCGCCGGTCGAGAACCCCCAGTGTTGGTTTCTCAGCTCTTTTTTCGGGCTATCGGGGGGCGCAAAAGGCGCCTGCGCGGCGAGAGCTTCATTGCGATTGTAGTAATAGGCGCTGCCATGCAGTTGGTTGGTCCCCGATTTGATGATCAGGTTGATGGTGCCGCCTGGGTTGCGGCCTGACTCGGGGCCGCCCTGCGATTGCAATGAAAATTCCTCTACGGAATCCAGCGGCAGAAGGACGCCTGGGATGCTTTGAATCCCACCCTGGTTCACGGCCATGATGTTCCACCATTGATCGTTGTTGTCGGTCCCCTCGATCTGCCAGTTGACCTGATTGGAGCGGGCGCCATCCACCGATCCGTTGGCGCCGGCCGCGTACCCGGAGAAGCTCGACGACAGTGCGATCATCTGCGTAAAATCGCGCCCATTGATCGGAAGATCCTGCACAGTCTGCGTCGCGACGGTCGTGTTGAGCGTGGTTTCGTTGGATTCCACAGCCAAGGCCGCCGCCGACACCTCCACGGTTGACGCCACCTGCGCGATCTCCAGTTTCACGGGCAGGTTGTAAGTGGAGCCGGCCGATACACGGACGCCGGTGATGGTAAGGAGCGAGAAGCCGGGTCGCGAAACAACGACCGTGTACGAGCCGAGGGGTAAATCCGCGAAAGCGAATTCGCCGGCGGTGGAAGCCGTTGTGGAGTAAACCAGGCCGGTCGCATCGTTGGTGCCTTTCACCACGGCGTCGGGCACGATGGCGCCCGTCTGGTCCGTCACGATTCCGCTAATGCCGCCGCGGAAGGTCTGTGCAGAAGCGATCGCGGCAAGCACGACCGTTAGAAAAGTAAGCAGCAGAGCGCGTATCATGTTCCCTCCCGTAGCGCCAGAGTAGAGATCTAGGGATTCAAAATTCAGATCGACAGGGGAACGTGCGACGTGGGAACTAAACTCGCGAGCGTTGCGAGAGCAGCGGAGTAATACTTCTTATTACATGATTCGCCGAGGATGTCAAATCGAGACCCGGTCTCGACCGAGGCACAACCGTTAGTCCGACTTTGTCCGGCTGGCTGGGGGAACAATTCCGTTCATTCGTAGATACTCCACCATCTGTCCATAGTGATCTAACGCGTGGGCCGCGCCGAATGTGGCCAAATAGAGCCGGGGCGTTTTGCCCTCCCCCACCGTCTGCGCGGCGTTCTGAACGGTCAACGTCGCCGCGGCCTTGTGACCGAGGACGAAAGAATCCTTGAGGTACTGAATGATCTCAGTTTTGGTCTTCAACCTTTCAGACGGGTTGTTCGCGTATTTTTCGGGGATCTTATCGCCGGTTAGCGGCGACCATAGGACATAGTTGGAAAAGGCGACGTGCGTGATTTCCCAGGCAAACGTGCGCACATCTTTAAAGTCGGCTCCTGGAATGTGCAAGCTCTCGGGAGAGAAGTTGAATTTATCTTCCGGCATGGCTTCGGCCGCTTCTACAACTTCCCTTTCAACGAGGCTGATCTCGTTATCCACGGTAGAAGCGATGGTTGGCGCGGCACTCTGGGTACTCTGTCCCCAGGCAGCTACGCTAAAAAGCAACAGCGGCACAATTCCCAGTTTCATGGAGACAATCATATCTCTCGCAGAGCAAAGATCGGGTCTACTTTCGTTGCGCGCCGGGCCGGAAGGTAGCTGGCCAACACCGCGACCGCCAGCAAGAGTAAAGGCACAGCTAAGAACACGGCCGGATCATGGGGGCGAACGCCATACAGCAAGCTCGCCATAATCGAGGCGGTAGCGGCCGAAACAATCACGCCGGTCACGATTCCAGCGCCGGCCAACATCACACCTTTTTGCAGGAACAGCTTCAGAACATCGGCTCGCCCTGCCCCCAAAGCCATGCGCAGACCGATCTCGCGGGACCTTTGTCCAACCATGTAGGCTAGCAAGCCATAGATTCCGATGGAAGCCAAAAGAAGCGCCAGACCGGCAAACGCGCCCACCAAGGCGGCGGAAAAACGGCGCGACGCCAGCGATCGATCGAGCACGTCGTTCATCGATGAAACATTAAACACAGGCAAGCCGGGATCGATGCTCTGGATCTCACGCCGAACCCTCGGTTCGAGGAAGCTGGCCGCGAGGGATGTCCGCAATACGACGCTCAGGCTCCTGTCTCCGTCCTGATAAATCGAGACAAAAATGTGAGGAACACCATCGATATCCAGCCCATCATTCTTGATGTCCTTGATGATGCCCACCACGGTCAGCCACGGCTGTTCGGGATTTAGCCCGAAGCGA
>DATHMO010000223.1:0-6108 GCA_035486995.1 Bryobacteraceae bacterium
CGTGCCGTCGGAGGAGCTAACAATGTGGAATTGGCTCGCTGGCTTATTGCACAAGCTTGATCGGTGGCTGCCGCACCGAAGTCGACTCCCGATAACTCACCACCGCTCGAATCTTCACAGCCGCCATCGCTAACATTAAAAAGCTGTTTGATTGATTTGAAAAACCTGGAGATTGGTACGCCCGAGAGGATTCGAACCTCTGACCTTTTGCTCCGGAGGCAAACGCTCTATCCAGACTGAGCTACGGGCGCTCTGTCGCTATTATACGCCGCTCCGCCGAACGCGAGTGGCGAAATTCCGTTAATTCTGCGCCACCGGATGGGCTTTCGCTGCCGTCGTGTGATGCGTCGTAGCGGTGGCTGGCTCCTTCAGCAGCGTCTCGATCATGTTGCGCCAGTAACCTTCGGTATAATATTGCGGATCGTCACCGGCCGACGGGGTCTCCGATCGAATATTGCCCCTGCGGTCGATCCAAATGATCTGCGGCACAGTGTAGCGCTCCATAATGTTGCGGCCGAGATAAGACATCACTTCCTCCGGCGTGCTGTAACCCACCGGGTAGCCGATGCCAAAATTCTTCACGAATTCCGTGACGTAGAGGTTCGCCATGGTGTTGAACGCTGCGTCCACCGGCTGGAATCCGCGCGGTCCGTACTCCTTATAGAGTTGCGTGAAGACTTGCGAGGTGTGCTGGCAATGCGGGCAAGTGGTGTGGACCATCAATAGCGCCACCACCTTCCCCTTCAGGCTGCTCAGCAGCATCTGGTGGCCGTCCACGAATTTGATCACGAATTCGGGCGATTTCCGGATCACCGGCGGCGCCTCCGTCTTCGACGGCTCCGCTTTCGGGGTAGCCGCATGCAATCCGATTCCAGCGGCAAGAAAAAGGGCAGCACAAGCCAAGCGCATCCACGGACTCCTTTACTTCTAGTTTACGCCCAGATTATATCGTAACGAGCCAGGGCGAGTTTTTGAGTCCGGTTTCCGCTACGATGCTCGTATGGCCTTCCGCGCGGCATGGCTGGTTTTGGTGCTTGCTTGCTTGGCCGCGGCGGCGCAGGAAGAATCCACGCCAGTCTTCGGAACCACGGTGGTCGTACCCTCCGGGCTGCGCGGCCTGGTTTATCACATCCACCACAACAGTAAGGAACTCCCCGATTTTTCGAAGATGAAGCCCGCGGGGCCAGCCATCTACACTTCGTCCCTGAACGTGCCTCCGCAGGATTTCAAGCAGGGCTTCCCGGGCGTCACCAACCGCTTCGAGTGGTTCGCAATCGATTACACGGGGAGGTTCTGGATCAACGATCCAGGCACGTACGCGTTCAGCTTGCTATCCGATGACGGCGCAAAGCTCTACATCGACGACCAAGTTGTGATCGATAACGACGGCGTTCACGCTCCCGCGGAGAAGGCTGGAAGCATCGAATTGGCGGGCGGAATCCATAGCATGCGGGTCTCATATTTCCAGGGGCCGAGGAGTTACTTGGCACTGGTCTTGAAAATCGCGGGCGCTGGTGAGAAGCTGCGCGTGTTCAGTACCGACGAGTTTAAACCGCCGCCAGACCCAGGCCAGTGGCGCTTTCAGAAAAACCCTCCAGCAACCCCTCCAGGGACCAATGACCCGCCGCAAAAATAGCGTCACCAGCGATTTATCTGGATGACGAAGGTCTGCACCCGTTCCATTGTCTTGTACTTTGCCCTTACCGTCACGGGGTAGCGTCCGGGAGAGGCGCTAGCTCCTGCGGCAAGGCGGTACATGACGAAGCCGACGCTAGATGGCAGGCTGGGCGGGAAGGCCTGCGTTACAACACCATCCGGCAGACCCTCCATCGCGAGGTCCACGGTCTGATTGAATCCATCCACCGGCTTTATTTCAAGAATCATCGTGAACGCCGAACCGGGCTTCATCGTAACGTCCGACCCACGCAATTTCAGCTCGAATGCGGGATGAGGCTGCACGAAGGTATTTGCCGGGAAGGTAGGCAGAGAAGTTTGGCCCTCCAATTCCGCCTGCGCCCCTCCGCACACCACCCACGTGTCTACGAGAGTTAATGGCTTTCCGTCGGCGTCGTTCTTAATCCGGAATCCGTCGAATGCGAGTTCAATCTGAGCGGTTCCCTTCGGCAGTTTGCCGCTGTTCTGCGCAAACGCGACAGGCTGATTTAGGGCGGATTGAAGCATGCCGTGCCACTGGCAGTCCCCTCCGGGAGTAAACACGTCGAGCCGCACCGCGAGTTTGTCGAACGGGCGGAGCCCGGCTGTGGACTTGGGCGTCGCATCCATAGTTCCAGCGAAGTAAATCGGGCCACGGTCGAAGCTGGATCGTTTGTAAGCGCGCGTCACGCCGCCGTCTTCCAGCAACGAGGCGAATGCTTGTCCGCTGCCCTCCCTTCGGAAGAGTCTGGCATTGATCTTGTACGGGCCATCTGCCTCCATGTGCAGCAAGCTGAAATTGGGGAAAGTGGCCGTGATATTTCCGTCCCCGATACCAAGTTGTGCCTTCCCATAGCCCTGCATGTACTTGCCAGAGCCAGCCACCAGATCCACCGTCAGAGCATACTCACCAGCAAGCTCCGCCTTGACACGAGCAGTGACTTCGATTTCGTCGACTAAGCCGTTGCCGTCTTTATCCACCGGCCTTTCGGTGACGCCCAAAATCTTAGCCCGGCGCGGTTCGATAGTCACATCAGTCGCGGCGCTGCGTTCAAATTCCGTGCCATCGGCGTACTTACCTTTTACCTTCAGCGCCACTTCGTATTTGCCCACGGCCGTCATTGGCAGGTCCGCCTCATAAGAGCCGTCCGCTCCCACGCCACTCAGTCGAAATTTCACTGAGATGGGCTTGCCCTTGGGAGTCCCATCTTCGTCCACAGCGGCTGCTACAGCGGTCAATTGTGCATCCGTGACGCCGCGATTTCCATCGAAAACGCCAGCCAGCAGTTTTACTTTGTCCCCGGCGTAGTGGAAGGTCTCTGGCGACATCAGCGCTACCCTCACCGTGTCTCTTCGCGCAGCCGCGCGCCCCGCGGAGTCACCTAGCGGAAGGAACATGAGCATGACAACCGAGTCCGCCTTGAGGGCGCCGGCATCGGCGTGGACGCGATACGTGCCTGCGGGCGCTTTAGGCGGCAACACCAAAATATGGTTGACCTTGCCCTGCAACCCGGGAAGCAAGAAAGCATCTCCCTGCCCCTGGCTTTCGACGTCCCAAGTGAAGCCTGCCGAGGTCGCGCTCTCCTTTGTTATGGAGCGGCCGTCGGGCAGTTCGATGTGAATCTGAATCCCTTCCGCCATCAGCATCACCGCGAACAAATCGCCTCCACTCGGCGATGGGTCTACCGTGATCGACGCGACGACGTCGCGGGCGCCGGCAGGTAATTCCGCAGCGGCGGAGTTCACGCCAATTAGCGGAGTTTGCGCGAACGCCCAGGCAGCGGTGAACAGAATCGTCAAAATGCGCATTCGCTTCGAGTATCGGCATATCAGCGCCGACCTATTACGCATCGCGTAAACTAAGTTGAACCTTCGACATGCCACTCACAATTGGAGACCGGCTGGGACCTTACGAGATCAGCGGCTTGATCGGCAAAGGCGGCATGGGCGAGGTTTACCGCGCTCGCGATACGCGGCTGGAACGCACTGTCGCCATCAAGGTTCTGCCCGCGGAATTCAGCGCTCAGGAAGAGCGCTTGCGGCGCTTCGAGCAGGAGGCGCGGGTGCTGGGAGCGTTCAGTCATCCCAATCTGCTGGCGATTCATGATGTCGGCTCGGAGAACGGAACTCATTTTCTGGTTTCCGAACTCCTGGATGGCGAAAGCCTGCGGCAGCGGCTCCAGGAAGGCGCTCTGCCAGTGCGCAAGGCCATGGATTTGGGGATCCAGATCGCCAAGGGACTCGCGGCGGCCCCCGAAAAGGGAATCGTACATCGCGATATCAAACCCGACAACATTTTTCTCACTCGCGACGGGCGGGCGAAGATTCTCGACTTTGGCCTGGCCAAACAATCAGGCGCAGAAGGCAGCGGCGAGAACGCGACCATCACCGCGGTTACCGATCCGGGCATGGTGCTGGGGACCGCCGGCTACATGTCGCCCGAGCAAGTGCGCGGCAAGGTCGCCGACGCGCGCTCCGACATCTTCAGCTTTGGCGCGATCCTTTATGAGGTGGTGGCCGGGCTGCGCGCTTTCCATGGCGATTCGTCGGTAGAAATGATGAACGCCATTCTCAAGGAAGATCCGCCGCCGATTACCGGAAACGTTCCGCCCGCGATCGAGCGGGTGATCCGGCGGTGTCTGGAGAAAGCGCCGGACGAGCGATTTCAATCGGCGCGCGATTTGGCGTTCGCGCTAGAGGCGCTTTCAGCGCCTTCGTCGACCAGCGCGCGGGAGGCGGCGATTCCGGCCCCGCAAATCCGTCGCTCGATCCCGGTGCTGGCGATTGCCTTGGGCGCTGCTGCGCTCGGAGCCATTGGAGTTTTCGCCGCTTTGGAACTGCGCAAGCCGCCGGAGCCAATTTTCCGTCAGCTGGTTTTCGGACGCGGATTTATCGAGACCGCGCGCTTTACGCCGGACGGGCAGAACGTGGTTTATGGAGCGTCGTGGAGCGGCAAGCCCTTCGAGATTTTCACCACTGGCCTGGACGGCTTGGAATCGCGCAGCCTTGGCCTGCCGCCGGCCAACATCCTGGGCATCGGCGCCAATGGCCAGATGGCGATATCGCTGGGCATGCACCACACGCTGAATTGGATGACCACCGGCACGCTAGCCGAAGTTTCGCTGACCGGCGGCGCACCGCGGCCGTTGCTCGATAGCGTGTGTGACGGGGACATGTCGCCGGACGGAAAGCGAGCGGCGATCGTGCGTTGCTCCGGCGCCGTGGAAACACTCGAGTTTCCGTCCGGGACGGTGCTCTTCCGCACCAGCGGTTATATCAGTAGCCTCCGGATGTCGCGCGATGCCGGCGCTATCGCTTTCGCCGAGCATCCAGTATTGGGGGACGACCGCGGTTTTGTCACACTGGTGGACTTGCAGGGTAAATCAAAACGCCTGACGGCGGAATGGTCGTCGGTGCGGGGGCTGGCATGGGGGCCATCCGGCAAGGAGATTTGGTTCACTGCCAGCGAAAACTCGGAGCCGCAGAAACTGATGGCTGTCGATCGCCAAGGAAAGCTGCGCAACATTCTCCAATCGCCTGGCTATTTGTGGCTGCAAGACATCAGCACGTCGGGCAAGTTGCTGCTGGGCGATTCCCAGCAGGGCGGCGGTATTTCGTTCCATAGCGCGACCGGAACGGTCGACAGATCGGTCGATGTGGCCAGCGAGAGCAACGAGGTGGATGGCATTTCGGCCGATGGCACCCAGCTTTCGGTAACCTATAGCGGCGCGAACTCGGGCGTCGATTACACGGTGTACCTCGCCAAGAATGACGGCTCAACGCCGGTTCGCATCGGAGACGGTGGCGGAATCGGGATTACGCCCGACGGAAAACATATTCTGGTGGGTATGGCCAGCGCGACCTCGCATTTGAGGCTTTATCCGACCGGCACCGGCGATGCGCGCGACATCGACATCAGTCCAGTTCAGGTGCTCGACTCTCGCGGGAGTTGGACCAGCGACGGTTCACGCGTGGCATTCACGGGCGCAGAGCCTGGCAAGCCTCCGCGCATCTATGTGCTTGATCTGGCGGCGGGCAAGGTGCGGCCGGTGACCGGGGAAGGCGTGACGAATCCGTTTATCTCGCCCGACGGCCACTCGCTGATTGCGCGGAACGCGCAGCGCGAGTTCGCACTTTATCCATTGGATGGCGGCGCGCCGCAGCCGGTGAAGGGGATCGAAGCTGGGGAAACACCGGTGCAATTCGGCACTGGCGGCAAGTTGTATACGTGGGACGGAGCATTTCCAGCGCGCATCATGGTGGTGGATTTGCAAAGCGGGCAACGCCAGCTTGCCACCACGCTTGCGCCGGCCGATCCCGCGGGCGTGCTGTACGGCCAGGTGATGGCGACGCCGGATGGCAAGACGTTCACGTACCGCTATCGGCGTGCCGTGACGAATTTGTTTTTGGCCGAAGGGCTGAAGTAAATTACGGTCATGCGAAGCAACGTAGCGG
>DATHMO010000224.1:0-8852 GCA_035486995.1 Bryobacteraceae bacterium
ATCGGACGCAGGGACATGACCGTGGTTTCGCCCGACGCTGGTGGCGTGGAGCGCGCGCGCGCTTTCGCCAAGCATTTGAACGCGCCGCTGGCGATTATCGATAAGCGCCGTACGGAAGTGAACGTCGCGGAAGTGATGCACATCATCGGCGACGTGGAAGAGAAGCATTGTTTGATTGTGGACGACTTGATCGACACGGCCGGAACGTTGGTGAAAGCCGCCGAAGCGCTCATGAAACATGGCGCGCTGAGTGTGCGGGCTTGCGCCACGCATGCCGTGTTGTCGGGGCCGGCCGTCGAGCGGATTGATTCATCGTGCTTGCAGGAAGTAGTGGTCACCAATTCGATTCCCTTGCGCGACGACGCCATGCGGTGCAGCCGCATCAAAACCCTTTCGGTGGCGCCTTTGTTAGCCCGGGCCATCCAATCTATTCACGAGGATGGTTCGGTAAGCACCCTATTCATTTAGACCTGCCGGAGTAGAAACTAGAAAAATATGAGAAAAGAAATTACAGTCGCCGCCGAACCGCGCGAATCCCGCGGCAAGAATGAAGCGCGCCGCCTTCGTGTGAAGGGCCTGGTGCCGGCCGTATTATATGGTTCGGATCGCGAGGCCGTTGCGGTCTCGGTGAATCCCAAGGATGTCAACAAGATCCTGCATAGCAATACCGGGCACAACACCATCTTCAATTTCTCCGTGCAAGGCGGCGAAGATACTCCAGTCATGATTGTCGACTGGCAGAGCGACCCGGTGAAGGAGAACCTGCTGCATGTCGATCTGAAGCGCATCGATCTTGCCAAGCGGAACGCCTTCAAAGTTCGCGTGCATACTACCGGTGAGCCGAAGGGCGTGAAGCTGCAGGGCGGCCTGCTCGAAGTGATCACGCGCGAGATCGAGATCGAGTGCCTGCCGGATGATATTCCCGAGCTTTATACCGTAGACGTCACTGAGTTGATGATCGGCCAGAATTTGCGCGCCGGCGAGATTGCCTTGGGTGGATCGGTCAAGTTGCTGAGTGCGCCCGAGCAGGTGATCGCGCACGTGGTCGCGCTGAAGGCTGAAGTTGTGGAGACTCCGGCTGAAGGTGCCGTTGCTGCTACACCGGCCGAGCCCGAAGTGATCAAGAAGGGCAAGAAGGAAGAAGACGCCGAGGCCGAACCCGAGAAGGGGAAGAAGAAGTAGTGTCGCGCCGCCTGCCAATCGCCGCCTGAAAGTATGGGTGAGTTCGAGAAGCTGGTGGTTGGCCTTGGGAATCCGGGCGCTGAATACGAAACGACGGCGCATAACCTGGGGTTCATGGTTGTCGATCGGTTGGCGGAGCGAAACGGAATCAAGGTCGGGCGCAAGGATTCAATTGCGCTGGTAGGGCAGGGAACCGTGGCGGGCAAGAAAGTGATGCTCGCCAAGCCGCAAACGTACATGAACGAGAGCGGCCAGTCGGTGCAGAGTTTGCTGGTGAAGAATGAGATCGCGCCAGGGGATCTGATTCTGGTTTATGACGAGTTGGATTTGCCCTGGCAGTCGGTACGGATACGGCCGAGTGGTTCGGCGGCCGGCCATCGAGGCGCCGGTTCGGTAATCGGCTGTGTTGGGACCAAAGAGTTTCCCCGGGTTCGCCTGGGAGTTCATGGGGGCCGTCGCGAAAAAGACGGCGCTCAAATCGTGCTCGCGAAGTTGAAGCGGGCTCACAGACAAGAGTTGGATGAACTGCTGGACTATGCGTCACAGGCAGTGGAGTCCATCATCGCTGAAGGCGTCGAAAAGTCCATGGCGAAATATAATCGTCGCGCCCAAGGCTTAAACGAGGAAGAATGAGGATCTACGAAGAGCTGTTTATTCTCCGGCCCGATGCGCCGGAAGAAGATATCGATCACCTGATCGAACAATTGACTACGTACATTGCCTCCCAAGGCGGCAACGTCGACAAGTCCGACAAATGGGGCATACGCAAGCTGGCCTATCGCGTGCAAAAACGCAGCGAAGGCTTTTATGTGTTGCTGCAGTTCACAACCAAGCCCGAGACGGTGCTCGAAGTGGAACGCCGCTTGCGCGTTTCCGATCTGGTGATGAAATTCCAGAGCGTGCGCATCGACGAAAAGCTGAAGAAAATCGAAAAGCGCAAGAAGGAACGCGAAAAGCGTGCGGCCCGTAAACCGGCGCCACCGGCTGCGCCCAGCATTCCATTGGAACATGCGATGGCGGGAGCGGCGGAGCCCACTGGTCCGCGGCCCGGAGCTCCGATGCCGGGCGCTCCCGTAGCAGCGGCTCCAGTTGCGGCTCCAGTTGCGACCCCGGTCGCGGAAAAGGCAGGAGAGTAACATGGCCGAACAACGAGGCGGACGTCCCATTAGCGGTTCGATGCGGCCCACCGGCGGCGACAAAGCGCTGGCTACCAAGAAGCAATATTTCCGGCGCAAGAAAGTATGCCGGTTCTGCGTGGAAAAAATCGACGACATTAATTACAAGGACGTGCGCATGCTTTCGTCCTTCATTTCCGAGCGAGGGAAAATTGTCCCGCGGCGCATTTCCGGTGTGTGCACGCCACATCAGAAGCGCTTGGCCGAAGCCATCAAACAGGCGCGCAACATCGCGCTGATTCCGTTCGCTACGGCGATCTGAGGAGACCGTCATCATGGATGTGATTTTAAGAGAAGACGTCGAAAAGCTCGGCACGCGCGGCCAGTTGGTAAAGGTCGCGCCCGGCTATGCGCGCAATTTTCTGCTGCCCAAGAAGATGGCCGTGGCCGCCACCGAGTCCAACAAGAAGATCGTCGAGCAGGAACGGCAAGCCTATTTGCGCCGCGAGGCGAAGGTAGTGAGCGAGGCTGGCGACCTGGCCAAGCTGATGGAATCGGTTGTGGTTACGATCAAGCAAAAAGCCGGCGAGAATGGTCAGCTCTTCGGTTCGGTGACTTCGAAAGACATCGCCGATGCTCTCGAAGCGCAGAGCTACACCATCGAGCGCCGCAAGATCGTGCTGGACGAACCCATCAAGTCGCTCGGCGAATTCAAGGTTCCACTCAAGCTGCACCGCGATGTGACGGTTGAAATCGCAGTGAACGTCGTCAAAGAAGAAGAGTAGTCTGCCGCCCGCTGAACTAATCCTCGAGCCGGGACGCTACGAAGGCGTTCCGGCCTATCGACTCCTGGAGTCCGCCTCGCGCGGCTTTCTTGCGGTCGACCAGCGCCTTCTGCACGCGATTCTCGATCCTGGTGCGCAGGCGATCCCCGATCTCGTTCGCTTCGCATCCGAAGATCACGAAGACGATCTCATGGATCTCGATCCCATGCTGATCGACTTGTTCCGCGTCTTCCGCACGCCCGAAGCACTGCCATTTTTTATCGGCGTCATTCGCCGCAACACGGGCGACGTTCCTGACGATCTGGTGGAGAGCGTTGTTCAACTGGGAGCCGCGGCCGTGGATCCTTTGCTCGGCCTGCTTGAAGAATTGAGTCCCGGCGAGGCCGGTGATGTGCCTTTCGTGCTGGCGGCATTGCATCTTCGCGACGATCGCATCCTACGGGCATTGACGCGCCGGCTGGAGCATGACCCGCAAGACGCCGCGCTGTGCCTTGAAATGTACGGCGATCCGGCTGCGATTCCGGCGATTCAAGCCGCGCTCGATCTTATTCCCGCCGATGAACCGCGCGCCCGCGCGCCGCTCCAAGCGGTGATCGCAACCCTCTCGGCGCCCGCTGTTGTATCGCCTGAAAACACCGAGGAGTTTGATATTTGGGCGCTCTATCCCGCCGAAGCTGCGCCTGATTTCGGCGCGCTCGAGGACGCTGACCGGCTCGCGATGCTCGATCACGGCTCCCCCAGCCTGAGAGCAGCCGTTGCACTTAGCTACCAAGGCTCGGAATTATCCGACGCCGTGCGTGCGCGCTTGATTGAACTTGCCAAGACCGACGCCGACGCCACAGTGCGCGGGGCTTGCTGGGAAGCGTTCGGCGAACTGGATGACGAACCCGATCTTCGCGACGCGATGTTGAAGGTGCTGGCGAATCCCGAGGCCGCCGTCGAGGAAAAAGGTGGGGCCGCGATCGGGCTGGCCGAGCAATCGGACAATCCGGCGGTCTACCAGGCGATTTTGGATTTGTATGAAGACCCGCGCGGACGTGCCAAGGCGCTCAAGGCGATGGCCCGATCGTTCGACCGGCGTTTTGCGTCTTACCCGCCGGAGCACTTGGACGATCCCGATTCGGCCATCAAGACGCAAGCCATCTGGGGCATCGGATACCTGGGCCTATCGCAAGAAGCGCCCCGCCTGGTTGAGCTTTTCGACGACGACGACTTCCGTTCCGATGCGCTGTTCGCTTACACGCTTTCGGTTCCCGGCGAGACGTCACCGGGGCGTGTCCGCGCGCTGTTGAAGAAGGTGGAGGAAGCAGCCGGCGGATTCCGCGAGGATGAGGAGGATTTGGTCCGCATCGCACTCGACCAGCGCCTCATGCTGCATGGAAAGAGTCCCGTGTTCTTTCCCGATGAAGAGGAAGAGGAAGAATCGGGGATCGTGCTCGCTCCACCTGAGCCGGGGCGCAACGATCTTTGTCCCTGCGGCAGCGGCAAGAAGTACAAGAAGTGCCACGGCGTCGTAAACTGACGATATGAACCCCTATGCTGCCCACATAGGCGAGCGCTCGCCTGTAGACGTGATTTCCGACACTCCGCGGCGTTTGGCGGAATTGGTGGAAACCATCGGACCAAAGCGCCTGGAAACTCCACCGGCGCCCGGTAAATGGAGCGCGCGCGATATTTTGTCGCACCTGGCGGATGCCGAGCTCGTCTTCGCTTTTCGGCTCAGGCAGACGCTGGCCGAGGATCATCATGTGATCCAGCCTTTCGATCAGGATGTCTGGGCGAAAGCCTACCCGGCGTGCGATGCTAAATCCGCACTGGCGGTGTTATCGGCGGTGCGTGCTTGGAACCTGGTGCTCATCCGCGGCGTGAAGCCGGCCGATTTGGCGAAGCCGGTGACGCATCCCGAGCGCGGCACCATGACGTTCCAGACCATCGTCGAAACGATAGCGGGACACGACCGGAATCACATCAAACAGATCGAGGCAATTGCGTCGCAGGCGGCTGCAGGCAGCTCAAGTTAATGGCAGGCCGCTGTCGCGACCGCACGTTGGACGATGGCTTCGGCGCGCCGCCAATCTTCTTCGGCTGTGCCTTCCGGACGTCCGGCGCCCTCCCAGAGCAATTCGGCGATGGCCGGAATGTCGTCTGAGTGGTTGTGGTCGTGAACGGCCGGTTTTGGCGCGGATTCGGGCAGCAAAGATTGCAAGAATGCATCGCGCGCATAATTGTACGCCAGCTGCGCTGTCTCCAATTCGAGCAAAGCCGTCTCGAAAATCTTCCCGTCGCTATTCTGAGCAGCCAGCCGCTGCACCTGCTGTGCTTTCCTTGAGAACGCTTCGAAAGCAGACCGATACTCAGTCTCAACATCCCGTGTCCACGTCATATAGCTGTTTAGACGAAATAGCCTTGGGAAAGGTTCGGCTTTCTGCGGTACTTTTGTTGCGTAGTACTGCCCAGGGAATGCTAAACCGCTAGTTGCCGAGATCGATGAAGGGCTTGCCGCGCAACTTGTAATCCGTATCTTTGAGGTTGGGATTCAACTCCACTGTGTCAAAGCGAACCTCAATGCCTTGCTGCTGGTTGTCCGGCTTGATCTGCATCGTTTTGGGGTAGAAGGTGTTCCCGTTTTGTACGTAGTCGGCGTAGGTGATCAGCGCCGATCCCAGTCCAGCTGCGGTCGTGATCTTCACGCGTTCCGGGCGCAAATTCGCGTCTAAGCCGATCGAAACCTTTTGTGTCCCGGCTTCGGCAAATAGAACGAACTCTTCGCCGGCGGTTGGATCCGGATGCTCGGCCACCAATTTATATCCGGCGGTCTGTAACCGGGCGATCAAAGCCGGCAGCTGATAGTCGCGAATCAAGCCCAAATCGGTGGGCAACGCCAGGGCTTCGTCGCCTTTGAGATTCTTGCTGGCCTTGAATTCGCTGCCTTCAAAGGACACCTCGTGCAGCAAGCGTCCGGACTTGGCTTGAAACAGGCCGCGGTCCGAGCGATTGCGCATCAGCAGGGTCCAACGGACACTCTTGCCGTCGCTACCCCACAACGTGGTGCTGCCGACCGCTTGCACCGAACCAAGGGTCTTCACCCCATCGTCGCCGCCCACAGCCGCGATCATCTTCTGGAACAGCTGCCTTCCGAATCCTTCCCGCGCCGCGCGATCGGGCAGCAGCGTGACGGCCACGGTGGCGGCCTTTGCCGGCTCGACAATCACGGTGGTTTGGCTTCCGAGAAAACCTTCCTTAGAGAAATCGACCACCCAGTTGCCCGGCGTCAGCCCGGATGCTTCGAGCGCGCCTGCGGCGGTAGGACCGATCGACGTGCCATTGAGGCTCACCTGACATTCGGCCGGCGCGCATGTGAGGTTCAAGCTCCCCTTTGGTACGACTTTGGCGACTGCGGGAGCCGTGGCAGCGGGTTTGGCCGCCTTGGCCTTGATCACATCCAGAATCTCGTCGGATGCTCCAGCCGATTGCAGTTTGTTCAGCGTATCGGAGGAAAGCGCGAAGGCGATCCCACGGTTCTCGAGCGCCTCCTTGCGGCGCCGTACAGGAATGGCATCTTGCTTCAAGAGCATCATGACCTGATCGAGAGTGAACGGGTCGCCAGTGAGAAATGGATCAGTCTTCTTGCCATGACCCAGCTTGGGATCGGTGGCGGCGTGCGTAGTCGCAGGTATCCCAGCTAGCGCCAGCATCAAAGCGGCAGGCCAAATCAGCGACAGAATCTTGTGTCTCATATCCGTCTCATCCTTATTTCAGGGCTGCTTCGGCTTCTTGTGCGTCCCGAATTTTTTTCTTCCAGGTGTGGGCCTCGGCATTGTCTGGATCATCGGCCAGGACCTGGTTCACGAGCGCCAGCGCCTCGGCGTAACGGCCCGATTCCCAAAGCGACCGTACCGGGCCATGCAGTGTTTGCTTGGCGGAGAATGCAGGATTTCCTATGTCGTTCGGGCCAGACTGACCGGGCTTAGCAGACGCGGTGTCTTGCGGGGCGGTGTTTGCCGTACCCGCCGGCGTTGCGACCTGAGGATTCGCGAGAGGCCGCGCGGCCACTGGCGCCGAGGCGTTCTTGTTCTGCGAAGCCCGCAGACCTTGATGCGACATGAACAAGCCAATGAGGATTGCGGCCAGGATGAGGCCCACCACCACGACGATGGCCCGCTTCTTGATTTTGGCGCTGGTCGTCGGAGCCAAGGTCCGCATGTGCTGAGGAGCCTGTGGCCGTCGAACGGGTGCGGCTGCGCTGGGTGGAGGCGGAACGTTCGCGACCGGCGGAGGAGGCGGCGGAGGCGTCACCGAGACAGGAGCCGAAGTCACTGCAACAGGGGCAGGTGGCTGGGGAGGAGGCGGTGGCGCAGGCGTCTGTTGATAGGAGAAAGCAGTATCTCTCGACAACGGGGCGCTCGCGGAATACGACCGCGCGGTCCAGGGCAGCGGCGGACCGGTTTCATCCTGCGGACGTTCGCGCACCGGCGGTTCAGCCGCGCGCTGCGGAGGCGCTGGAACAACTACAGGTTCTAGAGCCGGAACAACTGCCTCTACGATCGGAGGTGGGATTGGACGGGGGGGCGCTGGCGGCTCTACTGCCGCGGGCAACGCAGCCCGGCGCCGCAATTCCTGCGCCGCGACGTAAAGCCCAGCCGCGAACTCTTCGGCGGTCTGGAGACGCTCGGCAGGATCTTTCTTCAAAGCGCGCTGCACCAGCTGTTCGAGTTCCTCGGGAATTTGCGGGTCAACTTTGCGCAAGGGCTCCGCTTCGCTGTGCACGATCTCGCGCGGAATCAAGCCGGGTGCCGCGGAAAACGGATATTTTCCGGTGGCGAACTCGTAGAGGATCAGGCCCAGCGCGAAGATGTCGGATCGAGAAGTGAACGGTTCTCCCAGGATCTGTTCCGGCGCCAGGTAATTGACGACCAGACCTTCCGGACGGCTGCCGGCCTCCAGCAGCGCCGCGAGCCATTTGGAGGTCCCAAAGTCCAAGATCGTGATATCGCGCGCACCGTCCACGAAGATGTTGCTCGGCTTGAGATCCCCATGCGCGATTTCGCGGGAATGCGCAAACGCCAGCCCTTCGGCCACTTGCGCTACTAGAGCCAGCTTCTGGCCGAGCGGCAGCTCCCGATTTTCCTGCATGAATTGATGCAGGTCCATCCCGGTTCGCAGTTCCGAGACAATGAAAAGCCCTTCTTCCACTTCGCCGAGGTCCTGGACTTTCACCACGTGGCGGTGCACCAACTCGGCGCAGGAGCCTAAATGCGCGCAGAACTTCTCTTTGGTTGCCGGGGACAGCCCAGGAACGGTCTGTAAGACCTTGAGCGCGAATTCCCGATTGCGAAAACTGTCGCGGACCTTGTAGGTGGTGCCGGCCGCGCTGGCGCCGAGCTGCTCTATGACTTGGTATTTGCCGATCGACTTCATTTCAAATGCCCTCACGCCAACGGTCCGAACGTCGACCGGCGCCTTTCAAACACGAAGGATCCGCCGTGCTGGCCTCAGGCACACTCCGGATTCCCGTTAGGACTTGGACTAGCACTTACCTACTCAGATCGGACGCGAAGGGGGCCATCTACAGGGCACCTTAGAACTTGAGGTGTTTTTGAGCGTTTCCTCCTGTGTTGGCTGTAGTCCGGCGTGGGGTGTCGGCGGTAGGAAGGAAAGGCGGAAGTTGGTAAACTATTAAAAGTCTCAGTCCGGGCGCGTAGCTCAGTTGGTTAGAGCGCCTGCTTCACACGCAGGAGGTCACAGGTTCGAGTCCTGTCGCGCCCACCAT
>DATHMO010000225.1:0-8343 GCA_035486995.1 Bryobacteraceae bacterium
AACGGCCCATCGTTGCCATGGCATCTTTGGTCATGACTAGGTAGTCCACCGATCCGTCTGGCCGGCCCACGTAGCCATCAAGCGTGATGCCCGCGGCGAGGATGACTTTGCGCATTTAGCGAGTATACGGAAGGCGTGCAAGAGCGTGCGCTAGTCTTAATGCCCTTCGGCTTCGAGAAAGCGCTCTACTTCAATAGCCGCCATACATCCGGCGCCCGACGCCGTGATCGCCTGTCGATATGTCCGGTCCTGGACGTCGCCGGCGTGAAATACCCCTGTTACGTTGGTGCGCGCGCCGCCATGCGAAACGATGTAGCCGTCAGGGTCGAGATCGATCTGGCCCACGAACGGCGCGGTGTTCGGGATATGGCCGATGGCGACGAAGAAACCATCCACGTCGCGCTCCCAGATCTCGTCCGTCAGCAAATTACGCAGCTTTACGCCGGTTACCAGATGTTGGCTGGCATCGTAAACGTCTTCCACGACAGTGTACGGGAACATCTTGATCTTGAGATTGTTGCGCGCGCGCTCCAACATGATCTTGGACGCGCGAAAGTTGTCGCGGCGGTGCACCAGCGCCACCTCTTCGCCGAAGCGCGTCAGGAAGTTGGCCTCTTCCATGGCGGAATCGCCACCGCCCACCACCATGATCTTCTTGCCGCGATAAAAGAACCCGTCGCATGTGGCGCAACTGCTGACGCCGTGGCCGATGAGCTTCTGCTCGTTGGGCAAATTCAGCCAGCGCGCCGAAGCGCCCGACGCAATAATCAGCGTACGGGTTTCCAGCCATTCATGATCCACTTTGAGGCGGAAAGGACGTTTCGAGAGATCGGCCTCGATCACCGTGCCGTGCTGGTACTCAGCGCCAAAGTGCTCGGCCTGCCTCTTGATGTTCTCCACCAGAACCGGCCCGTCGATCCCCTCGGGAAATCCCGGAAAGTTTTCCACCAGCGTGGTGAGCGACAGTTGGCCGCCCGGCTCGTGTCCGGCGACGACCAGCGGTTTCAGATTGGCGCGCGCGGCATAGACAGCCGCGGTGTTTCCGGCGCAGCCGGAGCCGACGATGATGACGTTGTGCATGGAAGTTTTATGCTAACAAACCAACGCTGGCAGACGAGTGCCAGCGGACGAGAATGAGATGCGGAACAGTTAAGTAAAGATTCCCGAACGCACCACTTCGTTGGTGATCAGCGCGCACAGGTAGGCGAGAAACGTCATGTAGGTGAACTGAATGGCCGGCCATTTCCAGCCGCCGGTTTCGCGGCGTACCACCGCGATGGTCGACATGCATTGCATCGCGAACGCGAAGAAGACCAGCAGCGCGACCGCGCCGCCGGGGGTCAAATCGCTTTGCAGCGCTTTGCGCAGGCCGACCGAATCCTCCGTACCTTCGCTGTGGTAGATGGTGCCGAGCGTTCCCACGATCACCTCGCGCGCGGCGATGGAGCTCACCAGGCCAATGCCGATCTTCCAGTTGAATCCGAGCGGCTTAATCACCGGCTCCACGGCGTGGCCGATCATACCGGCGAAGCTATCGGCGATCTCGGGCGGCTTGCCGTTCTTCATCGGCAGATTTTCGAGAACCCAGAGCACGATGATCACGAGCAGGATCACGGTGCCGGCGCGGCGCAGGAAAACTTTGGAACGATCCACCAATCGCAACCCGAGCGATCGCAGGGTGGGCCAGCGATAGGGCGGCATTTCGAGGACGAACGGGACGCGCTCGCTCTTCAAGATGGAAGACTTCAGCAGGCGCGCGGTAGCAATGGCCGCGACAAAGCCGAGCACGTACAGACCGAGCAGCGCTGCAGCCTGCATCCCGAAGAAATGCCCGATGATCGGGCGATCGACGATGAAGGCCGCGATGATCAGTGTGTACACCGGCAGGCGCGCTGAGCAGGTCATGAACGGGGCAATCAGGATGGTCGCCAGGCGATCGCGCTTGTTTTCGATGGTGCGGGTGGCCATGATGGCGGGCACCGCGCAGGCATACGCCGAGATCAGCGGGATGAACGATTTTCCTTGCAGGCCGAACTTGGCCATGGTGCGGTCGGCTATGAGGGCGGCGCGAGCGAGATAACCGGAGTCTTCAAGAATCCCGATGAAGAGGAACAATAGCAAAATCTGCGGCAGGAAAACGATCACCGCGCCGACGCCGCTCAAAATACCGTCGACGAGGAGCGAGCGGAAAATAGACGGCGGAAGAATGTGTTCGATCACGTGCCCGAATTGCACGATGAGAGCCTGCAGGCCGTCCATCATAGGCTTCGCGCCGCTGAAGATGGTCTGGAAAACTCCGGCGACGACGATTAGGAAGATAAGAGGACCAAAGATTGGATGCAGGAAGACAGAATCCAAACGCCGCGTCCAGATGGGAGGCGCGGGTGCGCGATAGGCCGCGCTGGAACCAACGTCGTGGGCCCATTTGCGGCACTGCGGGATGTTCTGCAGAATCGGCAGCTCAACGCGCGGGGCGGTCATCGTCGTGGAGCCGGCGGCCGTGCCCTCCATGAACTGAAACACCTTCTCGACGCCTTCGCCTTTTGAAGCGCTCACCAGAGCCACCGGCGCTCCGAGTTCGCTGGCGAGCTCGGCGGTGTTGACGTCGCCGCCGCGGCTTCTCAGATCGTCGGCCATATTGAGGATGACCAGCGTCGGCAGCTTGAGGCTGAGAATCGGAGCGGCCAGCACCAGGTGGCGGCCGAGGTTGGTGCAATCGAGAATCAGCAGGAGCGCGTCCGGCTTCGGAATGCCAGGCATGGCGCCGGCCAGAACATCGCGTGTGACCTGTTCGTCTTCTGAGCGCGGGCTGAGACTGTAGACGCCGGGCAGATCAACAAGAACGACGTCGCGCTCCTTATGATGCATGCGCGCCTTGCCGACACGCTGTTCCACGGTGACGCCGGGGAAATTCGCGACTTTTTGGCGCAGGCCCGTGAGGCGATTAAACAGGGTGGACTTGCCGGAGTTGGGCGGACCGATGATCGCGACGACATGCGCCCGCGCGCCCTTCTGCAAGGAAGGTGGTGGTTCCGCAACCGCGCATCCGGCGCAATCATGACATTCGCTCATAGTGTCTTCCCTGAAGGCTTCGATGGGCGAAGGATCAGATGCGATGCAGTTTCTCGTCGCAGAGCCACTTCGGAACCGTCGACGCGATAGACGCGCGGGTTGCCGCCGGGTGCGCTGCGAGCAGGGACGATGGTGTGGCCGGGAAGAAAACCGAGCTCCATTAAGCGGCGCGCGATGTCGTCGGGTAAATCGAGGCGATCTAGAACACCGGCTTCGCCCTCGGGGAGTTGAGCGAGCGTACGCGCGAATGGGGCGTTAAACGCAGCCACATGGCCGTTGTTGACACTCATTTGCAGCATCATCAGTATCTGCCGGTTCGGCTTAGCACGTCAAGCGCCTGAAGTTTCAAAGGGACCAGTGCCCAAACACAGTATAGCGGACCTTTTAGGTCGTAGATCAAGGAAATCCGAAGAAAATTTATGAATCACATCTATTGACAGTTTCGCACTAAGATTTTATAATTGCACTGTAGTTAGATCAATGGAGGTAAATTGATATGTCCCTTGTAAAGTATGCACCTTTCCTGGAAACGGAGGACTTCCCGACGGGCCTTAGGCTGTTCCAGGACAGCATCAACCGTCTTTTGAGCGAGGACGGTGTCAAAACCCGGCCCTGGGCGCCCGCGGTAGACATTCTAGAAACCGAGAATGAGGTAATTCTCAAGGCCGACGTTCCAGGCGTGGAGTTGAAGGATATCGACATCCAGCTCGAGAACGGAACCTTGACGGTGAAGGGCGAGCGCAAGTTCGAGAAAGAAGAGAAGAACAAGGGTTTCCACAGGATGGAACGGAGCTACGGCTCGTTTGTTCGGATCTTTACGGTGCCGGATACGGTGGATGCCGAGCATGTGAAAGCGGCCTACGAAGCCGGCGTGCTGACGATTACCCTGCCGAAGAAGGAAGTCGCCAAGCCGAGAACGATCAAAGTGCAAGTCAGTAACAACTAAGAGGACCGTGGCTGGTGGTCAGTGGCTGGTGGCTGGGAAGGGGGCGCGCTGACCGCCCCCTCGTTATTCGCAGGTGGTAGGTTGAAGTTATGAACGCCGTTAAAACAGCTCTCCTTTTGGGACTCATGAGCGGTCTGCTTCTGGCGGGCGGCGAAATCTTTGGAGGACGCCATGGTTTGGTCATCGCGCTCGCCATCGCGGTGGGGCTGAATTTTTTCAGCTACTTTTTCTCCGATAAGATGGCGCTTTCGATGTACTCGGCGCAGCCGGTGACGCCGCAGCAGAATCCGGATGTCTACGCGCGCGTTTTTCCGCTGGTGCAAAGCTTGACGCAGCGCATGGGTCTGCCGATGCCGCGGTTGTGGCTGATTCAAGATCCATCGCCGAATGCATTTGCGACGGGGCGGAATCCACAGCATGCATCGGTCGCATTCACGGCCGGTGTTTTGCAATTGATGAACGATCAGGAGCTGGAAGGCGTAGTGGCGCACGAGCTGGGGCACGTGACGAATCGCGACATTCTGACGAGTTCAGTGGCGGCGACCCTGGCTGCTGCGATCACGTTTCTGGCGCGCATGGCGTTTTGGTTTGGCGGCAGCAGGGATGACGAAGAGCGCGGCAGCGGTTGGGCGGGCCTGGTGATGTTGATTCTCGCGCCGATCGCGGCCATGCTGATTCAATTGTGGATTTCGCGCACGCGCGAATTCGCGGCGGATGAAACGTCGGCGCACGTGACGCACAATCCCAACGAGCTGATCTCGGCTCTGAAAAAACTTGACAGTTATTCCAAGCAGATTCCGATGCAGGACGTGAATCCTGCGACGGCGCACTTGTTCATCATTAAACCGTTTGGCGCGGGCGGCGGGCTGTCACGGTTGTTCTCAACGCATCCGTCTACTGAAGATCGCATCGCGCGGTTAGAGGCGATGCGGCGCGGAGTTTAATTGCCGATCGTGAGATAAGGCCCGCCGGTTGAAGTCCCGGGTGAGGGCACGCCATCCACGGTCAGAATGAGCTGCTGATTCCCTGCAGGCACGCCAGGCGGCACGACGAAATTCATTTGATAGAGGCCGGCAGATCCGGGCGAAAGCCCGGCATAGAACGACGACGAAGTGACATCGACGGCCACGCCACCGAGCGTTACCGTGACGTCGTTGATGAGGCTTGCTGCGCCGGGTGCGAGCGTGTTGATGCTTATGGCCGGTTGCGTGGGACCCCAGCCGACGCCGTAGGCGATGATCAAGTCGCCGACTTTGGCCGGGGCGAAGGAGGCTGCGGTGGCCCCGACGTCAATACCTGTGGTGAAGTCGAGGGCCGCCACGGGATCCGCGCCATTGGCATTCTGGACGAAGTAGAGAAACTCGGGCGCCACGGCTGCGACAGGTACGTTGACCGCGGGCGATATGACCTGATTGGCGGTTCCGCAGTTGGTGACCACTGACACGGGTATCGTTCCCGTGGAGGGAATGTTGCCCGCGAGCGCGTTGATCTGTCCCGGGGAAACGAAGAACAAGCCAAACATGGTGGTTCCGCTTTCGACGCAGGTTCCGCCGAGATTGGTCGGAAGTTGGTTATTGACGATGTTCGTTGAATTGATTCCGGCCGCCGCCGTCGCCAGGTTGCTTCCATAAATGGCGAACAGCCCGTTACTCGATAGATTGGCAACGAAGGGAACGCTTCCGGCCACGCCCGCGATGCCGGTGATGGCCGGGCCGGTCGGAGGAGGCGTAGCCGCGGGGGTCAAGAGAAAGCCGTGTTGCACCGGGCCGCTGGGGGTCTGAAGGGTTCCTGTGCCAATGATCTGTCCAGCATTATTGATGGCGGTGGCATAGGCCAGGCTCCAGCCGGTCCCGTTCGTAAGCAGCGTGTTCAGATCGTAGATCTTTCCGTTGGTATAGACGAAGCCGCGAGTGGTGCCTTTGGGATCCTCGAGGATGGCCTGGAGTTGGATCGTAAAATCGGGCGGGTTCTGATTGCTGAAGCCGACCACTGTGCCTGAATTGTTGATCCCGGTAGCGAGGCTGCTCTGATCGGTCCCTACCACGCCCAGGTCGGTAACCGTTCCATCCGCATTGAAGATGACTGCGTGCGCCAGGTTGCCTGTAGTGTCCAAAGTAAAACTGATGTTGACGGCGGCGCCCGCCGCGACTCCCGAGTCGTTCACCGAGGTCGCGAGACTCTGCTTGTAAGGACTAAGTATGGGCAGCGACTGCGCCAGGCCGCCCACCCAAAGTAGGGGATCCACTGAGTTGCCGTCCTGACCAACGCTTGCGCCGGCCACGGTGCCGCCTGAATTAATACCGAAAGCCGCGTCGTCCGATCCCAAAATGCTAGTAACGCCGGTCGAGAGGGTGTAAAAAACCGCCACGCTGTTCAGGAAAAGATTGAGGGAAGTTTTACTGACCTGAATCTGCGATCCCGCCAATTGCCCGTTATTGTTCAAACCGAACGGGAGCACTCCCTGCATTTGCCCCTGGGGCAGCGACAGAGTGCCATTCGACTGGACGATAAATGGCGCCACGGAAACCGAAGGCGCTTCCACATCGATATTCACGTTGGCCCCGGCGATAACGCCCGAATCGTTCACTGCCATCGGCAAAGGTGAGTCGAGGCTCTTCAGGTTGAGGTTCAAGTCCGTTAGGGTGCCGTTGGAGTAGATAAATCCGTGCGTACTTGGGTTGTCGAGAAGGTCCTGTCCGGGAGTGGCAACACAATATCCGGTCACGTTTCCCGACTGGCTGAGGCCGGTCGCGGTGCAGGCCGGAAATCCCGGCAGGGAACCCAGGTCGGTGATCGTATACTGCGGCGCTTGCGCAAACGCGGCGGCCGAGAGAAGCAGGCCAGCGAGAAACAATCGTTGAACAACCATACTTGAGAGGTTACCGCAATACGGCAGGATGTCTAGTTAGTAACCGCGAGATTGGGGTACCGCTAGACTGGAAACTTGCACACTGTACGAATCAATCGCAAGGGCGCGAACCGAATTGCTTCGGGGCATCCCTGGATATTTACGAGCGACTTGCTGGATCGCGGCGAAGCGGTGGCCGGCGAGGCCGTGGTCGTTGTTGATCCTAGCGGCGCCGGGGTGGGGACGGCGCACTATAGCGACGCGTCGCAGATCTCATTGAGGATGCTGTCGGGGCGTCCTGAGACTATTGATCGGGCATTTTTTCTGAGACGCATCGCGGAGGCCGAGGCATATCGCAAGCGCGTGGTTTCAAATACCGAAGCTTATCGGCTGGTGCATGGCGAGGGCGATCAACTGCCGGGCCTGGTGATCGATCGCTACGGCGAGTACTTCACGATTCAGACACTGGATCAAGGGATGGATGGCGCCAAGGCCGAGGTCGTGAGCGTGCTGGAAGAGCTTTTCTCGCCGCTCGGAATCGTGGAGCGGAACGACGTCGCGGTACGAAAGCGGGAAGCCCTGCCGTTGCAGACGGGCGTGCTGGCGGGCAGCGTGCCGGATATGGTCCCCATCCAGATGAATGATCTGGCCCTTCACGCCGATTTGCTGCACGGACAGAAGACCGGCATCTTCTTGGATCAGCGGGAGAATTACGTCGCCGCGGCTCGTTACGCGCGCGGCCGGGCGCTGGATTGCTTCGCATCTACGGGCGGATTCGCCCTGCATCTGGCGCCGAAGTGCGAGAGTGTGGAGGCGGTGGACAGCTCGGAAGCGGCTTTGCGAGCGGCGCGGCTCAATTGCGAGGCCAATACAATTTCGAACGTCGAATTCCGCGAAGCGGATGTATTTGAGCTACTTGCCGGATACGCGTCGGCGCATCGGCGGTTCGACATCGTGGTGCTGGACCCGCCGGCGTTCGCGAAATCGCGGCAGAACCTGGAAGCGGCGGTGCGCGGCTATCGTGAGATCAATCGGCGCGCGCTGGAACTACTGAACTCAGGCGGAATACTCGTGACATGTTCCTGCTCGCATCATCTGAGCGAGGCGGCGCTGCTTGAGATTGTGGCGTCGGCATCACTCGACACCGGGAGGAAGCTGCGTGTGATCGAAAGGCGTATGCAGGCCCAGGACCATCCGGTTTTGCTCACAGTACCGGAGACGCTCTACCTTAAATGCATGATTCTTCAGGTGATTTAATTATCACGCCAGTTGATACCGGAACTTTCCCGGGTCGCGCGCGGTTGCGCCGATGCCCCCAGTGCGCTATGGTGATCGGAGGTATTTAAGGGATTCGCAATACCTGTCTGCTTGTCTCCCTTCCAGGGAGGCTTCCGAAGATCTATGGAGGATTTGAACGAATGCTGAATGTCAGCGCGTCTGCTCGTCGGCGCGCCACGTTGATCATCTTGCCGCTCGT
>DATHMO010000226.1:0-13441 GCA_035486995.1 Bryobacteraceae bacterium
ATGCGTCCGACTCGGGCGTCTGTTCGTAATAATGCCAGCCGGCAACATGCAGCGCGCTGATCCCGGCCTTCCGCCAGCGTTCGGCGAAGTAATCCAGATCCACGCGCGAACGATAGGACCCGTCGAAAAATGCCCACAAGCGCTGGCTGTGAAACGGAGGCTTCACGCCGAGATCGTTGAGAGCTTGCAGCAGGTACGGGAAGCGTTCGTAACCTTCCTTGCCGGGCGGTGCCGCGATCCACAACACGGCGCCAGAGCCGCGATGAAGCGCTACCATCACGGGCGCATGGTCCCACCGTTCAGCAGCGAGCACGGTTGCGTCTTTGGGAAGATCGAACACCGGAATCTCGAGCGACGTCTCCCAGACGATGCCAAGTTTGGGCGCTCGCTGGTCAACGATGCTCCGCACCACCACGCGTTTGCTCGACGGTTTAACGCCAAGCGCCGCCGCGAGATCGCTCTCACCTTCCAGCACCACCACACCGCCTTGTTCCACGCGCTGAATCCACTGCGGGACGGAACCGGGCGTCACCTGCCGAACCACGAAGAGACTCGCTGGGCCGCCGACTGCGCGCGTAAGTCCGATGGCCGAGAAGATTTGCGGCCAGGGCCCGGCATCGTCACCGGCGATGTAATAGTTGAAAGTTGCGGCTTGTAAGGACACCGCGAGTCCGAGAAAAACAAACGCAAATCTAACGCGTAAATGCATACCAGAGTCCAACTCGCAAATCGAAGAAATTAGGACGGCGGGGATTGTCCAGATTCACCAGGTAGGCGCCACGCAGGAAGTTCACCGAGAACAGCAGCGACTTCGGCAAATCGCTGAAGCGAAATCGCAGGCCGGGCCCGGTTTCCGCATAGTTCGCCCAGTATTGGTGCAGGCTGTCCGCCGTGCCGTTGACGTTCCAATAGACTTGCGATTGCAATCCCCCGAAGCCCTCCAGAGGCGCCAGCGTATAGCCGCCGCGATTCTGCGAATACCACAGCAGATCGTCTTGAAAGCGGCTGACGAAAACCATGTCGTCGTTGGTTTCCACATAAAAGCCCTGGGAGCTGTTCATCAGATGGCCATAGCCCTTGCCGTAAGACAAACCGCCGCGGTAGTCGGGAATCATCGCGCCGATATCTGTGCGGCTGGGGAGATACTTCACCGCTTCGCCCGCTTCGAACCAGCTCGTGATGGCGTGCCAGGGCGTGGTTGAAGCACCGATCGCGAAGATAAACGAGCTCTCGGATAGATACTGCGGATTGGAATTGCCGACGGTGGGCCCGATGTTTCCGCGAACATCGCCGTCCAGCCGCATCGAAACGTAGGGGTGAATTGGAAAACGCCGCAGCTTCAATTCGGTTTTCACTTGCCCGTAGCCGAAAGCGTCGTGCCAGCGGCTGGAGAAGAACGGGTAGATCCACACCGTGGTGCGGAACAGCGCAAATTGCGGCGCGAGATTCTTGTACGCCTTGCTGGCTGGCTCGGAGATGGCCGCATCGGGACTCTTGCTCGCGAGATTGAACCATTTGATTGCGTCCTGATCGTCGTGCATGATGTTGTACACCCAGCCGAGCTTCAACATCACACTGAAATCCACCGGGTCGTTCTCATGTGCGATGGTCAGATATTTCAAAGCATCCTTCATGTAGCCGGCCTGCATGCTTTTCTCGGCCAGCGCCTTGGCTTCCGCGGAAGTCTCCTGCGTTGACGCGATGCGCTTGCGCAGGGTTTGCGGAAGCTTGAGCGCGGTGCGAACGCGATCGGCCAGTTCGTCGTCATCGCCCTTAAGAACTTGATCGAGCAGCGGCTGCGCACCGGCGTAATCTTGCCGATTCAGGCGCAGGAAGCCCAGCTGGGCGCCGCTGAGCAGATCGTTCGGGGCGGCCTCATGGAGCGCTTTGAATTGGCCCTCCGCATCATCCTTCTTGCTCATCGCGAGCAGCAGATAAGCGTACTCGCGTCGCAACTCGAAATTGTTCGGATCTAGCGCCAGTGCCTTCTCAAACTCGTAGACGTAGGGGTAGCGATCTGGCAGCAACGCCCGCGCACGCTCCGCCACACGAGGTTGTGCGCCCCGCGATGCCGCTAACAAAATGAAGTTAGCCTCTTCCGTGCGGCCAAGCATTTTCCAGACGCGGCCGAGGTCCAGCATAAAGGAACGCTCGTCCGGCCGCAGCTTCCAGGCCGCTTCGTAGTGCACGGCAGCCAGTTCCAGGTCATCGCGCTGTTCGGCCAGTTCCGCAAGTTCCTGGTGTGCGCTGAAATTGTCAGGCGAAACCTCCAGCGCTTTCAGCCATCTTGCGATCCCCGTGGCGAGCGGCTGATCGATGTTTTGAAACGCCTGCTCGGCCGTGTCTTTGAGCGGCCCTTCGCCGTTCCTACGGATGCGATCGAAGATGCGCCGCGCCTCGGCCTGCTGCTTGGTCTCGTAGCACAGGAACGCATATTCAAGCGCGACATGTTGATCGGTGGGGTCCAGCCGCATCGCCTCGCCAAACTGATCGCGGGCGGCTTCGTTTTCTCCCACCTTGAGAAGCGTGTACGCCAAGTCCTTGCGAATAGCCGGCCGGTTCGGCGCTAGCGCGATGGCTTGACCAAAGCTGGCAATGGCTTGATCGTAGGCTTTCTCACGCAGAGCCTGATAGGCGCGATCAAGCGGCTGGTATGCGGGATCGGGAGTTTGGGCCGAAATGGATCCGAAAACCAGAGCCAGTAAGAACGTGGTTCGTAGCACAATGCACCCGTTGGGAACATTGGCTAGTGGCGGCGAGAATGAACTTCTCTCTGGCTTTGTGGGTCGGGCGCAATGAGCGCTACTTGCCGCCCAGTTCGCCGAGCACCAGCTTGGCGTTGCGCGACGCCTGATCCTGCATCGGGCCGCTGATCGCCGCCGATTCCTGGAAGAACTTCAACCCTTCGCGCATCTGCGCTTTGTCGCCGACCGGCTTGCCAAGGCTATAGTTGGCCAGACCCAGATCGAACAGAGCGATGGAGTAGAGCTGCGAGTTGCCTTTGATAGCCGGTAGCGCGGCGCGCAGAGCTCTGTTGGCTGGGCCGAATCTCATGTCCATGGCATTGCCGACGCCGATGTAAAACTGCGCAGTGCCGAGCAGGACGCTCTTTTGCGTGGCCCAATCGGCGTCGCTCACGCCTTCGCGCTTCCCTCGTGTGTTGATCGCTTCGGCGGCTTTGGACCCATAGCTGATAACATTCGCTG
This sequence comes from Bryobacteraceae bacterium, assembly GCA_035486995.1. Taxonomy (GTDB): domain Bacteria; phylum Acidobacteriota; class Terriglobia; order Bryobacterales; family Bryobacteraceae; genus Palsa-89. Next base: position 3,207 of record DATHMO010000226.1, read on the forward strand.
CACGGTTGGCCCGCCAGGCGCAATCGGCCGCCTGAATCATCGCCTCGGCGTTCTTATCCACGGCCATCTTGTCGGCGGCGGGACACACCTTCGCCACTTCACCTGCTTTTCCCAAAGCCGCGAAGTAACTGGTGGCCACTTCGGGGAGATACTGGCTCTTGGGATTCTGCTTGATCAGAGTATCCACCAGATCCACCTCGTCCTTGGGCTGCGCTTTCAACGCCACCACATAGAGTCCGTATTCGGAATATTCGTTTACCTGCTTGGCGTACTCGAGTTGCTGCTTCCCATCCTCATCGGTGGGCTTGATGGTAGCGATGTTTTTGCGTGCGGCTTCCGCAGTGCGCGCCGACCATTTCTTGGTCAGCTCCACATCTTCTTTGGCTACCGCGGCCTTCAACGCATAGTACGCAGCGTCCATATCGGGACCATTAGCGTACGCGGCGTCGGCCGCCTCCAAAACCTTGTCATTCTCTTTTGACGCCAGCAGCGAGGACTCCAATTGCGCGGCTACCCAGCCAGCCGCTTCGTGCTTGGGATATTTCGCGAGAAAATCCTGGGCGAGCGTGATCTTGTGGGCATCATCGGTCTCCTGACCGAGAGACTGCAGGATCTGTCCTTCGGGCGTGCCGACGTTGATAACGAAGTTCTGCTTCTCTTGCGCCGTTAGCGATACAACTCCAGGCAGCACGAGCAGACAAAGGCTCGCGATGTAGCTTTTCATGAATTTCTCCCAGAGGAGAAATTTATCACACTTGGAGGAGTTTTGGCGAAGTTACTGTTGCTTGGCTCCAGTTTCGCGGGCCAGCCGGACCTTGGCGTCTTCAAGCTTCTTCTGGACCTTGGCCATTTCGGTGTGGTCCATGTCGCTGGGCGGGCCAGCCTGCCACTCTCGCAGCGAGCTTTGCCATTGTGCGATGGCTTCGCGCACTTTGCCCTCGCGGAAGTAGACTTCGCCCAAATGATCGTGCACTGTTGGATCGCGCGACATGTACTGCAACGCCTCGCGCAGTTTGTCCTCGGCTTCCGGCAGTTTGTTTTGGCGGAAGTAGACCCATCCCAGGCTATCCAGATAGGCGCCACTGGTGGGCTCGTGCGACAGCGCCTTGACGATCATGTCGCGAGCTTCGTCCAGGCGAACGTTGCGGTCCGCCAGCATGAAGCCCAGATAATTCAGCGCTGCGTCGTGATCGGGATTAAGCGCCAGCACTTTTCGGAATTCGGCCTCCGCGCCTTGGAAATTCTTCATGCGCTCGTACATGGCGCCGCGGCGGAACGCCAGAGTCTGCTTCTCTTCGCTCGATACCGAAAGCGCTTCGGCGGAGTCCAGCACCTTGCCCATCTCGGTGAAGTTCTTCGATTTTTCGTAAATGTCGGCCAGCGTCAAATAGACTTCGCGATCGTTCTTGCCGCCCAGCAGCTTCTTGGTTTCGGCGATGGCCTGATCGTTCTTCCCCAAGTCCGAGAGCACGCTGGAGCGCGCCGTGATCACGAAGCGATCGTTGGGATATTTCTTGGCCGCCGCGTCGCCTTCAGCCTCAGCCTTCGGATATTCCTTCGCTTCCCGGTACGTTTCGATGATCTCGGCGGCCACGCGCGCACCGGAATCCGGATCGAGATCCGCAAGCTGGTGGAATGCGTCGATGGCGGCGTTGTACTGTTCGATGTTGCGATCCAACTCCGCCAAAGTTTGCAGCAGGAAGCTGCGGCTGCTCTTTTCCGAAGCGCTATAAGTCTTCTTGGCGGTCGCGTCCAGTATGCCTTTCAGAGTCTTGATGGCTTCCGGAATCTTGCCTTCCGCTTCCAGCAGGTTGACGTCGTTGAACTGCACTTCCAGGTCGTCGGGCGCCACTTCCTTAGCCTTGTCGGCGGCTTCCCGCGCCTTAGCGAAATCGCGCTTCTGGCGGTAAATCTGCGACATTCTGAGCAGCGAATGTTCGTCCTTGGGATCTTCGGCGATGGCTTCCTGATACAGCTTCAGAGCATCGTCCAGCTGGTCGGAGAGCAGCAGATCCTCGGCCAGCGCGTGCTTCAAATCGGTATTGCCGGGCTGTTGATCCAGCGCCCGGCGCAACATCTCCGCGGCCAATGAGTAATCTTTCAGCTGTTCGTAAACGCTCGCCAGGCTGGTGAGGCTGCGCGGATTGGGGTCCTTGTCGGCCACCTTCTGCAGCATCTCCGCGGCGGCTTTGTTGTCGCCCAGATCCGCGTACACCGTCGCGAGGCCCGTCATCGCGTCTTCGTTGCTGGCGTCCAGCTCCAGCGCCTTCTTGTATGCGGCCATCGCTTCGGTGGAATTCATGAGCGCCTTCTCAAGGCGGCCCAACATGATCCAGCTATCGACGTCCTTCGGATCGGTTTCGGTGATCTTCTGGTATTGCTCGATGGCCTTCTTCACCATGTCGGAATCGATCTGATTACTCTGCGCATCGCCGATCAGATGCGTGTAGATGCGCGCCAGAAGGCGGCGCGAGTTCAAATCGTTGGGGTTTTGCTTCAGAGCTTCTTCGGCGTCCGTGACCGCTTCGCGCAGCCGGCCGGATTGGATGTACAGGTCCGAAAGTTCCTCGGAGATAAACGTCGCGCCTGGATCCGCCTTCAACGCGGCGCGATAGCTCTCCGCCGCCTTATTGAAGTATTCTCCGCGATTGCCGTAGGCCGCCGCCAATTCCGAGTACAGGTGCCCGAGCGAATAGTTGTAATACGCGGCTGCTTTGTCGCTCTGCCCGGCGCTGGATGCCGGCGGCTGAGCCGCGGGAGGGGTGCTTTGGGCGAAAGCAGCGGAGGCCGCTAACAGGAGACAGGGGAGGCTAGCCAACCGGCGAGTTGGGATCATCGAAAAAAGGCTCTCTTTCCTTACCCGGATCGCGGCGATCCAAGGAAAAACGGACTCGTCACCAGTATAACCCCGAAGTCTGGGCCAGGTCGCGAACGGCGGATTTGTGGGGAATGTGAGGACGCACGCGCTATGATGCTCTCGACGTGAACCAGGAGTCTTTAGTTCCACTTCCCATTGTGGTAGGACCCACCGGCTCCGGCAAAAGCGCGCTGGCTCAGCACGTTGCGCTTACCGTGGGAGGCGAGATTGTCAACTGCGATTCGCTGCAGGTCTATCGCGGTTTCGACATCGGGACGGCCAAAGTGCCGGCGGTGGAGCGGCAGGGCATTCCGCATCATTTGATCGATGTGATCGACCCGGACCAATTGTTCACCGCGGGCGATTACGCACGTGCGGCCGAGTCGGTACTGCGCGAAATTGCGGCCCGTGGACGCGTTCCCGTGATCGCCGGCGGCACTGGATTCTATCTGCGAGCCCTGCTCGATGGCTTGTTCCCGGGCCCCGCGCGCGATGAAGCTTTACGCGAGCGTTTAGAGCTCCGTGAGACGAGCCATCCGGGAAGCCTGCATCGGATACTGTCGCGGTTGGATCGAGCAGCGGCTGCGCGTATTCATCCCAACGACAAGAACAAAACCATGCGCGCCTTGGAGGTTCGGTTGATCGAAGGCCAGTCCATATCGTCGCTATTTGAACGAGGCCGCGCGCCGCTCACCGGTTTTCGTCCCATCAAGCTCGGACTCGATCCGCCGCGCGATTTGCTCTACGAACGTTTAAATGCCCGCACACAAGCCATGTTTCAACACGGACTCATGGACGAGGTGCGCGGTTTGCTCGCGTCCGGGGTCTCGCGCTCAGCCAAACCGTTCGAGTCCCTCGGCTACAAGCAAGCTCTGCAACTGATGGATGGAGCGCTCACGCCGGAACAAGCGCTCGAATCCACACAGCTTGAAACGCGCCGCTACGCTAAGCGCCAAATAACCTGGTTTCGAAAAGAACATGCTGTGCACTGGCTCTCCGGTTTCGGAGATGATCCCGGTGTACAAGACCATGCTCTCGCGATCGTTCGAGCGGCAATCTGAAACTTTATCGTCACCAAATTTATTTCGAATTCTTGGGAACGTCCGCGTAGTTCGCGCGTATAAGTACGTGAAGTGAGACAAGTTTGGTTGAGGAGCTACAAACATGGTTAAGAATGTTCTATTGGGATTTGCTACCGCTGCTCTCGCGATCGCCAGCGCAGCCTCGAGCTACAACGTGACCTTTTATCAGCCAGTAACGGTGAACGGTGCACAACTCAAGGCAGGCGACTACAAAGTTGAGCTGAAGAGCGACAACGTGGCGGTCATCAAACAGGGCAAGACGGAGACCGAAGTCCCCGTGAAAGTGGAAACCGCGAACCAGAAGTTTTCGAGCACTGCCGTGCGGCTGAGCGGCACGCAAGTGGAAGAGATTCGGTTGGGGGGCACCGACAAGCGTTTGGTGTTCGAGAAATCCGGCAACGCGACTAACTGATCTCGCCGAGGTTTCTCCGGGGCCCACGCCTCCCCCTGCGCGCTAAAATAAGCATGTGCGCAGTATTTTGTGGGCCTCGGTTTGTTTTTGCCTGATTCTTCCTCACGCCCAAGCCGTTACGTATCTCGTCTTGCCGTTCTTCAACGTCTCGAACGATTCCAATCTCGATTGGATGGGCGAGAGCCTGGCGGAATCGGTGCGCGAAGGGCTTTCGTCGGAAGGGTTGATGGCGCTCGATCGCGACGATCGCATGCAAGCCTACAGCCGGCTTTCTTTGCGTCCCTATTCGCTGCTCACCAAAGCATCCGTGGTGAAAATCGGAGAAGAGCTGGATGCTGAGCAGGTGATCTTCGGACAGTTCGACGTCAAAGCTTCGCCCGATGCGTCGACGAAAGCTGCCACCAGGAACGGGGCCTCGCTGCTGATTACGGCGCGCGTATTGGATCTGAAGCGCATGAAGCAGGGCCCTGAATTTCGCGAGGTGGGAGCGCTGGAGGATCTCGCGGCGCTACAGGAACACCTGGCGTGGCAGACTTTGCGATTCTTGAAACCTGCGGGAGCCCCATCGGAAGCCGAATTTCGCGAACGGCACCCGGCGGTACGAGTAGACGCGGTAGAAAACTACACGCGCGGGCTGCTCGCGTCCAATGCTGACGACAAGCACCGCTTCTTTACCCAAGCAGCGCATCTGGACAGCCACTACTCCCTGCCCGATTTTCAGCTCGGCCGCCTGCTGTGGAGCAAGAAGGAATATAAATCGGCTGCGGAGTGGTTTCAAAAAGTGGCGCCCGGCGACGCGCACTATCACGAAGCGAATTTCTTTCTCGGCCTGTGCCGCTACAACAGCGGCGATTATGCGGGCGCCGCAGCCGCCTTCCAAGCGGTGGCGCGTGTCGTTCCGTTGAGTGAGGTGTACAACAACCTGGCGGCGGCCGAATCGCGCGCTAATCGGCTGCCGTCCTCGGTGGACGATTTTCGCAAAGCATTGGAAGGCGACCGCAGCGATCCCATCTACCAGTTCAATCTGGGTTATGCGCTGTGGCGTGCGGGCAGCTTTACCGCCGCGGCCGAACGTTTTCGCGCCGCGCTCGATCACGATCCCGCCGATGCACAAGCCTCGCTCCTGCTAGCGCGCTGTGAAAAGCAAAGCGGTCCACGGCCCGGCGATTCGCAGACCGAAGGACTGGAGCGCCTGAAAATCAACTACGAAGAGAGCGCCTATTGGCAGTTGAAGGCCGTGCTGCAACCCGAAAAACCTTGAGGCGCGTTTGGGCTCGGCCAAACGGGTATAATCCAAAAAGCTCATGCTCGAAGCGTTCGGTCTATCGGATTCTGGCTGCGTCCGCCAAAACAACGAAGATTTCTATCTGATCTCTCCCACCGGTGTCTACATCGTGGCCGACGGGATGGGAGGCGCACAGGCTGGTGAGCACGCGTCCAAGCTAGCCGTCGAAACCGTAGCGGCCGTGATTCAGAAGAATCCCACGCCAGACGCGGAGACGCTCTTTCAGGCCTTTCGCGAAGCCAACCTCAAAGTGATGAAGGAGGCGGCGAGCAATCCGGACCTCGAGGGCATGGGAACCACGCTGGTGGCGGCGCTCGAGTCCGGTCCCGAATTGCTGATCGCGAGCGTGGGCGACAGCCGCGTCTATCTGTACAACGGGAGCGAGCTCACCGGCATTACCGAAGATCAGACTTGGGTGAACGAAGTCGGCCGCAAACTGGGGATCGACGAAACCAGCTTGAAAACTCACCCCATGCGGCACGTCTTGACCATGGCGATCGGCGTCAGCCCGGAGTTGCGCGTACACTCCTACACCTTACGCCCACATCCAGGCGAGCTGATCATGATTTCGAGCGACGGCTTGCACGGTGTGCTGGAGCCGGGAGTGATGGCCGAAAAGTTGGCTGGCAACGGGTCTCTCCAGGCCAAGTGCGAACGCTTGATTGAAGCTGCCAAGCAAGCCGGCGGTCCCGACAATATCACCGTGGTGCTATTGAAAGCCCGCTAGTAACTATCTAGAGCAAACCTGCGGCCATTTACCCTCTTTTACAGCGAATCTCGTAACGCACACGATTGGAAATGCGATCCTTTAGATAGTGCCCCGCATTTTCTTCTTTTTGATGCTTGCCCCGTTGCTATACGGGCAAACGAGCGTCACGCAAACGGGAACGGTGAAGTTCAGTGGGCAGCCGCTGCCCGGCGCCACCGTGATCGCTACCCAAGGCGAACATCGCACGCTGACCACCACCGATGAGTCGGGCAATTACGAACTGCCGGATCTCGCACCAGGAGCCTACAAGATCGAAGTGCAGATGTTCGGGTTTCAAACCTCTCGCAAAGACGTGCAGATCGGTGCGGGCGCGTCGGCGCCGGTAGAATGGACTCTCGAACTGCAGCCACGCCAGCGAGAGGTGGCCGAACGTCCGCAACGCCAGCAACAGGGCGGTTTCCGGGCCACTACCGAGAACGAAGTCGATCAGCTTGCAGCCGCTCCGCCGCCTGATATTGCAGCTCCACAAAACGGCGCCAACGCGAACGAAGCGTTCCTGGTGAATGGAACGCTCAGCACCAGCTTGCAAGACGGCCAGAACGATTTTGGATTGCGCGGCGGCCCAGCCCAGGGATTCCAGGGCCCTCCAGGCGGTGTAGGCGGAGCCGCGGTGGAAGGCCAGCCCGGAGGTGTTCCAGGTACTCCGGGAGCTGGCGGCGCTGGTGGCCCGGGCGGAGGCGGTGGACGATTCGGCGGCGGTGGCGGGTTCGGCGGTGGGCGCGGTGGTTTCGGCGGGCAGGGCCGGCGTCCAGGTGGAAACGGCAACGGCCGGCTGATTGGCAATCGCGCGAATCGCGGGCGCCAGGGTATCCACGGCAACGTCTCGTTCCAATGGCAAGGCGCTTCCACCGACGCCAAAGCATTTTCGCTCAGCGGGCAGCCCACTCCGCAGCCCGATTTCAATAACTATCGCTGGAGCGGCGTCATCGGCGGCCCTCTGCGCATCCCGCATCTTCTGAAGGGCGACTCCACTTTCTTTACGCTCACCTATTACGGCACGCGCGGGCAGAGCGCGTTCTATAACGTCGGCACGGTGCCCACGGCCGCCGAGCGCGCCGGAGATTTTTCTCAGACCTTCGTTAATGGCGTGGTGCCAACCATCTATAATCCGGCCACTAGCGCGCCATTTCAGGGCAATATGATCCCCACCAGCCTTCTGAATCCAGCCGCGCTGGGGTTGCTCAAGTACATCCCGCTGCCGAACCTCCCTGGCGATGTGCAGAACTTCGATTTTGTTACTGCGGTCCCGGCCGACACCGACAACGTGAGTTTGCGTTTGAACCAGAATTTCGGCAAGAACGACCGGCTGGCGCTGAACGAGAGCTTCCAGCGGCGTAAGAGCGATACGGCGCAGCTGTTCGGATTTCTCGATCCGGGCAACGGTTTTGGCGACAATTCGAATCTGAGCTGGACTCATAACTTCGGCGCCAACGGCATCAATACCGCGCAGCTGACGTTTAACCGCAATCGGACGACGCAGGATTCGTACTTCTCGTTCGGGCCCAACGTGGCAGGCGAACTCGGCATCCAGGGAACTTCGCAGGAGCCGATCAATTATGGTCCGCCAACCATCTCGTTCACTAATTTTGCCAGTCTCACGGACGCGCTTCCGTCGAATTCGGTGGTTCAATACCTGTCCGAGGGCGATTCCTACCAGTGGGTAAAGAAAAATCACTCCATGACGTTCGGAGGCGATTTCAAGCGCCAGGATCGCAATACTACCCAGGATCAGAACGCGCGCGGCACGTTCGCGTTCAGCGGAATCGCCACCAGCGCGTTCAATTCCAGTGGCCAGCCGCTGCCCAATACAGGATTGGATTTCGCCGATTTTCTGCTGGGCTTGCCCCAGTCGAGCTCGGTGCAATTCGGAGGCGACAGCACGTATTTCCGCCAAAATTCCTGGGATGTTTATGCGAATGACGATTGGCGAGTGAATCCCACCCTGACGCTGATGTTTGGGCTGCGCTACGAATATTATTCGCCGCTCTCGGAGAAATATGGGCACCTGGTGAATCTCGACATCGCGCCTGATTTTGCGGCGGTGGCTCCGGTGTTGCCGGGTGCGGTGGGGCCGTATTCGGGCGCTTATCCTGACAGCCTGATCGAACCGGATCGCCACGATTTCGCTCCGCGCGCTGGCCTGGCGTGGAAGCCGAGCGCGAAGCATTCCACGGTAGTGCGGCTAGGCTACGGGATTTACTACAATCCCACTGCGCTCAATCGCCTGGCCACGGAACTGTCGGAGCAGCCGCCCTTCGCCATGACACAAACGCTCACCACCAGCGCGGCGAACGTTCTGACTCTGCAAAATGGACTGGCCACGGCGCCCACCAACGCCACGGTACTCAATACCTACGCGGTCCAGAAAGATTACAAGGTGGGCTACGCACAAAGTTGGAACGTGAGTCTGCAGCAGAATTTCAGCCGCTCGTTTTTCGTCGAGTTGAGCTACATCGGAACCAAGGGAACGGACCTGGACACCGAAACCGTGCCGAATCGCGCGGAGCTCGGATCCAGCCCGCTCAGCTCGCAACAGAACCTGCACATCTCCGACGCCGAGCAGTTCATTTACGACAGTTCGTGGGGCAATTCGATTTATCATGCCGGGCAGGCGCGGCTGATGCGCCGCTTTGCGCGCAACATGTCGTTTAACATCATCTACACGTATTCGAAGTCGATTGACGACAGCTCCACATTCGGTGGAGTCGGCAACGTCGTGGCGCAGAATGCCTTCGATTTGAGCGCCGAGCGCGGGCTTTCGAGCTTCGACCGGCGGCACGTGTTGAATCTGAATTACGTGCTTAGCACGCCGGTGCAGGCCAGTTGGTGGAAGCGCAACTGGACACTGAGCGGATCGGCGCTGCTTGAAAGCGGTACTCCGCTGACCGCGCGTATTCTGGGCAATCAATCGAACGTCGCGGGAACCGGAGTCGTTGGCAGCGGGCGCGCCGAAGCCACGGGTTTGCCGGTGGAGGATGGAAGCGGATATTTCAATTTGGCCGCGTTCACAGCACCGCCGCCGGGCGAACTGGGCGATGCCGGCCGCAATACGATTCCAGGTCCGTGGATGTGGGCGCTTAATGCGGCATTTGGCCGCTACTTCACCTTAGGCGGCGAGGGCAGCCGCAAACGCCTGGAACTCCGGCTGGAGACCACTAATACTTTGAATCACGTGAACATCACGAACGTGAACACCGTGGTCGGGTCGGCTCTCTATGGCCTGCCTACCACGGCCGGCGCGATGCGAACCGCCGACATCAACATCAGGTTCCGGTTTTAAAGGGATGGCTTCCAATGTTCAATTGCGCGCTTAGAATTGTGGCGACGGTGTTGGCTTGCGCTGTAATGCTGGCGCAAGACCAAGTGGCTCCCACCTTCAAGACCAACACAAATCTTGTGATCGTGAACGTTACCGTGCGCGACAAAAGCGGCAAGGCGATCGAGAATTTGAAGAAGGATCAGTTCACGCTGCTCGAGGACGGCAAGCCGCAGCAGATCGCGGTGTTCGACTTGCAACGCCTGAATGGTGAGACATTGCCGTCGATCGAAGCCCCCGCTCCAACGCTGAAGATTCGCGGGCCCGCGCCAGCGGAAGCCAAGCCGACTCCGCCGGAGCCAAAGCCCCCCTTAAAAGCGGATGATCTCAAGGACCGCCGCTTGATCGCGATGTTCTTCGATCTTTCGTCCATGCAGCCCGCCGAGCAGATTCGCGCGCGCGACGCCGCCATCAAGTTCATCGACACGCAAATGACTGCGTCCGACGTGGTGTCCATCATGACGCTGACCAACGAACTGCGCGTGGTGCAGGATTTCACCGGCGATCGCGAAAC
>DATHMO010000227.1:0-12775 GCA_035486995.1 Bryobacteraceae bacterium
GGCAACCGGAGGCTCCGTGCGCATCCTCGATCTCTCATCCGGCCATGTTGGCTTCGTTCGGCGCATTTCGCGTCCTCCCGTGTTATCATCCCGTTAAGTACCCTCATCTGGCAAAACCGTGCAGCGCGACGCTCGAAAGACATTGATAGCGTTGGAGTTTAAGCCGAATTTCGCCGATCTGTCGCCTGTGGAAATTTGGGGCAAGACCCGCTTCTCCGCACCGGTCATAGCAGTTCTCTGCCTGCTGCCGCTTCTAGTCTTCACCGCCACCGCCCAAACCAAACTCACCCTCCAACAGGTTGGCTCGCGCACTGGGCCCGACTACGTGCCCACCTATGAAGCCCAGCAAGCCCTCGTCACCGGCCAAGTCTACACGCAACCCCTTTGGATCGCGGATTCTTACTACCTGCCCATTCAAGACGAAAAGCATTACGGACTGCTCTTGCGAACGTCATCGTCGTTGTTCCAGGGCATGTCCCCCGGCGATTGGGTGGAGGCCCAGGGCGTTGTCGCGAATCGCGCCGGATTGCCCATTCTTGTACCCCAAACCGTTCGCCGGTTGCGCCATACACCGCCGCCCACCCCGCTCGCAGTCACGGCATCCGACTTGGCTTCGTTTCGCTACATGGGCGTCCTGATCACCACCGACAACATCGTCACCGACGAAGATCAGAATGGCGGTGGGGACCTGCTCCTGATTGGCGCCCGAAGCCAGGATTTGCATATTTTTCTGCCCCGCGCGCGGCGGGATTCCGGCCCGAAGTTGACCGGCTTCCGGATCGGCGATCGTGTCCGCGTCACTGGCATCGCCAGCCAATACTGCACTCTGCCGCCCTACGATCGCTTCTTTCAAGTGCTGATCGCAAGCCCGAGTTCCGTGTCCGTAATCGAGCGCGGTTGGGTGGTCCAGCCTCCATTTCTGCTAGCCGCGCTGATTTTGGCCGGGTCGCTGGCTCTCATCTGGTGGTTCCGAGAGCAGCGCATGGCCGGGCTCCGCAAACAGATGCGGCTGCTGAATTCGCTCGGGGAACAGGTGATTGGCGCGACGTCTTCCACCGAAATCCTGCGCCGTTTGACGGTGAATCTCCCTGCGCTCTCTGACGCCTCAGGCGTTGGGCTATATGTTCACAATCGCGCCACCAAGCTGCTCGAAGGCATTCATACCGCGAACTCCGCGGTGGACGTGGTCGATCCTGAGGCGCCCGCCAGTTCCATGGCGTCGGGCGTCGCCGCCTGCTTCCGCGGCCATACCATGCTGGCGGTTCCAGATACGCGCCGCAGCCCGCATTTTCGCCGCGAGGAAGCCGCGGTATCGCCGCGTTCCGTGTTGTTCGTCCCCATGTTCGCGCAAGCCGAACTGATGGGAGTGCTCGCGATCCGTCACTCCAGCCGCTTCCACTATTTCAGCCAGGGCGAGCAGGCCGCCATGCAACATCTGGCCAATCAAATCGCCACCGCGCTCAAGCTGCAGGAGCAGCACTCCATGCGCGAACATTTGTTCCGTAGCGAGAAGCTGGCGGCCGCCGGTCAGTTAATCTCCGATGTCGCCAACGAGCTCCGTTCTCCGCTGCAATCCATCGCCGAGTTGGCCGCGGTGCTGCGCTCCCAAAATGGCGAAGCGCCTCATCCCGAGCTCGAATCCATCACCACCGAAGCCACCCGGGCCAATGAGATTGTGGGCCGCCTGGTCTCCTTCGGCAACGTCGAACAATCGCAAGCTGAGCCGCTGGACCTCAACGCCATCCTGTCGGGACTGCTCAAGTTTCGCGCGCCCGAGTGGAAAGTGAAGGGCGTGGAAATCAAGTCGCAGCTCGCCGTCAAACGCGCCATCGTGCTCGGTTCGCCAGGCCAGATCGAACAGGTGCTGATGAACCTGCTGGTGGACGCGGAGAAATCCGCTGCCGAGGCGCGCGAAAAAGTGATCACCGTATCTAGCAGCCTGCTTGCCAAACGCGTCCTGGTCGAGATCGCGTATCCCACGCGCGGTCCCGACATTCGGGGCGATTCCAGCGATGGCGATCACACCGGCTCCGGGGCTCTCGGCCTCGGCGTGTGCCGTGGCATCATCGAAAGCCATGGCGGCGAATTTCGCGTGGTGCGCACCGCTCCCGGACAAGCGCGTTTCGATATCGAACTGCCGGTGATCGAAGCCCGCCAGGCCGGTACCGGCGCTTCGCAACTCTCGGAAGCCATCCGCCAGCTCACCGTCCTGGTGGTGGAACCCGATGGCAAAGTCCAGAGGCAATTAGTGGAACTGCTCGGTAATCGCGGCGATCGCGTAGTGCCGGTTTCGAGCGCCGAAGAAGGCTTGGACATCGTCGACCGATTGCGGTTCGACATGGTGATCTGCGCGGTCCGCTTGCCCGGCCTCAACTGGGTGGCGTTCTGCGAGCGCGTGCGCCTTCGCGTGGGCGGCTTCGTTTTGCTTACCGACGCTTTTAATAGCGACGTCGGCCGCGCGTTTCGCAACAGCGAGGGCTACGTGCTCACCAAGCCGGTGGACGAGACCGAATTACACCGCATTTGCCGCGCGGTCGAGGACAAAACCAGCTTGCTGATCCGCGAGTGATCCATGACGTTCTCCGCGTCCTATGACCGCTTTACTAAAATCCTTTCCGCATTCGTGTGCCTGGGATTCCTCGCTGTCATCCTCGTTTCGCACAACATCGTCATCTCCACGCTCGCCGTGGTCGTGATCCTGATCTCCTTCGCTTACTCGCCGCGCGGTTACGTCATCTCCGATCGCTCCATTCTCGTGCGGCGCCTGGCTGGCCAAGTCCGCATCCCGCTCGATGACGTTCGCGAACTACGACGGTCCACTGCAGACGATTTGCGCGGTTGCATCCGCCTCCGCGGCAGCGGCGGGCTCTTCGGATATTACGGCCTGTTCCGCTCCTCAAAGCTGGGTGAATTCACGGAGTACGTAACGAACCGGAGCAACAGCCTGGTCCTGATCACCGGCTCAAAGACCGTACTCTTCAGTCCCGACGACGTCGACGGATTCCTTCTCGCGATTCGTGCGATCGCCCCGGTATCGGGATCGGCTACCGTGCCCGCCCCGGCATTCGATTCCAAACCCCGATACCGCGCGCTCGGTGCAACTATCGCCATTGCCCTCGTAGTTGCAGCCATGGGACTGGGTTTGGCTGCAAATCTATACTCGCCCGGCCCGCCCAGCTACACTCTCACTTCGGGCGCGCTCACGATTCACGATCGCTTCTTCCCCGTAACTCTCAAGCCGGATTCCGTGGATATCCGCCAGATCCGCATTGTCGATTTCGCCTCCGACCCTGAGTGGCGGCCCACCGTGCGCACCAACGGCTTCGCGAATTCGCACTATCAATCCGGCTGGTTCCGCGTCGCAAGCGGCCAGAAGGTGCGCATGTACCGGGCCGGCGGCGGGCGTCTGGTTCTGCTCCCTCCGCTGGGCGATGGCGCGCCGGTGCTCTATCAGGCCGAAGATCCCGACGCCTTCGCCAGCGCCGTCCGCGCGGAGTGGGCTACACAGGAGCGCTAAAACGCGGGAAAATGGAAAGCAAGATGTTTTCGAAAATTGCTTGCGCTTCGGCGCTATTCGCTGCATCGTTATTCGCCGCTGAAAAATACAACGGCCCCGTGCCACCCAAACCCGATATCCCCTACCTGGTCCACGCGTCGAATCTCATCGAGACTGAAGTGGCAGACGCCCGGCAGGAGAATAAGAAGGACGATTCGAAGTTCTCCATCCCGGGAGCATCGTCGTCCGCGCGCACGCCCTTGGCCGAGCCGATTTTCCTCATCGACGCCGACAAGATTTCGCCTCAGAGCCTGGAGTTGTTTCGTCTCGACGTCAAGGGCGGCAATCGCGAGGTCTCGGTGAATTCATCGCGCAAGCATGGCGGAAACCACGCTTTGCACCTGGCCGTGAAACAGCTCTCCGGCCACCTTTATCGCGTGGAAGTGGACGAGCCGCTCGAAAACGGCGAATACGCGCTCTCACCCAACGGCGAAAACCGCTCCTTCTGCTTTGAGATCTACTGATACGGACGAACTCGAGCGCGTCCCGTATCGGGCGACGCGAGCCGCCGCGGCCTACGAGGGTCTGCACCCCATTCCGGTTTCCGTACTGCTCCACAACGTGCGCAGCCTGTATAACGTGGGCGCGTTCTTCCGCACAATCGACGCCGCCGGATGCGACAAACTTTATTTGTCGGGAATCACTGCCCGGCCTCCGCACTCTGGCATCGCGAAGACCGCTCTCGGCGCTGAGGAAACCGTTCGATGGGAACATCACCCGGATCCCGCCGCCATCATCGGCCAACTGCGCGAGCAAGGCCTGGAAATCGCGGCCGTCGAAACCAGCGTTCATGCCACCGATCTCTACGATTGGCAGCCGCGCTTTCCGGTCTGCGTGCTGTTCGGCCACGAAACCGAGGGCTTGGACGATTCGCTTCTCGCGGCCTGCGACACCCACATTCGCATTCCGATGCTGGGCCGCAAGCATTCGCTCAATGTCGCCACCGCCGGCGGCGTGGTCATCTACGAGCTGTTGCGAAAATACCGGGCACTCAAGGCCGCGGCGAATCCACGCCGTGCTTGATCGGCCTCTTTTCGTGAGCGGGAACCGCCGCCGACGTCGTCACCGGAGGAACCAGGGCGACAATCGGAATCGTCGCGATATTGCTGGTGAACACGTTCTGCGCGATCCACATCTGGGTCTGCGTATTCGTGGGCAGATTATCGTTGATCTGCAACTGGACGACGTAGACCCCTAGTGTCCCGGGCTGCAATCCTGCAAACAGCACGTTTGCCGTAGTTCCGCCCACCTGCGCGTTATCCACGTTGTTCTCTGGAATGTTCAAGACGGGTCCCTGATACGCTTGCCCCGTCACGCCGGCCTGCGTCACATGATCTTCGAGCGTGGTGATGCCAATGCCCGTGGCGTAGATGGTGATGACTTCACCGGGAACGGCCGGATTATCGGGCGTTATTGGGGCGCCCGCGATGTTCGCACAGCACGTGGAACCGTTCCCGAGCGGGGTGATCACAAGCGCAGCGTTGGTGCTGACCGTAGCCGTAACAGGGATGCCGTTCCCAGCGGGGCCGCCCACTTTCGCGGTCAGAATAATGCGCGTAAACTCGCCGGCGGCCGACGCCGTTACTCGCTCGTTCGTGTTCGCGTTAATCAATGCGATGAAAGCATCGCGCACGCTTTGCAACGTGTCGATTTCCTGCACCGTGTAGCTGTAATTGGTGCCGTCGATGGTGATGGTCCCGACGTCTCCCGCTTGGGTCGATCCGTCAAGATCTATCAGCGCGATCGCATTTCCGTCGGTATGATACGCATATACCGGCCGCGGATCGCTCCCACCGCCAGCCTTGATTCCAGGGTTCGCGAAAACCACGGGAACCCCGATCGCGTTGGTCGCAGTAACCGTTCCATCGCTATGCACCGTGCGCACAACCGCGCTGACGCCGTTCGCATCTCCCACTTCGAATGGAAGTTGCGCATTAACCTGGGTGGGCGAGACGAACGTAATCGGCGAACGGATGCCGTCAAAATAGACTTCGACCCCGTTGAACGAAGTGGGGTAATAACCGGTCGCGCCGGGACTGGCGATGATCCCATCGGCTGGAACATCAGCTAGATTCGTCCCGAAGATGCTCACGAGCGACCCTGGCCCTAATTCCGTCGCAGCCGCGCCACCGGTGAGACTAGCACCTGCCGCCGTGACCACTTCCGTCGCCGTCCCCGAACTCGAAGCCGCGGCGGCTGTAGCCGAATAGCCGATGTTATTGCCGTTCAGCCCGGGCACACGTGCAGTCAGGTTCACGTCGAAAATACTTCCATCCACAATGTTGGCTGTGGCGAGCACGTACGGGTCCGCCGCAGTTCCCTTGGTTAATCCATCGATCAGGTTCGCGAGGGCTTGAGTAATCGAAATCAGCGTGTCGGACTTTAGCACAGTGTAAGCGTAATTGGTGCCGGTGGTGGCTCCAGGCGGCGTGATGGTAATGGTGATGATGTCGCCTGCAGTGACGGTGGTTGTCATGCCGCAGGCAACGGGAGCGGCGAGCGCGATATT
This sequence comes from Bryobacteraceae bacterium, assembly GCA_035486995.1. Classification (GTDB taxonomy): domain Bacteria; phylum Acidobacteriota; class Terriglobia; order Bryobacterales; family Bryobacteraceae; genus Palsa-89. The sequence continues at coordinate 6,066 of DATHMO010000227.1, forward strand.
CACGGTACCCACTGCGGAGGTGCTGATGCTAAATGCGTTCGTGATGCCGTTGATCGGAATATTGGGCGAATTCGGCGTGTATACCACTACCCGCAGATCATACGGGTCCGACACGTAGAGGTTGGTTCCATCCCAAGCCAGCGCCAGCGGCGTGCGGACCGTGTTCGGCGCCGACTCCAAAATATTGGCGTCCGGACGGAACGAGTCGGAATTGCTGGTATTTTGATCGGTCCACTCGTCGGGCTGGCCCAGATAAACATCGGCTTTGACACCGTTGGTGGTGGGAATGCTGTTGTAAACCAGTACGCGATCATTTCCGCCATCGGCGACGAAGAGCCGCTTGCCGTCCGACAACGCATACCGGGGAAGCTCCATCGTCACCCCGCAGCGCTGCGGATAGAGCGGGTTGCCCGCGACGTCCATGCCAGTGGAAGGACAAATGGTCGGCACACAGCCCGAATACGTGGGGTTGCCGTCGGCGTCCGGAGTGGTGGAAGGAATACAGCTAGCGATCCCGCCGTCGTCCAACTCGCTGGTCATGTTCTGCTGTCCAACCACCACATCCGCCGCTTGGCCGTTCTGCGTTGGAATGGTGTTCCAGATCAACACGCGATGGTGACCCAGGTCCGTCACATAAAGGCGGGTGCCATCCGACGTCACCGAAACCGGTGAAAACAGATTGCTAGCCGTGGGCGGAAGATCGCTGGTCGTCGACGGCGGAGCAGTGGTAAAGTTCGGCTCGCCCAGCACTAAATCGGCCGCCTGATTGTTCGCAGTCGGGATGGTATTCCAAATCAGCACGCGATGGTTCTGCGTGTCCGCCACGAACAATTGCGTGCCTTGGATCCAAACGCCTTCCGGGCCTCGGAATTGGGTGCTGTTGAGCTTGACCGGCTGAACGGTAGTGAAATCGGGCTGCCCGAGCACGATGTCGGCGGGCTGCTCGTTCATGGTTATTGGAATGGTCTTCCAGATGAGCACCCGGTTATTGTCGGTGTCGGACAACACCAGAATATTCCCGTCGCTAGCGATTCCGGTAGGATTGCGAAAGGTGCTCTGCGAGGCATAGGGGGGAGCCGTGGGATCCGTCGTGGTTTGGAAATTCGGTTGGCCCAACTCGAACTTGGCGTTCCCCACGTCCGCATGCGCGATACACACCGGGCAACGGCTGCCCTGCGGAATCTCGGCCGTCGGAGCGTAGACGTAATTAGAGATATCCGTGTAGATCATCACGCGATTGTTGACCGGAAATATTTGGAGGTGATTGGAGTCGACCACGAACAGCGTGTTATTGGCGTACGCCACGCCATCTACACCACCCAACTGATCCTGATTCGGATTGCCAAAGCCTTCCTGTGTAAAAATCGGTTGGCCGAACACCTCGCGAGCAGCTTGCCCCGTGAGAAAAGTGGTTTGCGCAGGAGCCAGGAAGGCCGTCGACAAGGACAGAAATAGAATACCGAGATGCTTCATGATATTGGAGTTACGAAAGTATTGCCCCAGTATAACAATCACGGACGAAGCGGGGACCGTGGTGGTTTCGAGTTTCTTGTTTCGCTCGGGATGCGGCTCAAGACTGCTTCACCTTCTCGCGTACGTTGAACTCCAGCTTCCAGCGCCGCCCATCGCGCGCCACCGACCAAAGCTGGAGCATCCCGGTCTCGGTAACAACGGTTTCTAACGTGACTGGGACGAACTGGCCCGCCTCGCCATCCGCGGCCAGCGTTACCTCCACCGGAGACAGCTCTTCCAATTCATCGCCGGTATCGTCCAGCAGCGTACCTGCCGCGTCGTTCTTGCGCACAGCGGATTGGAAGAAACGGAACTCAGCCGGCTCTCCGACGATTAACCCAAACTCGCGTCCGCGCAGATCCGCTGAAGTGCCCTCCTCCATGCCGAACGGCGCGACGGTGAGCGCCTTCAGGGGCGTTCGCATGCCCGGAACCGCAGGCATGGAACTTTCGATGCCAACGTAGTACGTGCGCGGCACTCCGCCGCGAATTCTGACACCGCGTCCGGCGCGAGCCAGTCCGTAGTAAGCTGCGCCACGGGCCACCGCATGCATCAGGTCCTCGCCCGTCAGCGGAACCGCGGGGCCCAGGCCTTCTTCTTTCAGCCAGCCGTTTAAGACGTCGAGGATTCTCTTCCGCACAACTCCCGCTCGTAACACGCCGCCGTTGAACAACACGTGCGTGGGCGCGGCCAATCCGCTGGCGCCGCGGCGTACCGATCCATGCTCCGCCTGCGCCGCCTGTTGCCGCAAGAAGCGCGCCAGGTGACGTGTAATAGCGGCGTCGGCCGCGTAGGGCAAACCGATTTCCGCGAGTCCCATTTTGCGACGCTGAGGCATGTCGTGACTCGAAACGGCAGGCAAAAAGCCTTCGTCCAAAATGCGCTCGACATCTTCGGCGGCGAGCTTAGTCTTGATCGTTCCTCCAACAAGGCCGGTGCCACGCCCGAGAATGGTGACGGGCTCTTCACGCTTCTTGTTTTCAGCGGCGAGCAGGCGCTCCTTGGCCAGCCGGCATTGCTGCCACAGCGCGTGCAACTGCATGGCGTCGAGCTTGGTGCCCTTAGCGGCGAGTTGTTGCTCGAGATGCCGAGCCAGCGCGAGATCGATGTTGTCGCCGCCCAGCAGAATGTGTTCGCCCACCGCCACGCGCTCGAGCGCGAGTTCGCCGGCCTGCTCCGTCACCGCGATCAGCGTGAAATCGGTGGTGCCTCCGCCGATATCCACTACGAGAATCAGATCGCCCACCGCGACGCGCTCGCGCCAATCGGGATGCCGCTCGATCCAGGCATAGAATGCTGCCTGCGGTTCCTCGAGCAACAACAGATTCTTGTAACCGGCCTGCTCGGCGGCCTTCAGCGTAAGCTCGCGCGCCACCGCGTCGAACGAGGCGGGAACGGTCACCAGCACTTGCTGCTGGGCGAACGGCGCGTCCGGCATTTTCGAATTCCAGGCCTCGCGCAAGTGGTCCAGATATTGACGCGATGCTTCAAGCGGCGAAATGCGCGCGACGCCTTCGGGAGCGTTAGAGGGCAGAATCGGCGCGGTACGATCGACCCCGGCATGCGAGAGCCACGATTTCGCGGACGCCACCAGGCGATTCGCCACCTCAGCGCCGCGCTTTTGCGCCAGCGATCCCGCGACGTACTGCGGTGAATCGTCCCACGGCAGGGCGATCGATCCAGCGGGAAAGTCGGCCGGACCCGGCAGATACAGGAACGACGGCAGCAGCGGCTCGTCGCGCACCTCGCCCGGATTCACTAGCTGCGGTACATCGAACAATGCTACTGTTGGCGGCTGCTCGCGCGCATCGCCACCCTGCGGCGCAAAGGCCAGCGCGCAGTTGGTGGTTCCCAGATCGATTCCGATGACGTATTGATTTTGCAAGGCCGGTAGTCGCCGCGCTTCCAGTGTAGCGCGCAGGTCCGCCATGGACCGGATGCTACAATAACTTTCTTTGTCCCTGACCGACACCTTGATCGAAGCGGCCGGCCGCTGGTTCCTGCACTCGGGAATTCAAGAAGCAAGCGGCGGCGTGGCGCGTTACTATCGCTCGGATGTCGGCCAAAACGCCCGCGTATCCACCGAAATCACGGGCTACGCGGTGAGCACTCTGCTCTTTTTGCACGAGCGCACCGGCAACGAGGAATATCTTGATGCGGCACTTCGCGCGGCACGGTTTCTTACGCGCGTGGCATGGGACGAGAAGCTGAGCACCTTTCCGTTTGAGGTTACGGAAGGCCCGCGATTTGCGTACTTCTTCGATTGCGGGATCATCGTACGCGGCCTGCTCGCAGCTTGGCGCGTGACCCAGGAAGCCGAATTCCGCGATATCGCCATTGCGGCCGGGCGCGCGATGCTGGCCGACTTTCCATCCGAGCGAGGTATTCATCCGATTCTGGCTCTGCCCGACAAACGTCCGCTCGCGTGGGAGCCGCGCTGGTCGGCGAGTCCGGGATGTTATCAACTGAAATCGGCGATGTCGTGGCACGAGCTTTTCGAAGTCACTGGCGAGAGCGCGTTTCTGCGGGGCTATGAAACAGCGCTCCAGGCGGCGCTCGAAAACGATTCGGCGTTCTTGCCTGGCGAATCGGACCTGCCGCGCGTCATGGATCGTTTGCACGCCTATGCGTATTTTCTGGAAGGCCTGCTCCCGGTGCTCGATCGTCCCGAGTGCGCCGTGGCTTTTCGGAACGGCGTGGACCGGGCGTCCGGTCTTTTGCGTGAAATCGCGCCTGTTTTTGCACGCTCCGACGTTTATGCGCAAGTGCTGAGGGCACGGCTTCTCGGAGACCCGGTCAATGAAGTCGGAGCCGCGGATGAGGCGGAACAGGCCGCGAGTTTCCAGCTCCCTTCGGGTGGATTCCTGTTCGGCCGCAAGCACGGCCAGGCCCTGCCGTTCGTCAATCCGGTTTCAACGGCGTTCTGCGTTCAAGCACTCGCGATGTGGCATGACCGCGGTCTAACCCAGCTTGATGCCAAACGCGGCGTAATCTAAGCTGCCGAAAAATTCCTTGCGGAACGCCTCCGGCAATTCGGCCAACGCAGGCATGCTCTCGATCGCGGGCGACAGACGTTCGATTTCCACTCGCCCAAAACCAGCCTCTTCCAGGTAGAACGTCGTGAGCGCCGGGGGAATCGGATGCCGATGCGTGGGATCGATATAAAAGTGCGTCGCGAAGATTGCGAGGCATTCAGGGTTCGGCGTTTCGAGCGCGAGCAAGCCGCCGGCACGCAGCTTGGCGTGCACCATTTGGATCATTTCCGGCAATCGCGATTGCGGCAGATGTTCGATCACCTGACAACAAATCACGCCACCCAGCGATGCATCCGGCAGTGCGCTCAAGTAGGTGAACAGGTCCGCTTGTTCGGCATCCAGTCCCTTGGCCGTGCACAGCGCGATCGAATCCGCATGGGAATCGATGCCGCGCGCTTTGATCCCGGCGTCCTGCAGGATCTGGATCATCTCGCCGCGCCCGCAGCCCAGATCGAGCACCGGCGCGTGATCGCGAAACCGCGACGCGTACATTTTCTGGCGGGAGAGAATGTCCTCTTCCGAGCCCCGAAACCGGTCGGCGAACTTCAGCCAATCGACATTCGCGAACTCCGGCGGCGCGCTTCGAACCACCTGCCCGGCGGATTGCGATAGCGTGGCCCTTTGCCGCAGCACACGCAGCTCGGAATGAATCAAGCGCTCATACTCCAGGCGCACACGCGTAAGTTCGTCCCAGTACCTGCGCTGCATCTCCTCGTTTTGAAGCACCATCGAATGCTCAAACTCAGTGCGCTGCGCCTTAGCCTCCACGGTGACGCGATGATGAAACGCCGCCTGCAATTCGGAGACGCTCCGCAGGAACTGAATTTCTGTATTCGCCAGCTTCTTTTCCCAACCAGTGCGCCATTCGATCCAATGCGCCCTAATATCTTTCAGCTCACGCGCCTCGCCGAGCAACTCTTCGGCATCGTGGCCCATTTTGCCCGCCAGCAGCGACAAGGCCTGTTTGCAGACGTTCAACTCTTCGATGGTGGCTTGCACGCATTCCATTACGCCGCGATTAAATTCCACTTGCTCGCGCACGTGCCAATCGAGCGCCCGCGCCACCAGGCGCTTCGCGCGCTGAACAACGGCATTCTTCAGGCCTCCGCGCCGGGGATTGACGGTCCCAATACTCGCCACTTTGGATTCCGCGGCATCGCGAGCGTGCAGCAGCGCCGTCAAGTCGGGCAACGGAATATCTTTGGGGCCGACGCCGTTGGTCACCCGCGCGCGAACACGCTGGCGGATCTCGGCGATCACACCCGCTAGCTCTTCACCTTTGGGATCATCCATGCTTCTTCTTACTCCAACTGGCAGTGATCTTGGTGTAGACTCCGCCGCGCGGCGTGAATTCGCCGATGAGCGTAGCGTCCATCGGATGACAGGCTTTCACTACATCACGCAAGAAGCGGTTGACCACATTCTCCTGAAAAATGCCCAAATTCCGGTACGCGAGCATGTACATCTTCAGCGACTTCAACTCCAGGCACAGCTTGTCGGGAACATAGCGCAGCGTCAACTCGCCGTGATCTGGCAGCCCGGTCTTCGGACAAACCGAAGTGAACTCGGGAAGCACGATTTCAATCTCGTATCCCGAATACTGGTTCGGCCACGTTTCGATTTCGGGTAGTGGCGCACGCACGCCGGCGGAGGCGTGTTCATCGGTGTACTGTCGTTTCATTTGGCGGTGATCAATGTGCGCGAAAGTAGATCCAGGAACAGCCCGACGTCGGTGACCACGCCCACCATTTGCCCCGTGCCGCGGTCGCTCACCTTGGTTGCCACGGCCGGATTAATATCGATGCACACGATCTTCACCCAGCTAGGCAACATGTTTCCCACGGCGTTAGAGTGCAGCATCGAGCCCAGACACAACACTAGCCCGGCGCCCTTCAACTGCTCCGCGTAAGCGTCCTGCGCGCGATTCATATCGGTGATCGTTTCAGGCAGCGGTCCATCGTCACGCAAGCTCCCGGCCAGCACAAAAGGCACATTCTGCTTCACGCATTCATACATGATGCCGCTGGCGAGGCGCCCGCTTTCCACCGCCCCGCGAATCCCGCCGCTATTGTAGATGGCGTTGATCGCGCGCATGTGATTGCGATGCCCGTGCTCTTCCTGACGTCCGTCGCTCTGTCTCACCCCGAGCGATGTCCCGAGCAG
>DATHMO010000228.1:0-53374 GCA_035486995.1 Bryobacteraceae bacterium
AACGAGTTGGTTTGCGAGAATAATCAGTACACCGAACACGTGAGCGCTAAGTAGGGGGCCTATGAAAAGCGCATCGTTTATTTCAATAGTTGCTGCGATCCTCGCGTCGGCGTGGCCGGCGCTGGCGCACCACTCGTTCGCAGCCGAGTTCGATGCCGACAAGCCGGTCCAGATTACTGGCGCGGTGACGAAGGTGGAGTGGTTGAATCCGCACGCTCGGTTTTATGTCGACGTGAAGGACGACCAGGGCAACGTCATCAACTGGAACATCGAGCTGGGGCCGCCGCTGATCCTGCAGCGCCTCGGTTGGCGGCACAATTCGCTGAAGATCGGCGATCAGGTGACGGTGGAGGGCTACGCGGCCCGGGATGGTTCCAAGATGGCGAATGCGAAGAAGGTGACGCTGGCGGATGGGCGGAGCGTTTTCGCGGGGTCGTCGGCGCAGGAGAAGCCGGCGCAGTAGGGTACCGTGCTAGTTGCGATCCCGAGTGGTCTTCGATTATGGTGGGCTACTGATGAGCGAGCGAATCATTGAACTTCTTCATAGGAACTTGCAGGAGGTCTTCGGCGAGGGCGATGCCTCCCGCCGCCGTGCAGCCATTCACGAGTTCTACAGCGACGATTGCGTACTCTATGTTCCGCCCGGCGTGTTCGTCGGACGTGACGCCCTGGACAAGTTCGCTGGTGATCTCCGCGCGACCCATCCGGATTTCGTGTATACGCCACACGGAGAGGCCCAAGCTCTTCACAACTGTGGAATTCTCGCCTGGGGTTCGGGGCCGCGCGGCGAAGCTCCCGATTACACCGGGCTCGACGTCATCATTGTCCGCGACGGAAGGATTGCCGCGCTATACGTTTTCCTCAATCCAAAGCTCTCGTAGCTGCTCAACCGAAATCTAGCGGACTACCCGCAGTAGTTAGCTTCTCGCCCGCCTGAGCTAAACTGTCATTTGGCAGCTTCCATCAAACCCGTTGCCCTCCCCGCCGATCCGCCGCTTGCGAAAATCGCCGCGGAATTGGCCGATACGCCGCCCCTGCGCGACGCGCTGCAATGGTTCGTCCGGCAGAAGCAATGGATCAACGAGCAGCACCTCCAGCTCTGCCGTATCCCTGCCTCCACGTTCTTCGAGCAGCGGCGCGCCGAGTGGATGCTGGCGCAGTTCCGAGCGCTCGGCTGCATCGCGCGCATCGATCGCGGCGGCAACGTGATCGCGCACCTCGCGGAAAATCGCACCGGACCGTACGTTGCGCTGACCGCCCACTTAGATACTGTTCTTGCTCCGCGCAAAGACGAAGAAGTTTTCGTAACACCCGACGGCCGACTGCATGGACCGGGCGCCGCCGACAACGGAGCGGGGCTAGCCGCGCTGCTCGCCATCGCACGCGCGATCCTCGCGTTTCCCGATCTCACTGACGACTTTCGCAATCTGGTCTTCGTCGCGAATGTCGGCGAGGAGGGCGAGGGCAACCTCAGCGGCATGCGCTATCTGTGCCGGCAATCGAGCACCGGGGGACGCATTCAGTCCTTCTTGATCCTGGATGGCCCGAACGTCGATCACGTCACTTGGCAGGCGCTCGCGAGCCGGCGCTTCGATGTCGCCATCAGCGGTCCCGGCGGGCATAGCTGGAGCGATTACGGATTCGCCAATCCGGTCCACGCGCTGGCACGTGCCATCACCGCTTTCACCGAGCAGCGGCTGCCGAGCAACGGGAGTCCGCGGTCGTCGTATAACTTCGGCGTCATCGAAGGCGGCTCCAGCATCAACTCGATCCCGACGCTGGCGCGCACCAAGGTGGATATTCGATCGGAGAGCGCGATTAAGCTGGACGAAATCGCGGCGCTGCTCACCACCACCGTGGAGCGGGCGCTTGAAACCGAGAACGAGCGCGCCACCGGCGGCAAGGTGACGGCGAAGATCAAGGAAATCGGATCGCGGCCGGGCGGCCGGCTGGCCGACGACGCGTACATCCTGCAAGCCGTGCGAGCGGTGGATTCGCACCTGGGCATCCGATCGCATCTCGATTGTGCGTCCACCGATGCCAACGTTCCGCTCTCCATGGGACTCCCGGCCATCTCCATCGGCGCGGGCGGTCACGGCGGGGGCGCGCATACGCCGCAGGAGTGGTTTCATCCCGACGGGCGCGAGCTGGGTCTAAAGCGCATTCTGCTGATGTTGTTTCTGCTGCTCCGCGACCTGGGCGGAGAATGACCGCGGCACGACCGTCGAGCTGGAAAGTCGACGGAAGCCTGGTGGCGGTCACGCTCATCTGGGGCTCAACGTTCGTACTGGTGAAGCAGGCGCTGGCCGATGTTTCGACGCTGCTGTTCCTGACGCTGCGCTTTTCGATCGCGGCCGTCGCCTTGGCGATCATCTTTCACAAAGAATTTCGCGCGCCCAACGCTCGGGCCAGCCTGGGCCGCGGCGTGATCGCCGGCATCTTTCTGTTTGGCGGGTACGTCCTGCAAACCGCGGGGCTGCAGTACACGTCGGCGTCCAAAGCTGGGTTCATCACCGGCATGTATGTGCCGCTGGTCCCGATCATCGGCGGACTGGTTCTACAAAAGCTGCCGCAGATCTCCGAGCTGATCGGCATCGCGATCGCATGCGCGGGCATGGTCCTGCTCACGGTCCAAAAGGATATCTTCGATATCAACCGGGGCGATTTACTGGTGCTGGGCTGCGCGGCGGCGTACTCGTGTCACATCTTGATCCTCGGCCGGTTCTCGCCGCAGAGCAACGTGGGCGTGCTGACGGTGGCGCAGATCGCAACGGGCGCGCTCCTCGGCGCGTCGACCTTTTGGTGGATTGAGCCGGTGCGCCTGGCTTGGACTCCGAACGTTTGGCTAGCGCTCGGGGTCACCAGTCTGCTCGCAACGGCTTTGGCATTCTTCGTCCAGACCTGGGCGCAACGCTATAGCAGCCCCACGCGCACGGTTCTGATCTTTTCACTGGAACCGGTTTTCGCCTGGTTGACGTCGTATCTTATTACTGGCGAAGTGCTATCCGGCCGAGGCGTGGCTGGCGCCGTGCTCATTTTAATAGGGATTCTGGTGGTGGAGCTGAAACCGATCCGACGACATGTTTTGACATAACTAGTCGCTGCTATTGTGACGATTGGTTTATAGTGAGTACAAGGGTTCTCGGACCAAAGAAAGGCGAAACAAGCCATGCGGTGGTTTAAGGTGATGCGACAGCAGAAACTGTTGTCATTGAGTCTCCTGCTCGTCACGCTCTCAATCGGGATCGTCATTGGCACACTGATCAACACTGGCGTGCATGCGGCCCGCGGTCAGGCCGCCGCCCCCGATGCGTCGCCGCTGGTGGTTCCCAATGCGGTTCAGCTGGGGAACGAGTTCAGCAAGCTTGCGAAACGCCTGGAGCCGTCGGTGGTTTACATCACGGCCGACTACACACCCAAGGCCAACGAGAATCCGCACGTGCGGGGACAGCAACAAGAGGAAGAAGAACAGCCGGGCCAGGGCGAAGGCAAGGGTGATGGAGACGGTCTGGACCTGTTCAAGCGGTTCTTCCGCAACGGGCCATCGGGTGGCGAGGATCTGCCCCAGCGCGCCTTTAAGCAAGAGCAATCGGGCACCGGTTTCATCGTCGATAAGAACGGATACATCATCACCAATCACCACGTGATCGCGAAAGTGGATCACATCAAAGTGAAGCTGCATGGCGACGACAGCACTGAGTATCGCGCGCGTGTGGTGGGCATCGATGCGGAAACGGATCTGGCGGTGATCAAGATCGATCCCAAGAGCCCGCTGGTTCCGGTGAGCATCGGCAATTCGGACGCCGTGCAGGTGGGCGATTGGGCGGTTGCGATCGGCTCGCCGTTTGGATTGGAAGCCTCGGTTACGGCGGGGATCGTGAGTGCGCTCGGGCGCGACATCGGCGGTGCGCTTCAGTTGCAGCGCTTCATTCAAACTGACGCGGCCATCAATCCCGGCAATAGCGGTGGACCACTGCTGAACATTCGGGGCGAAGTGATCGGCGTCAACACCATGATCGCGACGCAGAGTGGCGGATATCAGGGCATCGGCTTTGCGCTGCCTATTAATATGGTGGCGCGCGTGTATAACGACATTATCCGCACCGGCCGTGTGACGCGCGGTTCGATCGGAATCGAATGGTACAAGGGCGACGACAAGCCCGAGCTGTTCAAGGGACTAGGAACGAGCCCAGGAGTTTTGATCCGCAGCGTTCACAAGGGCGGACCCGCGGACAAGGCGGGGCTGAAGCCGGACGACATTATTATCGCGATGAACGGCAAGCCGGTGAAGAACGGCGACGATCTGGTGGCTCGTGTTTCCGAAACGCCGGTCGGCAACTCGGTGGCGGTGACGGTGGATCGCGATAGCAAGCACATGGATTTCAACTTGACGGTGCTCGATCGCGCCGAGGTCTTCAAAGATGACCCGCGATTTGCCGCACTGCGCGAGGAGTCGCCGGAGACCGATCCGACGGCCAAACCCGAGGAACCCCGGCAGTACAAGTTCGGCGTCAAGCTGCACGCCCTGACCGATAGCGAACGCAGCACCATGGGACTCGAGACCAAGGGCGGCCTGCTGGTACAGAGCGTGGATGCGGATTCGTTCGCCGAAGACGTCGGATTGGCTGAGAAGGACGTGATCCTGGCCATCAACCGGCAGCCGGTGGAGAGCGTGGAAGATGTTCGCAAAATCCAATCCTCTTTGAAGCCGGGCGATGCGGTGGCGTTTCACATCATGCGGCCGAGCGCGGGGGGGCGCGGACATGCGCCGCAATGGACGTCGACATTCGTGTCGGGAGCTTTACCGAAGGACTAAGCCCGTTAGGGTAAGAACCTTAGTCGGTACCGGTGTTGGCTTCGGGCAGACCCGGGCCTGAACTAGGGTCATTGTCTTATTGGTCCACTTGCAGTGCGCCTCTACCATAGATGTGGAGAGGCACATTGCGGCAGAAGACCATCCATCAACCTCGCAACGTCCGGAACCGGCGCGGTAACGTGCTGGTTGAATTCGCCCTGGTTTTGACGCCATTTTTCGCTTTGATCCTCTCGATCGTCGAGCTGTCGCTGCCTATTTTCGAAAAAAGCACCTTTACCAATGCGGTGCGCGAAGGCTGCCGGTATGGCATCACCTTCCAGACCAGCTACAACGGAACCACTTACGGAACGCAAACGGCCGCCATAACCGCGGTTGTCGAAGCGAACTCGATGGGGTTCCTAAACTCCTCGAACGCCAATCTCATTAGCGTCCAGTACTACAATTCAACGACTTTTGCGCAGGTGACGGGCACGGGCGCGAATGCGGATGGGAATATCGTGGTGGTCTCGACTAACGGATACACCTACAACTGGATCGATCCGATTGCGTGGTTTTGGGGTGGAACAACCTTCTCGGTAACCCGAAGTCCCCTGACGATCAACGCAACGGCGGCAGATCGTTTGGAAACATTGCCCGTGGGCACGACCCGTCCGTCGCCTTAAAAGGAAGCGAAATGAGGGCATCAGGCGAACATAAGACAGAGAAGGGCGTCGCCGCGCTGGAATTTGCGCTGGTCGCAATGCCGACTGTATTGTTGCTGCTGGGGGTAGTTGAAGTCGGCATCAATTTAGGGCGGGCCGTCACGGTAGATGAGCTTTGCCGTGATGCGGACTCGATGTATGTGCGCGGCGTCGACTTTTCAACCACGGCGGCACAGAATCTGCTGGTGCAAATTGGCCAGAACTTGAATCTCCAGACCGGCAGTACGAGCAGCGGCCTAGTTATCCTGTCGGAGGTTCAGTTCGTCCCCCTTCCCATCGGATGTACTACTACTTGTACCACCGGCGCCGGCAGTTATCAATTGATGCAGCAGCAGATAATAGGCAACACACTTTTACCCGGAACGCATTTTCCGACCGCTGGGAGCATCCCCTCGTGTGGTGGAACCACCACTACAAATTGTCAAGACTCACAAGGAAACATCCAAGGCTATCAGACGTTTTCGAATGCGACCATCACCAACTTCGGGTCCAGCCTGACACTCCAGAACTACGGAATTTCGTATGTCGCAGAGGTTTATTTTTTGAGCGGCGCAAACCTCCAGATATGGTACGGCGCGCCCGGCTTTTATGCCCAATCGTTCTTTTAGAAAGGTAACCGCATGAGCAATCGCACTCGACCGGCACGGCAGGGAGAGCGGGGCTTCGTCATGATCCTTTACTGTCTCATGATGCTCTTCATCGTCATTCCGGTGGTGGGTCTGGCGATCGATGCGGGGATCATGTATATGATCAAGGGCAAACTGCAAACGGCGGTAGACGGTGCGGCCTTGGGGGCGGCCCGCAGTCTGGCTGCGAACGTGCCTCTTGCCAACCAGGAGAGTAACGCTGGAGCCGCCGGCATAGCTAATTATCACGCTAATTTTCCAAACAACTGGATGGGGATTACTCCCGTGAGCGATCCCACGGTTTACTGGGGTAATAGCACCTCCTCCACCGCCGTGGTTAACATTACCGGCACAGTAACCGCCCCCACCTGGTTTATGAAAATCCTCGGGTTCAATGGCATCACGGTGCAGGCCACCAGCGAAGCGACCCGGCGCAATCTGAATGTAGTGCTCGTGGTGGACCGTTCGGAATCACTCCAGGACGAAGGGAATTGCCCCATTCTCAAAGCCGATGCCGAGGCCTTCGTCACCAATAGCTTTGTAGAGGGTCGCGATGAGGTGGGCATGGTTACGTTTGGCACTTCTTACAACTACGATTTCGCCTTGAACTCGACCTTCAAATCTGCCTTGACGACTGACCTGTCTAATTTGACCTGTACCGGATTTACGAATGCGGCGGCCGGGTTCACGACGGGGTTCAACGCGCTAAAGAACAACACTGCCAGCAATCAATTTGCGTTGAATGTGATTGTGTTCTTTACCGATGGTGAACCAAACACGATGACGTTCGGCGTCAATCCCAGCACCAACGCGGCGAGCTCGAGCAGCACCTATAACCCATTTTCGGTCTTGACCACAAGTAGTTGTAATCCCCATACGGCCGGTACAACCGTTTCGGGAGTCATCGCCGGAGACGTTACCTACAACACCTGGGGAGGCGTATTTAAGTGGACCAACAGCGGTATCCCGGTATCCTCAGATTTCACTGCGGTTTCGACTCCGAGTGGCTGTTCTTTCTCAGGCACCGACCTTGGGTCGGGTAACAGTCCATCGTTCCGGAATGACATTCAGCAACTGCCCAGCGCGGATGCTTTCGGGAACTCGACGAACAGTACGTGGACTGGTGGAACCAACGGATCCTTCCCCTACGCAGTATCGCTGACTGGCAGCACTTGGTATTCGCTGCAGAACCTGGAGAACGCCGGGATCAATACTCTTGATAATGCGGCTCAAAATGCCCGGGTAGCGGCTACCGCGGCCACCATGCCGTATGTCGTTTATACCATCGGCCTGAACCCCACATCCACCTACGGCACAGTTAACCAGGCACTGCTCCAACGCGTTGCAAACGATCCAGCCAGCCCTGTGTACCAGACCGCTTATACGGCCGGAAAGTTCTACTACGTTCCAACGGCCGGGCAGTTGAGCCAAGCATTCGCCGCCATCGCGTCGGATATTCTCCGGATTGCTCAATAGCCAGCCCGCCGGTGAAACTGAAGTCGCGCCAGCCTCTCCGATAAAGGCATCGGTCCCAGCGGCGCCGTGCTCGAAGGAGCGCATTATCCTGATACAATTGTTTCACCGCCAGTGGAAGTTAGGTGAGCGTCACCTGCCGAGTGCGCCATGGATCTGGATCAGCTGCACACGTTCCTTGAAATTGTCCGCTTGAAGAGCTTCTCCAAGGCGGCGCAGACGTGTTATCGCACGCAGCCGGCCATCAGCGCGCAGGTCCGCCAGCTTGAGCAGGAGCTGAATACCACGCTGTTTGAACGGCTTGGAACCAAAATCTCCCTCACCACGGCCGGCAAGATCTTCGCCGAATACGCCGAGCAGATCCTCGATTTGCGCCGCCGCGCCCAGGACACCATCAATGAGCTCGACCGCGTGCCTCGCGGCGAACTGGTGATCGCGGCCAACGAAGCCACCTGCATCTACGTACTGCCGTGGGTGTTCTCCGAATACAAGAAGAAGTTCCCCAACGTCCAGCTATCCGTCGACCGCGCCTACGGCTCGCGCGTGGTCGAAGCGGTGCTCGAAAACCTGGCCGACTTCGGTATCACCCAGCTACCGGTGCAGGAAAAAAAGCTGCAAGTGGCGCGTATTCATTCCGATGAGATTATTTTGTTGCTGCCTGGCAAACACGCGCTCGCGAGCCGCCGCTACGTAACCGCGCGCGACCTGATGGATCATCCGCTGCTGCTGCCGAAGTCCGGAACCACCCGTACGCGATTGAATTCGTGGCTGGAACCGGTGGAAGACCAGATCCATATTTCCATGGAACTGGACTCGACGGAGATGATCAAACGCTTCGTTATGGCGGGTTTAGGCTTTTCCTTCCTGGCGGCGTCCAACTGCCGTGAAGAGATCGCGGCCGGCAAGCTTTCGGCCGTTTCGCTCGGGCCGGAACCGTTGATCCGGAAGGTGGGTTTGATTTATCGTAAAGACAAAGCACTTTCGAAAGCCGCTTTGGGCTTCATTCAGGTTATATTAGAGCATGCGGGGAGCGAAATCCCCGGGGCGGAACGGTCCAAGCTGCCCGAACCAGTATCGTCCTAGAAGACGGAGAAAAGCAGTATGTCGCGCGTCACCCTGAAGAGTTCGACGATTTTCATTTCCGTGGGAGACAAGACGGAAGTGTACCGGTCCGTGGCGGATGTTCCGCCGCCCTTGCGCAAGAAGCTGGAGCAATCCACCAACAGCATCAATTCGGCGACCATTCTGATTGCCGACCGCAAAGGCAAGGAAGAGATCGTGCGCGCTATTCGAGGCTTGCCGTCGAATCTTCGGACACGCATCTCCACTGCCGTACGGGAAGAAGCCTCGCCGCGAGCCGAGCAAAAGCCAGCGCTCACGTGGTCGCGTTTGTGGCAGGATTGGGCGGAGTTTCTGCTGCCGGCTGCGATCGGCGTCGCGGTGTGGCTGCTGTTCAATGCCAAATAGCGCTATGCGCTTGGGCAAAGTAATCGCTATTGCGATTCGGCGAATCCGAGCAGCTTCTTCGATAGCCTGTCGGCCGTAGCGCTGTCGGGCGCCACAATCAAGATCGTATCGTCGCCGGCGATGGTGCCGACAATCTCCGGCCAGTGTTCCTTATCCAAAGCCACGGCAAGCGCGTTGGCGTTGCCCGGCGAGGTTCTCAGCACAATCAAATTTTGCGCGGTGCGCACGTCTTGCAAAAGCTCGCCGGCAATGGTCGCGAGGTCGGGACCGGCCGTGGAAGCGGTCACTTGCCGATAGCCGTCGGGAGTTTTTAGCAAACCCAGCTCGCGAATGTCGCGCGACAAAGTCACTTGCGTTGCTTCGAGTCCGAAGCCTGCCTTGAGCTCGCGCGCCAAGTCCTCTTGGGTAAGGATCCGTTTGCCGCGGATGACCTTCAGGATTTGACCTTGGCGGAAGGCTTTGTTCATGTTCGCCAGTTACGGAGGCGCGCTTCGGCGTCGTCGAGCGCTTTTGCGACGGTGGCCGGGCCTGCGCCGCCCGGAAGTTCGCGCGTTTTCATGCCTTCGGAGGGATCGAGCAGCCGCGCCATATCGGCGGTGAACTCGGGCGCAAATTGGGTGAGCTGTTCGGCGGTCCAATCGAGCGGCTGTTTGCCTTGCTGGATGCTCTCGAGCACCAGCTTGCCCACAATTTGATGCGCGCGATGAAATGGCGTTCCGGCGCGCGCCAGAGCTTCGGCAAGATCGGTTGCGACTACCCAGCTTTCACGAGCCGCTTCGAGCGGTTTGCCCTGGTGGAGCTGCGTGGAATCGACGACGGCGGTCATCATCTCGAGCGCCGAGGACAATTGCGCCGCGGCGTCGAACAGCGGTTCCTTATCCTCCTGCATATCGCGATTGTAGGTCATCGGAAGACCCTTCATGGTGACGAACAGCGAAGTGAAATCGCCGAAGACGCGCCCGCTCTTGCCGCGAATCAGCTCGAGCGAATCCGGATTTTTCTTCTGCGGCATCAAGCTGGATCCGCTGGTAACGCCGTCGCCCAGTTCCAACCAGCCGAATTCTTCGCTCGAATAGAGAATCCAATCCTCGGCCAAGCGGCTCAAGTGCAGCATGGTGACGGAAGCGGCGTAGAGGAAATCGAGCGCAAAGTCGCGGTCGCCTGAAACATCCATGCTGTTGCGGGTGATGGCGGCGAAGCCCAGGTCTTTGGCGATCTGGTCGCGATCGAACGGGAATCCACTGCCGGCGAGCGCGCCAGAACCCAGCGGCATGACGTCCACACGCGCGCGGGTTTGCGCCAGGCGTTCGTGATCGCGCGCGAACATTTCGAAATAGGCGAGCAGGTAGTGCGCCCACGGCACCGCTTGCGCGCGGCGAAGATGCGTGTATCCGGGGATGATGGCGTGTGGATACTTTCTGGCGATACCCGTGAGAGCTGTCATCAGGTTGACGAGGAGTTCGAGATCGGCGTCGATCTGTTCACGCAACCAAAGCCGCACGTCGAGCGACACCTGCTCGTTGCGGCTGCGCCCGGTGTGGATTTTGTCGGCGAGTCCACCAACGTGGTCCTTCAATTTACGGATAACGAATGTGTGGACGTCCTCATCGGCTGCGCCTTCTAAGAACTTCGGGTCCCGTGCGTCGGTCCGAATCTGTTCGAAGGCGGCGACTAGCTTTTCACGCTCATCGGCGGTCAGGATGCCAGCGCGCTCCAATGCTCGCGCGAATGCTTGCGATCCACGGCAATCGGCGTCGAGAAGCTTTTTGTCGAAATGGAGCGAACCCGAGAAGCGCTCGAAGACTTCGGAGGGACCGCTGGCGAAGCGGCCGCCCCAGAGTTTCATTTCGGCCATGTTACGAATGTTTCGCGGCTGCGGCGGCTTGCGCGCGCACCTTAATTGGCAGGCCGATGAGATTAATAAAGCCCAGCGCGTCTTTTTGGTTGTACTCGGCGCCCATGGTGAAGCTTGCGATGTTCAGCGAATACAGCGAGAACGGCGACTTGCGGCTGACCGGTTCGATATTGCCTTTGTAGAGCCGCAGCGTCACTTCGCCCGTCGTGGTCTCGCTAGTCTTTTCGAAGAATGCGTCCAGAGCCTCGCGCAGGGGCACGAACCACAGGCCGTTGTACACCATCTCGGCATAATCGAGCGCCAGTTTTTGCTTGTAGTGCAGCGTGCTTCGGTCGAGGGTGAGCGACTCAAGCTCCCGATGCGCGTACATGATCAACGTGCCGCCTGGAGTTTCATAGCAGCCGCGCGACTTCATACCGACGAAGCGGTTCTCTACCAGATCGATGCGGCCGATGCCGTGCTCGCCGCCAATCTTATTCAACGTTTCAAGCAGACTGACCGCCGACCCACGCTGGCCATTCACCGAAACCGGCCGGCCCTTCTCAAATCCGATGGTCACTTCCACAGGCTTGTCGGGCGCTTCCTTGGGACTGCGCGTCAGCATCCAAATTTCGTCTGGCGCCGCATTGGCCGGATCTTCGAGCGCGCCGCCTTCGTGCGAAATATGCCAGATGTTGCGATCGCGGCTGTAGATTTTCGTAGTGGTCTGCGAGATTGGCACGTGATGCTTGGCCGCGTATTCGATAGCGTCTTCGCGCGATACGATGTCCCATTCGCGCCACGGGGCAATCACGGTGAGTTGCGGCGCAAGCGCCTTGTAGGTCAGTTCAAAACGGACTTGGTCGTTCCCCTTCCCCGTACAGCCGTGCGCCAGACCGTCGCAGCCGGTGGCAAGCGCGACTTCCACTTGTCTTTTGGCGAGTAAGGGTCGAGCGATGGAAGTGCCGAGCAAATACTTGTGTTCGTACAAGCCGCCCGCGCGCACCATCCGCCACAGATATTCGGTGACGAATTCCTCGCGCATGTCGGCCACGTGGACTTCCGACGCACCGGTCTTCAGCGCCTTCTCTTCCAGGCCTTTGAGCTCGTCATCGCCTTGACCGATGTCGCCGCAGACCGCGACCACTTCGCACTGATAATTTTCCTTCAGCCAGGGAATGATGATGGACGTGTCAAGACCGCCCGAGTAGGCGAGAGCTACCTTTTTGGGTTTCATAGTTCGAGATTGGGGATTGTCGCCGCGCGATTAGCTCAGCAACATCAATAGTAGCGCCTTCTGCACGTGCAGGCGATTCTCGGCTTGATCGAAAACGGCCGAGTGTGACGACTCGATGACGTCGTCATTCACCTCTTCGCCGCGCTTGGCGGGCAGGCAATGCAAGAAGATGGCTTCGGGAGCGGCGTGATCGAACAGTGCCGTGTTCACTTGATAGGGAGCGAAGTCGGCCAGCCGCTGCGCCTTTTCGTGCTCCTGACCCATGCTGGCCCACACGTCAGTGTAGACCGCTTGCGCGCCGTGAACGGCTTCTCGCGCATCGTTGGTGACCATGAGTTGCCCGCCAGCGATGGCGGCGAGAGCCTCGGCTTGCGAAACGATCTCGGGATCGGGCTCATATCCGGCGGGAGTGGCGATCGAGAAGTTCATGCCGAGCCGCAGCGAAGCGAGCATCAGCGAATTCGCGACGTTGTTTCCATCGCCGACGAAAGCCATCTTCAGGCCGCGTACATCGCCGAACCGTTCCTGCATGGTGAAGACGTCGGCGAGCGCCTGGCACGGATGGAAGCGATCGCTCAGCGCGTTGATCACGGGCACGCTCGACCAGTGCGCCAGGTCGTCGATGGTGTTTTGCGAAAACACGCGCGCGACGATCGCGTTGGTCCAGCGATCCAGGTTGCGGGCGACATCCTTCAATGGCTCGCGATCGCCGATGGGGCCGACCGAGAGAACAGCATCGCCGCCGAGTTGTTTCGCGGCCAGTTCGAACGTGAAGCGGGTGCGGAGGGAGGGCTTTTCGAACAGGAGTGTGATGTATTTGCCTGCGAGGGCGGAGCGAAACCGGCTGGGGCTCGACTTCAACTGATGGGTAAGATCCAGCAGTGCAAGCAGTTCATCCTGAGAGATATCGAGATCACGCGTAAAGTCGGATGCGGCGATGCGAGGGAGCGTTTTGGGCGCTGGCATTCTTTTGATGGGCTTGAGTGAAGTTCCAACGGACGGCATGGTCGTCAGGTTCCTTTGCGGCTCAGGATTGAATGTTTATTCACTACACTGAATAATTACACATTGGGGGGCGGGAAGTCAAATGAAAGTGGACCTTACCCGTAGTACCGGTTTTACAAGTCAGCGACAGCTAAATACGACCAAGGTCGTATATTAGACTGTGGCTCTCCTCTTGGTCCGGGAGCCCACGGAGGCTCGGCCCAGCGTTTTCTAGGAGCGCGTGGACGGGCCTTCCTTATTCCGGATCTCCGAATCCGATTACTTCTGCGGGCGCGTTCCCTGCGCCGCTTTCATCAAATTCACAAGGATGTCGTTGAAGCGCGTCAGGTGGCAAGCCCCTTTGATTTGAACCAAGCGAGAACGCGGGCAGCCCATTGCGCGCTGGTTAGACGCGGGATGTCGTCGAATTTGAGATGCGAGTCGTCTGCCGACTCATGCCGTCTTTTCCAGTTTCGCGACGCGCTCGGCCAGCGCTTCCATTTCCAGATCGAGCGCTCGGAGCGCCGCCGCATGGCTTCACGAACGGAGTTCCGCGGGCGACGCCCACTTGTGGAATTCGCTCGGCAGGGTCGTCTCGACCTTTTCAAGTCTGGCGTCGATCCGGGTTTCCATTGCCGCCAAGTAATCTTTCAATTCGCTGTCCACGGTAGCAGTTTAATCCTTTCGTGGTTAGGTTCCGTCACTCCTCCGTCCGGCGCCCGTAATCCTCTGATGTTCCAAGTTCAATTCCGCACCGGCGAGTGGCGATTCCATCAGGAATTGTGCCAGATTTTTACGCGGTGTTGCGGACCTGCCAGGGCTCATGCTCGGGTTTGAGGTTGATGGTCATCGTCCTGCTGCGATTCTTATGATCTCACGCGTGGGCTCAGTGGCGTTCGCACGTTACACTATCATCAGCCCACTGCATGAAAATCTCGGCCGCGATCATCACCTACAATGAAGAACGCAATATTTCGCGAGCGCTCGAGAGTCTGCGATGCTGCGACGAAGTGGTGGTGGTGGACAGCGGGTCCACCGATCGCACCGTGGAATTGGCCACCAAGCTGGGCGCGCGCGTGATCGATAGCAACTGGCGCGGCTATGCGGGTCAAAAGAATTACGCCTCCAGCCAGTGCGAGCACGATTGGGTGCTTTCGCTCGACGCCGATGAGGCACTGAGCGAAGCGCTGGAAGGCGAGATCTGGCAGATCAAGAAAAACGGTCCGGAGTTTGACGCCTACACGATGCCGCGTCTGGCGCAGTACCTGGGCCGATGGATTTTGCATTCGGGCTGGTATCCGGATCGCAAGGTGCGGCTGTTTGACCGGCGGCGCGCGAAGTGGGTGGGCGATTATGTCCACGAGTCAGTAGTGGTGGAGGGCCAGGCGGGGCATCTGAAATCGAACATTCTCCACTTCACCTGCAGCTCCTTGTCGGAGCATTTGAAGACCATGGATCGCTATACGACGCTCGCGGCCGAGCAACTGGTGGATCAAAAGACGCCCGTGGGCTGGACGCAGCTGGCGCTCGACCCTCCGTGGACGTTCTTCAAGACCTATGTGGTTCGCCGCGGGTTCCTGGACGGGGTCGAAGGCCTGGCCATCGCCAACATGGCGGCGCTGTACAATTTCTTAAAGTACGCCAAAGCGAAAAACATGAGCCCACGTAGATGATCGAAGCCTTAGTTATCGCCGCGCTTGCCGGCTTGCTTATCGGCAGTTTTCTCAACGTTTGTATTTACCGGTTGCCGCGCGATCTTTCGGTGGTGAAGCCGCGCTCGTTTTGTCCCGAGTGCAATCAGATGATCGCGTGGTACGACAATATTCCCGTGATCAGCTACCTGGTTCTAGCGGGGCGCTGCCGGCGCTGCGGGCATCGCATTCCGGTGCGCTATCCGATGGTGGAACTGCTCACGGCGGCGGCGTTTTTCTGCGCGGTGTGGTACCTCGGTCCGTCGCTTGCGGCGGTGAAATTTTGCGTGTTCGGCGCTATCTTGATCGCGCTGGTGTTCTCGGATCTGGAAGAGCGCATCCTGCCCGACGAGTTCACCTTGGGCGGCGCGGCGTTGGGCTTAATCTTCGCGGCGTTTGTTCCGCCGGAGGGCGGGATTCTACGGCTGATCTTCTTTTCTCCTGGCCGCGAGCGCCTGCTCTCGGTGGGCGATGCTCTGCTGGCCGGCGGCCTTTGCGCGGGGGCGTTGTGGAGCGTCGGCGCGCTGTATCAGAAGATGCGCCATCGCGATGGGCTGGGGTTGGGCGACGTCAAGATGGTTGCCATGATCGGCGCATTCCTGGGATTACAAGCAGCGGTGCTTACGTTGATCGTCGGATCGCTGCTGGGGGCGGTGGTCGGGCTGGCGTACGTTTGGTTCACGGGAAAGGATGCTTCCACCTATGAGCTTCCCTTCGGCACGTTCTTGGGCGTGGGCGCGCTCGGCGTGGGTTTCTTCGGCGAATTAGTCCTCAACTGGTACAGCCGGCTAGGAACGTAGCTTTGGCTGCGGTCCTTATTTTTGCGATTACCTACCTGGTGCTGGCGATCGGCAGATTGCCGGGGTTTCGAATCGATCGCACTGGGGCGGCGATCATTGGCGCGAGTTTCATGGTGGGGGTGAACGCGCTTTCGCTCGATCAGGCTTACCGCGCGATCAATTTCGACACCATCATTCTGCTGTTCGGCATGATGATCGTGGTGGCGAATCTGCAATTGTCGGGTTTCTTTTCCTTGGTTGCGGAGCGCGTGGTGGAACACGCCCACCGGCCGCTGCTGTTATTGGTCGCGATTGTTCTGGTTTCTGGCGTATTCTCGGCGTTTTTCGTGAACGACACCATGTGCCTGGTGTTGACGCCGCTGGTCATCGAAATCTGTGAGGCTCTCCGCCGCAATCCCGTGCCGTATTTGTTGGCAGTGGCGATGGCGGCGAACATCGGCAGCGTGGCAACTATCACGGGGAATCCGCAGAACATGATGATCGGGAGTTTTTCCGGAATTCCATACCGGCATTTTCTGGCAGTGCTTGGGCCTGTGGCCCTCGCTGGGTTGGCGCTTGTAGTGGTGGCGATCTTCGTCAGTTATCGCCGCGAGTTCGTGACGCCCGAGATCGTCATGGTGGAAAAACGCCCGATGCCGGTGGATCGGGGATTGATGTGGAAATCGTTGGCAGTCGCGCTCGCGATGATCGTGATGTTCTTTGTGGGCTGGCCGGTGCCGAAGGTGGCGATCGTGGCTGGGGCAGTGTTACTGATCACGCGCCGGGTGCGCCCCGAAAACGTATATCAGCGCATCGATTGGCCGCTGCTGGTGATGTTCTCAGGGTTGTTCATCGTGATCGCGGGCATCGAAAAGACATCGCTCGAAACGGAGCTGGCAGCGCTCGCGGGACGAATGCATCTGGACAATCCGTTCCTGCTCAGCGGATTTGCCGGTGTGCTCTCGAACCTGGTGAGCAACGTTCCGGCGGTGCTGGTTTTCAAACCGTTCGTCGCGCAGTTGGGCGATCCACGGCGCGCATGGCTGGTGCTCGCGATGTCGTCGACGCTAGCGGGGAACTTGACGGTGGTGGGCTCAGTGGCAAACTTGATCGTGATCCAGCAGGCGGGCGATCGCGTGAAGATCGGATTCTGGGAATATTTTCGCGTGGGCGCGCCGCTGGCGGTGGTGACGATTCTAATGGGCGCAGCTTGGATCGCGTGGCGCGGGTATTAAAGCTCCCAAACATTTCTTGATCGAAATGATCTATCCTAGTGAGCGTGATGTGGTGGCTCAGTTTCATCGTCGGTTTAATGCTCGGCGGCCTGATTGCCGGGCTCTGGATGCGGGTTCGAATTGCCCGTTTAGAAGCCGCGAAACAATTTGCCGAATCCGGCGCAGCGAAGCTGACTGAAACCTTCCAGGCGCTCGCCGACGCCGCACTGCGATCGAATCAAAGTGCGTTCCTGGACGCGGCGCGAACCTCGCTTGAAACCACGCGCGCTGAGATGTCGGGCGATTTAGCGCAAAAGCAGACTGCAATCGAGGGCGCCATCGGGGGAATGGTACAACCGCTGGCAGATTCACTCGGGCGTCTGGAAGTTCACGTTCGAGAGTTGGAGCGAGCGCGGGAGAAAGCCTACGGCAGCCTGGGCGAACAGGTGCAAACGCTGGCGCGCGAAACCGCCACGCTATCTACTGCTCTGCGGTCGCCACAGACGCGCGGCCGTTGGGGCGAAGTTACGTTGCGGCGCGTAGCCGAGCTAGCCGGAATGGTTCACAATTGCGATTTTCACGAGCAAGAAACTCATGAGGCCGACGGCGTTCGCATTCGACCGGACATGATCGTGCGATTGCCGGCCGGCCGCACGCTGGTTGTGGACGCGAAAGTTCCACTCACCGCTTATCTCGACGCCGTCAGCGCAGCCGATGAAACATCGCGCAAGGCCGCCCTGCTCCGTCACGGCCAGCAAGTTTCCGAACACGTACGGCAGCTATCGAGCAAACAATATTGGAACCAGTTTCAGCCGGCGCCGGAGCTGGTGGTGTTGTTTCTGCCGGGCGACCACTTCTTCAGCGCCGCGCTCGAAAGCCGCCCCGATCTGATCGAAGAAGCGCTGGCCCGCAAGGTAGTGATCGCGACGCCGGTGACGCTGATCTCGGTACTGAAAGGCATTGCTTACGGCTGGAATCAGGAACAACTGGCGGAAAACGCCGAGGAGATCCGGCGCGTGGCATCGGAGATGTATGAGCGGTTGCAATTGGTGCAGGAACATTATTCCTCGACCGGCCGGATGCTGGAAAAAACTGTGGAAGCGTACAACCGTTCGGTTGGGTCTTGGGATACGCGGCTGATTCCTTCGCTAGGGAAGCTGCGCGAGCTAGGCGTGTCTCAGGGACCCGAACCTGTGGCGCCGGTGCAGATCGATTTGTTGCCGCGCCGGCCGCGCGCTCTACGACATGTCGATGATGTCGAAAGTGAACCGCTCGGGCGGCAGGCACGATAACGGAGCGGGACTCATGTGGGACCAGGTATCGAACGCGCTGGTCGCAAGCGTCGAGTTCAAGTAAAACAAAAACTGGTTGGAGAAGCAGGAGAGCGGCGGAGGCTGGCGGAAGGTGAGCCGCATGCCGACTGCTTTTTCGAATTCCACGCCTTCAGTCGGGACGGCCTTGTCTTCCAGCAGCATCACGAAGCTCGATCGGCCGGCGTGCGGCCAAACGTCGGGACGCAACAGATTGCGGAGCTCCAGGCGCATTCCGAAGGTCATCTCGCACTGCCGGATCCATTCGAGGATGCTATCGCCCCACTGCCACTGCGTGATGAAGCGCAGATATTGGTCGGCGAGGTTGATGGCGAGATCCATCTTGCGCCGGTCCATTTCGAAGTCCGGCACCGGGCCATCGAACGCGGGTGGAACAATCATGTCTTCGGCTTCGATCAGGTTGTTGGCCATGCCAACCACGCGATCCAGGCGTCTGACGTTGGGGCTGGTGCGAACCAACAGCGGCGGCAGCTCGTGCGTTTTTTCCCCGGGAACCTCTACGAACTTTCGGTCTCCAAGAATATCCATGGTGACGACCTAATCTCCTTATCGACAACCAGGTCGCATGCTTCCACTTTTATTGACGCTAACTGTGAGCGGCCCGTTACAAAGGGCGCCGGCTCGTACCGTACTACAGATAAGAACAATTCTGCAAGATTTGTTGTCAGTTGTAAAGGGATAAGTGAAAGCGTCGCGCCAGCCTGCGCTACAATTCGGCTTCATGTACAGATGTTCATGACGTATTGCGACGTGAGCCTGCCGGTGCCGCTGGATCACGCGTTCACCTACCGGTTGCCTGATACGTTGCAACACCGGGTGCGGCCTGGCTGCCGTCTTTTGGTCCCGTTCGGATCGCGAAAGCTGACAGGCATGGTACTGGCGCTGCGTCCGGATGCCCCCGAGGGTCCGGTGAAGGAGGCGCTGCGGCTGGTCGACGAAGAGCCGGTGCTAAGCGCCGAGTTGCTTTCGCTGGGCCGATGGATCGCGCAGTACTACTGTGCCCCGCTCGGTGAGGTGCTGCGCAGCATGACGCCTTTGAGCGGCGAGGTCCGCAAGACCAAGCTCTATTCGCTGACCGATGCCGGACGCGATACCGCGCGGCAACTGCTGTTGGGCGCCGACGAGGAAGATCCGACTTTCGTGATCCTGCGGCTGCTCGAAGCCCGGCCGCTGTCGGCGTCTTATCTGCAAAAGAAGCTGCCCAACGCGCTGGCGGTGATCCGGTCCCTGGAAAAAAAAGGCTTCGTCGCGATGGAGGATTTAGAAGCTCAGCGCGATCCGCTGCGGGCGTCGTCGACGAGGCTGCGAGCGAGCTGGCTGGCGGCTTCGGCTGAGGGCGTGAAGCTCACCAAACGTGAGCGCGAATTGCACGCCTTTCTTGAATTGCATCCAGGCACGCACAATCTGGAGCAGTTGGACGCATCGGTGAAGGGCGCAAGCCAGGCAGCGCGTTCACTGGCGCGGCGGGGGCTGATCACGCTGGAACCGGAGGCGCCCACGGGTGTCTTCACAACCGATGTTCCGCCACGGACGCTCAATCCGCATCAGCTGGATGCGTATCAGCAGATCGAAGCCGCGGTGCGCGGGGGGCAATTTCACACGTTTTTGCTCGAAGGCGTTACGGGATCGGGGAAAACCGAGGTGTACTTGAAGTCAATCGACGCCACGATCGCCGAGGGCCGCAGTGCGCTATTGCTGGTGCCTGAGATCGCATTGACACCGGCCGTCGCTGGACAGTTTTTGCATCGGTTTGGAGACCGCGTGGCGATTTTGCATTCCGCCTTTCACGATGCCGAACGCGCCGAGCAGTGGCGGAGGATTCGATCGGGGCAAGCCACGGTGGTGGTGGGAACGCGGTCGGGTGTGTTCGCGCCGGTCCAGAACCTCGGGCTAGTGGTGATCGACGAAGAGCACGATCAGAGCTACAAGCAGCAGGAGACGCCGCGCTATAACGGCCGCGACGTCGCGATCGTGCGCGCCAAGGAGGCGGGAGCGGTGGCGGTCCTGGGCTCAGCCACACCGAGTCTCGAAAGCCGCTACAACGCCGAGCGCGGAAAGTACACGCTGATCAAGCTACCGGAGCGCATCGAACGGCGGCCGATGCCGGACGTCGAAGTGATCGACATGCGTCAGGAGTTTTTGGAGACGCGCAAGCAGACCACGTTTTCGCGGCGGCTGGTGGAGATGATCGGGGAGCGCCTGGATCACGGCGAACAGACCATGCTGCTGCTCAATCGCCGGGGGTTTTCAAGCTTCGTCGCGTGCCGCGCCTGCGGGGAACGGCTGGAGTGCGTGAATTGCGCGGTGACGCTGACCTATCATCGACGCGATCGGCGCATGCTGTGCCATTACTGCAGCTACGCGGAGAAGGTCCCGTCGGTATGCCCGAAGTGCGGAAGCGAGTATCTGAATTTTATTGGCACGGGTTCGGAAAAAGTGGAAGAGGAGCTGCATCGCGATTTTCCGCGAGCGCGAATTGCCCGGATGGATCGCGACACCGTCAGTGGTAAGCGGCACTTTGAGAGCATTCTGCACGGGTTTCGCGACGGCAACTTCGACATTCTCGTCGGCACGCAGATGATCGCCAAGGGACACGATATTCCGAACGTGACGCTGGTGGGCATTGTGTCGGCGGACGTCGGGCTCGGGCTGCCGGATTTTCGAGCGGCGGAGCGGACGTTTCAACTGCTAACGCAAGCGGCGGGGCGCGCGGGGCGCGGTGATTTGCCGGGCATCGTGCTGATCCAGACCATCAATCCCGAGCACTACGCGGTTCGCTTTGCGTCCGAGCAGAACTACGAGGGATTTTATCGGAAGGAGATCCAGTTTCGACAGTTGATGCGGTATCCACCGTTCGCGGCGCTTGCGAATGTTCTGGTCCGAAGCCAGAAACAGGAGGACGCGCTCGCGATGAGCGCCGAGTTGGGGCGAATGCTCGATCCGGCTCCGGAGGGCGTGAAAGTTCTGGGGCCGGCCGAGGCACCGGTGCCGAAATTGAAGAGCGAGTTTCGGTATCAGCTTTTGTTAAAGGCGGCCGATCGCAAAAGGCTGAATGAAACGCTGCGCGATTTGCAGCGCTTCGCTCGGGAACAGAAGTGGCCGGCGACGGCGCTGATTATCGATGTTGATCCGCTGACGCTGATGTGATCTACGAGACGAGCGCGGTGCGCGACAGGGTGCTCACGCGCGGGCCGGGCAGGATAATTCCGGCGAGATTGAGCGGATCGGAGTTAGCGATTTCGGGGAGCGCGGAGTCTTCGGGACCAGCCCGGCGGACAGCGCGCAACAGATCCAAAGCCTCGGGGCGGGCGAACTGTTCGCCGCTGAATCCTGAGACGAAGCGACCGCCGCGGATTTCGCCTTGCGCTTCCTTGCGGCGCAGCACGGGCAGCAGATCGCGCCATGGCGGGGCCAAGCTTTCGCGTGCGAGCAGGTCGCGGAACAGAATGCCCCAGCGGGCCAGTAACTGATCGGCAAACGCGACCGCGCGGGCCTCGTGAGTGACGCTCTTCGATGAGTGCCTGACGAACGCCCAACGTCCCGCGGCGTGCCGGGGACGACCGAGCCTTCCCCGCCCTTCTCCGCGCCGGCGCTTAGGATCGACCAACGAGCGCAGATTCTCGAAGCCGTCGGCTGTCACCAAGCCGGCCGCGACCAACTCCCAGAGCCCATCTTCGACTTCGCTGGCAAGGCGGCCGGTGGCGCGAACCAGGTCGGCAAAGAACGATGCTCCACGTTGTTCGATCTCGGTCAGAATCTCCCGCGCCGCGTGCGAGAACGTAGGCGTCTCCGATTCGGGGTGCGAACCAGCGAGCCATTCCGCATCCTCACGCAAGAAGACCGCGATGGGCGCGGTTCGGGTCGGCCGCACGCGACGAGGCTCCAGAGCTTCGAAGGCAGGATGTGGAGACAGCCGCGCCCACATTACCTCGCCGGATAAACACAACCGGTCCAGAAATTCGGGATCGTAACGCACCACGCGGCGTGATAAAACCTCGGGCTCCCAAGCCGCGGCCGAGATTTCGTAACCCTGGAGCTGCTTGATGATTTGCAGCGTGCCGTCGGCCCCATGCAGCCGGCTGCGCGGCATCAAATGCTGCCATTGAAACAGAAAGCTGTGAAATTGTGCGGCGGTTACCGGCTCGATTTCCTTGCGCAGTTGGCCCAAAGTGAGGCGATGGATGCGCGCGAGAATGCGGCGATTGCACCACTCGGTTTGGCCCTCGGGCAACGCGGGGTTAAACCGCCCGCGCATGACCTGGCCTTCCGATTCGAGCTTCAGCAGCGCGGTCTCGATCTCATCGAGTGGGAATGCGAGCGTTCCGGCCAGCGACGGCGCAGTTATTGGGCCGAGCGATTCCATCCAACCTCGCACGGTCCCCAGCACGTCATTCACTAAGTGCGAGCGTTCGGTCGCGACCCAGAAGCGCTTGCCTCCGCGCTCGATCATGCTAGCGCGGCCGGTACACGTGAGCTCTGCAAAAAGCTCCTGCCATTCGCTGACCGGAGGCAGCGCAATCAGGCTCAACAATGCATCGTGCAATTCATCCGCATCGCGGACATCGGGCCACGATTCAGCCGATACCGTCGCGATGGCTGCCGGGTCCAGGATGCCCGCACCGCCCGACAGATCGGTCCGAAGTGTCCGCCGCAATTGCACGGCTCGGGCGCGGCGCTCTTCGAGTGGCGCGTCGTCGAGATAGGCGTACGGATTCGCATTGAGAATCTCGTGCGAGAACGGCGATGGCTCGGCGTTATCGATGGCAAGCTTGCGGATCGCGCCCGATTCCAGGCCTTCCAGGATTCGCGTGAGACCGTCCAAATCCATCGCCTCGTGCAAGCAATTATCGATGGTTTCCTCAACCAAAGGATGATCCGGGATTCGAATCTCGCCGGTAAGGTTCTCCGCGCAAGCCACTTGGTCGGGAAACACGGACGCCAGCAGATCTTCGGCGCGCATGCGTTGAATCGGAGGCGGAACTTTGCGCCCGCCCTGGAACCGGGGCAGCGCCAGTGCTCGCGAAGCATTCCAGCGCCACCGAGCCGTGAACATCGGCGCATCCAGCATGGCCTGCGTGAGAACATGCTCCACGGTTTGCGGCTTCAGAAATTCGAAGACCAACTCGAGCGGAAAAGCGTGCTGCTCGGTGAGGGAGATGTTGATGCCGTTGTCGGTGGCGGCAGCTTGCAGTTCGAAATTGAACGATCGGCAGAAGCGCTTGCGGAGCGCCAATCCCCAGGCCCGGTTGATGCGCGACCCGAACGGCGCGTGGATCACCAGTTGCATCCCGCCGCCCTCATCGAAGAAGCGCTCGGCGACTACAGTGGTTTGAGTAGGCAGCGCGTTGAGCGAAGCCACGCCCGCAAGGATGTACGCAATCACTTGCTTGGCGCCGCCCTCATCCACTCCGCACTCGTCGGCAAGAAACTGCAGCGAACCCGATGGATCACGCTCGGCAATCGCTTGCCGCACTTCGGCGACAGCTTCCGATAGCTCCAGCGTTCGCCCGGGAGCTTCGCCATTCCAGAACGGAACTGACGGGGGCGCGCCGCGGGCATCCTCGACGCGAACGCGGCCGGGCTCGACACGTTTGATTCTCCAGGAACTGGTGCCCAGCAGAAAGACATCGCCCGAAAGGCTTTCGACAGCGAAATCCTCGTCGACGGTGCCGACCTGTTTGCCGTCCGGCTCGGCGACGACCGAGTAATTTGCCGTGTCTGGGATCGCGCCGCCCGAGGTGATGGCGGCGAGCCGTGCGCCTCGACGACCTCGCACGCGCCCGTTCACCTGATCGCGATGCAGATACGTTCCGCTGCGGCCGCGCTGGGTGGCGATGCCGTCGGACAGCATGGTGATGATCGCTTCATAGTGCTGCCGATCGAGATCGCGATACGGATACGTGCTCCGGATGAGCGCGTACAGGTCTTCTTCCTGCCAATCACGCGCGGCGCACTCGGCCACGATCTGCTGGGCCAGAATATCGAGAGGCGCTCGGGGAATTTCCAGGCGATCGAGCTGGCCGGTGCGAATGGCGCGAACCAGAGCTGCGCATTCGATCAACTCGTCGCGAGTAGTCGCGAAAAACCGGCCTTTCGGCATCGCACCCACCCAATGCCCGGATCGGCCCACGCGCTGCAAAGCTACGGCGATCGACCGTGGCGAGCCGATCTGGCAGACCAGGTCCACCGATCCGATATCGATCCCGAGTTCGAGCGATGCCGTCGCCACGACCGCGCGCAATTCGCCGTTCTTGAGCCGAGATTCGGCATTCATGCGCAGCGCGCGAGACAGACTGCCATGATGCGGCAGCACCACATTCGCGCCCAGGCGCTCGGCCAGTGCATGAGTGACTCGCTCGGAAAGCCGCCGCGTATTCACAAACACCAGCGTCGTGCGATGGGCGAGGATCAGCTCCGCCACGCGATCGTAGATCTCGGCCCACATCTCATTGCTCGCCACCGGGCCGAGTTCGTCGCGAGGAACCTCGACCGCCAGCTCCATCGCGCGCCGATGGCCAACATTAATGATGTGCGCGTGGGGCGACAGGAACTCCGCAACTTGTTCAATCGGCTTGACTGTGGCGGAGAGTCCGATGCGTTGTGGCTTCGTTTTTGCTAAAGCATCCAAGCGCGCAAGGGATAGCGCCAAGTGCGACCCACGTTTGTCGTCGGCGACGGCGTGAATTTCGTCTACGATCACTGTCCGTACGGTCTTCAGCATTTCCCGCGACTTGGCGGCCGTGAGCAGAATATATAGCGATTCGGGCGTAGTTACTAGAATGTGAGGGCGGTGTTTGCCCATCTGCTGTCGCTCGGAAGCGGGCGTATCGCCAGTGCGTACAGCCGTGCGAATCGTTGCGAAGGGGATGCCTTTTTGCGCCGCCAGTGCCGAGATCTCGGCCAGCGGAACCTCGAGATTCTTGTGGACATCGTTGCTCAAAGCCTTAAGCGGAGAAACATAGACGACTTCGGTTTCGTTCGCAAGCGTTCCGTTGCGGGCCGCGCGCACCAGGCGATCCAGGCAAATGAGGAAAGCAGCGAGCGTTTTACCCGATCCGGTGGGAGCGGAAATCAGCACGTCGCGCTCGGCGCGGATCTCAGGCCAACCAAGGATCTGCGGCTCCGTGGGGCCGGCGAAACGGGAAGCGAACCACTCCGACACTAAGGGGTCAAAGCCCAGCGGGTCGAAATCCGCCATTGACTGAACCGTCATCTGCGTGCCAGGAGCCACCTGCTACTATTAAATCTCACCAGCCAAGTCGCAGGCTAGGGGTTGTTTTCGCCCTAGAATTTCCGGTACCATTAGAACTTCTGTACTAGAAAGATCTCCTCGGGTTCAGGACGAGCTTGAACTTCGACGTGGAAACTATTGTCCAGGTGCACCGTTAAGCGATGAAGATACGGCTAATCTTTCAATGCTCCCGTTGCGGATCGATTTCTTTTCGGCCGTCGACGCCGCGGAGCTTGAAGGATTCAATTTTGCGCAAGCTGGGCGTGAATCCGCATCGCTGCCATATGTGCCGCCGCCGATTCTATTTGTTTAAGCCGCTGAGTCTGCGAGCCTTTTTGATTGCATTGGATGCACAACCAGCGGAAACTGCGGACGCCAATGCCGCTGGTCAAGTGTTGGAAGCCACCGATTCGCGATGGTGGGCGCGCCAGGATTCGAACGTCTAGGCCCACCCGGCAACAACTGCCGATTCAGGAAGAATTTTCACTCGCTAGTACTGCCTGGATAGTACTAAGTCTCGGCTTAGCAACGCGCCGCCAGCGCTTTGCTTCGGCTATCGAGTTGCGTTGCTGGCATGATAACAAATGTCTACACCAGACGACACCAGCGAAATTTCTTGGAGAGAGCGGGTGGCTTCGTTACGAAACGTGCCGCCGGTGCTGCGGTTGGTATGGGAAGCCGCTCCCGCCGCCGTGGCCAGCGGCATCGTCCTGCGCGTAATCAGCGCCCTGATCCCGCTCGCGATGCTGGCGGTATCCAAGCTGATCATCGATATGATTGTCGCCGCCGTAAAGCATTCCACGGCGTTCCCATCGCAAATGGCATGGCTGCTGGCAGCGGAATTCCTGCTGGCGGCCGCGAATCAAGTGTTAGGCCGAGCCACCGATTACACCGACGCGCGCTTAGCAGACGAGTTTACGCGGGAAGTAAGCCTGCGGCTGATTCAGCATGCCACCACGCTCGACCTGGCTTCGTTTGAAGATCCTGAGTTCCACGACACGCTGGAGCGGGCTCGCCAGCAAGCCACGGATCGAATCGGGATGTTCAACGCCATGGGTCGGCTGCTGCTGCAATCGATCACGCTCATCTCGTTTTCCGCCGGTGTGATTCTCTATTCACCATGGCTGCTGCTGGTGCTGGTGGTTTGCGTTTTGCCGGCCTTCGCGGGCGAGAGCTATTTTGCTTTCCTGGGATATTCGTTGGCGCATCGCATCACGCCGCTACGCCGGGAACTCGATTATCTGCGTCTCATCGGCACCAGCAAGGAGAACGCCAAGGAAGTGAAGCTGTTCGGCCTGGGCGGGCATTTGCACGATCGCTACGCGTCGCTGACCGCCGACGTGATCGGCCAGAATATCAACTTGACGCGGCGTCGGCTGCTGTGGGGGTCGGTATTCACGATTATCAGTTCGGTGGGCTACTACGGCTGCTATGTGTTTCTGGTTTGGCGAGCCTTGCAGGGACAAATCAGCATTGGCACGCTCATCTTCTTAACCGGCGCGATGGCGGGATCGAGCGCCCAGCTGCAAGGGGTGTTCTCGCTGTTCTCGCACATTTCGGATCAAGCCCTGTTCCTGAGCGACCTGATCACCTTCTTAAACGTACAATCTCGGATCCGTTCGCGGGCTCACGCCTTTTCAGTGCCCCGGCCCATTCGATCCGGCTTCGATTTTCGAGACGTTTCGTTCCACTATCCCGGCTCGTCGCGGATGATTCTCAAGAATCTGAACTTGCATTTGGATCCAGGCGAGCACGTTGCGCTGGTGGGCGAAAATGGGCAGGGTAAGTCGACGCTGGTGAAGCTGCTGGCGCGGCTTTACGATCCCACCAGCGGAGCGATTTACCTGGATGGGAAGGACCTGCGCGACTACGACGTTGAGCAGCTACACAAGGAAATTGGCATCATCTTCCAGGATTTCGTGCGCTACGACATGGCGGTACGGTTGAATATCGGCGTCGGCAAGATCGAGGCCATTGACGATGATGCCGCGCTTTGGAAAGCGGTGAGAAAAAGCCGGGCTGATCGCTTGCTCAAGCGCATTCCCGGCGGGCTGAATCAGATGCTGGGGCGCCGGTTCGAGGGCGGCGTGGATCTTTCCGGCGGCGAATGGCAGAAGTTCGCGCTGGCGCGGGCCTATCTCCGCGATGCGCAAGTGCTCATCTTGGACGAACCGACGGCGTCCTTAGATGCCGTGGCAGAATCCGAAGTGTTCAACCGCTTCGATGATCTATCGCGGGGTAAGATGGCGCTGCTGATCTCGCATCGGCTGTCTACGGTGCGCAAGTCGGATCGTATTGTGGTGCTCGAAGACGGGCAGATCCAAGAGCAAGGAACACACGACCAACTGGTGGCGCATGGCGGCAGCTACGCGAACCTTTTCGAGCTGCAAGCGGCCAGCTATCGCTGAGCGCGAGCCGTAGTGTGGCGGGCGTTCTTCTTGGGAGCCGGCTTCTTGGCTTCGGTTCCGGGAGGGTCACTAAAACCGATCAATTCCATGGCATGCGTGGCGGCTTCGTTAGCCATGAACCAGCGCCAGACATTGCCAGTGAGCAAGTTTTCGGCGCTCAATAATGTGATGCCGGTATCGATGCCGACGACGTCGGGGTCGAACCAATCGAGCGTCGGGTTGTAGCCGTCGACGAAACCGTAGCGGCCGAACACACGGTCTCCATAACGTTCGCGAATAGCCTTGAGCGCGGGGATCGAGATGTCGGGCGTGAACATTAGCGATCCGGCGGATGCGGCGGGGGCGACGGTTCCATCCACCGGCTCAAATGCCTTGATCTCGCCGTAGATGCGATAGCCTTTGGGCCCATCCGACGCAGTAATGCCCCAAATTTCCGGCGTGAAGGTGCCCGGCAGGCCTAACTTTTGGCTATACTGCTGGTTCGCGCGCGTGGCGTTCACCGAGTTCAGGAAGAAATCGAGAAAGCCGCGGTCACGCCGGTTCCGGAAATCGATCCAGGCGTGTGAATACTGATGCGTGAATAGCGGGCCGCCACTGATGAACTCGTAGTTTCCATATTGGTAAAAGGGCCGCTGCCAGGCATACCAGGATTCGGCGGGGATGGGGTGCGTCGGCGAGCCGATGGCCAGGATATACAAGACGCCGAGTTCGCAGTAGGTGTCCCACTTGTATTTGAGAAAGCCCTTCCCGCGGACCCAGCCGTGCGACAGCAGCAAGGGATCGTCGTTCAGCATCCATTGGAAATCGACGCGGTTGTAGATTTCGGTGGCTAGCTTGGGGATTTCGGCGTCATCGGAGAAGTAGCGCGCCGCCGTGAGAACTCCGGCCAGCAGAAACGCCGTGTCGATCGAGGACGTTTCGCTATCCCACTTGCGCTCACCGGTGGAGACGTCCATCCAGTGATAGAACCATCCGTGCTCCTGATCCGCTTTGTTGGCGAAGAATTCCAAAGTCGCACGGACGCGCTCAGCCGCTTCTTTCTTCGAGACCCAACCGCGTTCCGCACCGATGCAGATGGCGGTAAGCCCGAAACCAGTCGCGGCGGTGCTGGCGATATCGCGGCTGGGGCCCTTGGCACGGCCTCCGTCCACTCGCGCGCGATCGAGAACCAATCCGGTGCCGTGATCGGCCTGCTCCCAGAAATAAACGAAAGTGCGGTGCTCGATATCTTCGATGAAAGCGCGATCGGCTGGTGCGACGGGAGCTACTTGGTCCCCGGTGAGGACCGTGGCGGGATGCACCTCGGCGGCCTGCGAGACCGTCAACCAGACAGTAAATAAGAGCACTGATACGCGTTTGGAGATCAATGGGGGCGCACCTCGACTAACGCTAAGCCAGAAGCTGGGAGCATAAAGCTGGACGTGCCATCCACCTTATAAGTTGCGAGACTCGCGCGCCGAAGCTGCTCGTATTGCTCACGTGTGGGGCTCACCGGACTGCCTATCGCCCGCCATGCGGCCAGCGCCGATCCGCGATTGGGATCCAGGATCTCGACATGATAGTGCGCCGTGCCCTCAAATCCGTCGACGGTGAGGTGTACCTTGCGCGGTCGGCCGGCGACGCCCGGCGGCGCATAGTTCCATATCGCGATGGCGAGGGCGCCGTCAGGGAGCTGAGTCACGAGAGCGTTAGCTAACTCTGGCTGCAAGCGGCGCTCGCCCAATCGATGCAGCATTGCGAACGCATTGAACGCGGGCTTTGGAACGCCACCCTCGGCGATGAGCCCGTAGCCTCCGTAGAACGGCGTCTTGATGACACCTTGCTCTTCGAAGACATCGGAGAAGGTCCAGTAAGACATCATCGCAGTCAAACCGTCGCACAGCCGAATGTCGTTCGCGAGCCAAGGTCCCATGAACGCCGAGTCTGTCACGTCGATTTCGTTCTTGTAGCTTGCGTTGTATTCGGACCAGATGATGGGGAGATCGGGCCGAGGGGACGCTTTCACCTGGTTGTTGACTTTTTTCACGGCACGGCCAACCATTTCGGATCGATCAATAACTTCATCGGTACCGAAGACATCTTGCGATAGATCGTTGCCGTAGACATGAGTGGATACGAAATCGAGCGGGACTTGGGATTGTACCGCGTGCGCGATCATGTCGGGAACCCACGCCGCCTGCGCTGTGGCTGGGCCGCCAACTCTCAAGCGCGCGTCGGCACGCTTGATGGCGCGAGCCGCATGGTCGTATAACTCAAAGTAACTCGCCTGCTTTGGTTCGCCCGTCCAAAAGTCGATGTTTGGTTCGTTCCAGACCTCGAAATACCATTGCGCGACCTCATTCACTCCGTAGCGATCCACTAGATGGTGGGCGAAATTGTAAACCAGCGCTTCCCACTTCGCGTAGTCTTTCGGCGGGGATGGCAGGGGACGATACCAGAACGCGTGAGGCGTGGAGGATGCAGCCAATGCCCGTGGCATGAAGCTCATTTCGACAAACGGCCGCACGCCGTTTTCGAGCAAGCCGTCATAGATTTGATCGACGTACGACCAATTGTAGATGGGCTGGCCCTGCGCATCTTCGGTATACACACCGACTTCGTCGTCGAAGATCGCGTGAAATCGGACGTAATGAATGTCCGTGGCCGATTTCACGGTTCGCAAATCCCGCCGATAGCTTTCGCGCAGAGACAAAATGGCGCGGCCGGAGCCGAACATCTGCTCCCAGGAGTGGGGGAAGGGGCGCGACGGCGCCTGAGCGTTGACCGCGATCTCCTCAGTTTCAAGAGACTCCTGGCTTGAGAGCAGCGCGACAGTGGCGAGAACCAGAAAGCATCGGGCAAACGGAGATCGAGC
The DNA here is from genome assembly GCA_035486995.1 of Bryobacteraceae bacterium. Lineage (GTDB taxonomy): Bacteria > Acidobacteriota > Terriglobia > Bryobacterales > Bryobacteraceae > Palsa-89. The sequence continues at coordinate 30,647 of DATHMO010000228.1, forward strand.
CATGGGGCACACTGCCTATGGGACTCCGGCGACAACGGCTTGTTACTTGTTACGCGAGCGTTCCGGCTTGTAACGGTTAAAAGTACTGACGCGCGGTGTTCAGCCGGTCAGTTTTTGAATTGAGGGGTCGCTGAGGACGAAGACGGGGTATTTCTGACCTGTGCTAGCATCGGGTTTGCAGAGTGCGAAGATGCAGGCAAATATGAACGCCGGTGGCCATAAATCAATCCAGCGTTTTCGCTCTCCGCTCGCGTTTACTGCTTTATTCATCACACTTTACACCGCCATTACATTACTATTACTTTCGCGCCTGTCATTATGGCTGGATGAGCTAATAGATTTGCTTGGGACGCAAAGACAAACTATTTTCGCGGTTATAAAATACGCGGCTACAAATAGGGGCGGTACTCCGATTTGGTATCTAACCCAGGCATTGGCAACCAGGGCGCTGGGGTTTTCAGCGTTTTCCGCGAGATTGCCCTCCTGCATTGCAAGCATCGCTGCTTGTTGGGGGATGGCGCTTCTCGCGAAACGAATCGGAGCAAGGTGGCCGACTCTCTATGTTGCGGCGTTCGCGCTGGTTCCTCTTCAACTCCGATACGCCCTTGAGGGCAGACCTTATTCAGAGGCCCTGTGTCTGAGTGTTTGGGCCACGGTTGTCTTTCTTCGGCTACTTGAACGGGAGACGTTTCTCGACGGGCTTCTATACTCTTTGCTCATCGCTCTGGGCTTATATACGCAGCCATATTTGATCTTTGTGGCCGTGGCCCACGTGGCATGGGCGCTGGCGAATCCTCGCGTGTCGGCGAAAGCACGGCTCTTCGCGGTCGGGGCGCTGTCAGTGGCTGGAGCTTCCTTTATTCCGTGGCTTCTGTACGCTCGCCAAGTTTGGCCTGCCTACCCGGCACCTATAGTACACACACCCTTCGAACCCCGCGTCCTCTTTCTGATTCTTCGCGAGTATTTAGGTGGCGGCTACTGGATATCCCTACCTGTGTTCGCTGCTATTCTCGCCGGCGTCCGGGCGGGCATGGTGCGCTCGTCGGTTAAGCTATTACTGGTTTTGATGATATTACTTCCGATCGGTTCTGCTCTATTGGTGGATCATCTGTTTGGCTATTTCTTTGCGATTCGGCAAGTAATCTTCATTCTTCCGAGTGTGGTGCTACTCGCAGGCGACGGCATAGAGTATATTGGCTCCAAAATGGGAGGCTTAATGGCGACCGGCGTAGCACTCCTAATCCTGATAACAGGCATCGTGTACGATGTGCGGTGGTTCACCAGGCCTCGCGAGGACTGGAAGTCCGCCACGGCCATATTGCGGCAAAGCGTCGACAATGGGGCCTGTCCTCTTTTAACCCCCGACCTCAATACGCAAGTCTTCTTATTTTTTGACCCCAACCTCGAGCATCGCCTTATCGATGCGTCCAACATCTCATCGTGCTCTCAGATTGCGGTCGTCGAAATGCCCTCTTCGGCGGAGTATTCAGCTACCATTGCCAGACGGCTGGCGGACGCTGGATTTCGGCAGAGGCGGGTAATCTTTGCGGGGGAACCTAGTGTCACGTTGGTCTCAAGGCAGTAGAAACGAACTGGTGAGTGACGCTTCTCAAAAGGAACCATTAGGAACAAGACTCTCAATTGCATCCGACGTGACGGCGTCGAGCGAGATAGTCTTGATCTCGCTTTCGTTCAAGTCGACTTCTTGACCCAGAGCCGCGATCTTGTCAGCAAGGCCTGGAGTGCTCAAAGCCGAAAGTTGAAGCGGCTCCACTGCCAGCGCCCGATACTTTCCGGGCGGGACCTGCTGGATTGAGAAGTGTCCAGAGCTGTCCGCGAAATCGGCGTAGACGCGGGAAGTGCGCCGGTATGGAGAAGGTACGAGCAGAATCTGTAGAGGCTGCGCGTCTCCTCCGTCACGTGAACCAGAGTCAATCGATCCCATCACGCTTGCTCTCCCTTGCTTGAGGACGATGGTTAATGCCACGGGCGCGCCATTCGTGAGGTCAAGTTCTCCGTCGGCCAGTTCCATGTCGCCCGCAGTCAAGGATTTGACGTAGAGTCCCGTGGTTGGTGAAACTGCGACATAATATTTTCCCGGTCTTACTGGGTCGATCAGGAACCTTCCAGCGGAATCGATCTTGGCTGGGTACGTCAGGCCGTGTAATGTATCCAAACCGATCAAAGCAATTGTAGCCTCCGGGCCCGCAGCTTTGGACTTGTCACCCTCTCCGTCGACGCGAATTTCGCCCTGTAATTTGCTGTTCCCTACTAGAGGAGCGCTAACCGAAACGTCCGAGGACGATACCTCTACCTGCACAGCCCCAGCGCCGATGTGGGAGGAAACCGTCAACGTGTAATCGCCTGGAGAAACTTCAGGGATATCGAATGAGCCATCCGCGGCTAGATCGGCGTCGGCGTACACGAGAGGGTTTGATTCTTCGCCTGATAAAGCCAGGGTCACTTTCCCTCCCAACCGAAGGTCACCTCCGGCCGCTCTTCCCTTAACATGGACGGTCTTTGCCTTTATGAGACGAATATCCGCGCCGTGAACTGCTCCGCCTTCGGCTAACGCCAAGGCCATCGACGCGTTCAGGCTAGAGGCATCAGGATAGTAAGTACGAACATTTCGCAACGCGGAAGGTACCGGAGGCGGCGAGGAGGCTTCCCGGTTACTTGATTCGGCTCCCCAGCTGCTTGATTCGTTGCGTGGTTCGGCGTAGATGAAGTACTTGGCCGGCTCCAGCAGCGGTACTCGATAATGGCCACGGTCATCTGTGGTCTCCGACACGGGCGTGAGAACGCGCGACCCATTAAGCCAAGTTTGCTTTAGGGCGATGACGTTCACGTTCGGAATCGGATCACCGTCGGCGTCCGTTACCGTCCCCTCAATGCTTCCCGGCTGCCGCAAGGCCAGCTTCAGATCCTCGCTCACGCCACCTTGGGATGGAACGACAATCGAGCCAGACTGAAGGTAGTTCTTGGCTCCGTAATGAAAGGCCGAGAAGCCCGCCTTGGTTGCCGTCAGAAAATACGCACCTGGCGCCACCGTGCGAAAGCAAAACGAGCCATCCTCCCCGGACTCTACCGTATTTGAGCCGGGACCAGCGTGGACGTTGGATGAGCTGCCAGAAGCAGCGGGCTCTTTTCTGACAGAGATAAGTTCAAGGCTGGCCCCGCTCAATGGTGCGCCCATTGTCTGCGCTGCCACATGTCCGTGAACCGCGCACGCCCCGTCACCTACTGAGTTTTGCGCAAATGCCGGCAAGGCGTTGCTGCCCGCTATCAATATTGCCCAACACGCATTTCTTATAACCAGATTTGTCAGATTTGTGATGGACACGCACATCGGCTTCCCCGCCTATCTTGCTCCATGCGAGCTGAGCGCTTTCGCGATTGCTTCACTCGAGAGCAATGACAATTCGACCGAATCACCTTGTCCGCCTTCTCGTACCGTAACCTCCTTGCCTAAGTGCGAGGCGACTTCGTGTAGAAGCATGGCATTCCCAAGGATTTGACCGCTGGCTGATAAAAGCGCGAAAACGTGATAGTCGCCGGGTGCGAGATTCGCGAACACGAAATGACCGGTTCCATCCGAAGCGCTAAATCGAATATCAGCGCCGTCGGCTCGACCCAGATGCGGCACTAGCACTACACGAGCTCGGTTACGAGCAGCCGTTTTAGCGTCAGCCTGCATGATTGCCTGGATATCTCCCGACAGTGTGGCGCCGCCAACGGCAATCTTTATTTCGATTTCAGGTGAACGGCCTGTTGTTAGGTCGACCTCGCCCGTAGACGACTCTTTACCCCCAATTCTCAGTTGCTTTAGATACGCGCCATTGGCCGGCGAGATATTCAAAACATACTTTCCCGGAAAGACTCCAGCCGCTGAAAACGTGCCATCTGGACGGGCCGTCGCCTCATAACTCGATCCGATTACGGCGTCCGCGGCAGTCAGGGAAATGCGTGGCGCTGCAACACCACTCACTCCTGCTCCTTGTGCCACCCACGTTCCTCGAATTGTGGCATTCGGGACGAACTCGACGTCGGCTGTTACATCAGATGAGTTTACTTCTACCGCAACATGACCGCCCCCTCGGGTGGAGCGGACTGTAAGGAGGTATCTTCCAGGCGCCACCTCGGGAAAGTCGTACGCGCCCTCCGCGGACAAGTTGCTCGGACTATATAAAATCTCCATGGCGTCCTCGTCCGCGTAGTGCAGGTCGACCCTGCTGCCTTCCCACAAATCCGGTGGTCCCAACACCCTGCCAACGACATGTGCTGTTGGAGCTGATTGCAGATGAACCAAAGCGCCGGTGGACTCCTCGCCAATTCCTAGTGAAATTGGCGCAGATGCGCCCAACGTGAGCGACGACGGATAATACGTGCGAACTAGCGAAGCTTTCGACCCTGTAGCCCAAGACGGAAGGGGCTGAGCGTAGACGTAGTAGGTTCCAGGAACAAGCTTTCCGATGCGGAATTCGCCGAGTTCGTTCGACTGAGTTCCCTGTACTGGCATAAATACAACACGGCCTTGAACCTCTGAGCGCTTGACGGCCACCACGTTGACGTTCAGCAAAGGGTTGCCAGCACTATCTACGACTGAGCCGCTGATTCCGCTGAGCGGGGCGATACTGACCACGAGTGGAGGGGGCGTTTCTTGCCCAGTCGCCGTCGGTGGCGCATCTTGCCGAGACGGTATCTCTATCGTGGGCCCGTCTTCAATGTAGCTAGAGTTAAGGTAGCCAGACTTGCTGGCGAACAACGTATATGTTCCGGGTTCTAGAGTAGCGAAGCAAAATGTGCCGTCATCGTGTGTGTCCACGGAATATTTGGAACTTGCCATGGTGCTAGAGCCGGTGTTACCCGTCATCTCGTCCCACAATGAGGTCAGACCAGCGGGCGGAGAACTCGCATCCAGCAACTTGACGCTAACGTGCCTGACTCCATCCCCCGTTGTTCGATTTGCCACTCGGCCCGACATTGCACACCTGGCATTTGCGGTCGACTCTGCGGCGAAGGACCTCGACGTCGAACAGAAGTGCAGCACGAGAAACATGGTCGCTTCCACGACGGTTGTGCGGCTGATTGACATTGTTTACGATTCTCCAGTTACTCCTGGCGTAACAAAGGGGAGTTCGACGTACGCATACAGATAAAGCCTCGGTGGGAGGCGAGTTTCGCCCCCCCGCGAGATAACGTGGCTTCTGGCAATAAAGCTTAATGACAGGAGTACCCAGCCGTATAAAGGTAATAATAGTTGGGCTGCTGCGTCGGCGGGCCGAAGTCCTTCGTGACGTTCTGAGTTAACAGGTTGTAGTTATTCGAAGTACACGTGCCGAAACTGGTGCTATTATCGCCGGCGCCACCTAGATAGCTGACGGTGGTATTTACCGGGACAACCCCCACCCAAAGTCCTTGCGTCGGGAGGCTGGAGTTTGTGAGACCGCTCGCGGTATTCACTCCATTTATGTACTGGAACACTGGGTCTTTTCCGAGGCCGTTGCTTTCGGGATTTGCATTGGGATTGTAATACCAATACGGGTCGATATTGCTATCATAAGCCGCGAATAGCGTACACCCAGACGTGTAGTTTTGTTGGCATGGCACGAGCGCCTGGGCCGGGGGCTGGTTCGCCTGAGCGTTGGCATTCGAGGCAAAACTCGACAGAAGCAAAATTACTGCTCCCGGGAGTGTGAAAAACGTGGCGAGTTTCATACTTGTTAGTTTCCTTTCGTGTTCTGTGCTGGACTTCTTGAAGGCGAACAGGACAGTTTTTAATCCTACGGCAAACGAAACGAGTTCTTCCGATACTTGTCCACTTATTTAGCTAATCAAGATCTTTATCGTTTTATTCCGCCGTGACGTGCTACAAGAATGCTCTCGGCTTATCGCGAAGTCAAGCGATTAGACAACTGTAACCGCTAGTAAACGGCTACATATACGACTACGGCGCTGACAATATACCAGCATGGGGCTTCTGTAATGAACTTCACTCTGGATTGCAGGGTCCGAACCCAATTCTGGAAGCCCGTGGTGAAGATAGCGGCAGCTTGTCACTCGTAGCTTGTCGCTTGCCGCCAACGGACAGCGGTGCTAAGATGCCGGGAGATGAATCTAGAACATATTCTCGCAGTTCTGATTTCAGAACGAGACAAGCTCAATCGGGCGATCGAAGTCCTGGGAAATCCAGTGAAGCGTCGAGGCCGGCCTCCGAAAAACCCTCTGGCTGGCATACTGGCCCCGCCCGCCAATCCGGCTCCAAATCCAAAGAAGACCGGTGGCCTGAGCCCCGCTAAACGCAAAGCCCAATCAGAGCGGATGAAAGCCTACTGGGCTAAACGCAAAAAGCAGGCCGCGAAGAGCTAGAAATACCGGCCGGTGGTTAGCGATGCACGGTCCCTAGAGCTAGATCACGCCTTTCCGCACAGCATACAAAATCAATTCCGGCAAGCTATGCAGATTGAGCTTCTCGTGCAGGTTTCTGCGATGGGTCTCCACCGTATATAGGCTTAAGTTCAGTACCTGCGCAATGTCTTTGTTGGATTTCAACTCGGCCAGGAGCTGAAGGATTTCGCGCTCGCGCGAGGTCAACAGGCCGTAGCGATCTTCGAAGCCGCGCGTACGGATTTCGCGCACATAGTCGTCCATCAGCATCTTGGTGATCTCAGGGCTGAAGAATGTCTTGCCTTCGTGCACCGATTTAATCGCATCGATCAGATCGCCTTCGGCGGAATCCTTCAATAGATACGCTTTCGCCCCGGCCTTCAACGCTCGCAAAACGTAGCCTTCGTCGGAATGCATGCTCAGAATCACGATTGCGATGTTCGGCGAAGCCGTATGGATGCGCTGGGCGGCCTCAATGCCGCTCAAGTTGGGCATGGCGATGTCGAGAACGGCGACATCCGGCTCGGTGGCCTCGGCTTGTTCCACCGCTAGCCGACCGTCCGGCGCCTCCGCGACCACGCCGAATTCCGGATGGCTCTCCAGCAGCAGCCGGAGACCTCGACGCATCACTGTGTGATCGTCAGCCAACAAGATGCGAATCTTTTTCATGCCATCCGGGAGTGAGCCCCCATTTCGCCCCGGCATTTACCCCAATGCTAAGCGAGGCTGCCCTCGGCTTGAGCAATCTACCAGCGTTTTTACCGAAAAATACCAGCCGGATGGTATAGGGTTAGCTCACCTGTGCGTCCTATCGTAAAGACTGGCGTCTTAACGAATATGAGCGATCTCACAGTTCTTTCGCCCGTGGATCTGGAAAAACTGAAGTCATTCGACAGCTGCACGATTTCGAACGCCATCGAATGCCTGAACGTGCGTCTGAGGAACGAGGGCTTTATCTCTGGCGTAGCCCGCTGCCGGTTTCCACGGCTGCCCCCCATGGTCGGCTACGCTGCCACGGCTCGAATCCGCACTTCCGCGCCGCCCATGAGCCAACATTGTTACTACGACCGCATGGATTGGTGGAATTATGTTGACTCGTTGCCCGCGCCGCGGGTTCTGGTCCTGCAGGATTGCGACCGTCAGCCTGGACTGGGCGCTTTCGTCGGCGAAATTCACGCCGCCATCGGCGTCGCCCTGCATTGTGTTGGTTGCATCACAAACGGCGCGGTTCGCGATCTTCCCGAAGTGGAGGTCATGGGCTTTCAACTATTCGCCGGCCACGCCTCGGTTTCCCATGCGTATGCCCACATTGTGGACTTTGGTGAACCCATCGAGATCGACGGTCTAAAGATTTCCTCCGGTGACTTATTGCATGGCGATCGCCACGGAGTTGTCAACATTCCGCTGTCAGTGGCAGCCGAGGTTCCGCTGGAAGCTTCCCGAATCCGCCAGAAGGAGCGGGAATTGGTTGAGTTTTGCCGCACTCCGTCTTTCTCGCTCGCGGAATTGGCCGAGCGGATTCGAAATGTGAATCTTACTTGCGATTTACCCTGGCGGGGCCATTGAATATATCTATGCGGTCGAACCCTGGTGTGTTTTCCTGCTTTGGCCTGATCGCGGCGGCGGTCATGCTCACCTCATGCAGCGGAGCGCGAAACGTGCAGGCCAAGGATCCGGGCGGCGAATCCGCCGTGGCAGGCGTCTCGGTGGGCGTCGTAAAGGTGATCCGAAAAAACGTCGGGCGGACTCTGACGGTCTCTTCCGAACTGGTGCCATTCCAGGAAATCGATGTATACGCGAAAGAATCCGGGTTCGTGAAGGAGCTGAACGTCGACTATGGTTCTCGCGTGCAGAAGGACCAAGTGCTCGCAACTCTCGAGATTCCCGAACTGCAGTTACAAGTGAAAGAAGACGATGCGGCGGTCAAAAATGCTGAAGCGCAGATTCCGCACGCCCAGGACGAGTTGAACCGAATGGAAGCCCAACAGAAGGTGCTTCAGCTACAGTTCGACCGGTTAAACGGCGTCTCGCAGGCCAAGCCGGGCTTGGTGGCGCAGCAGGAAGTGGACGATTCCCAAGGCAAAGCTCTTGCGTCGGCGGCGCAAGTGGAGGCGGCCAAGTCGAATCTGCAATCCGCTGAGAGCGAACTCGCGGCCAAGCAGGCCAAGCGGGAACACGATCAAGCGCTGTTCGATTACGCCAAGATCACGGCCCCATTCGCCGGAGTGGTGACTCAGCGCTACGCCAATCTCGGGACTTTGATGCAAGGGGGGACCAACTCCAGCACCCAGGCCATGCCGCTGGTCAAGCTCTCGCAGGACGATCTGTTCCGCCTGGTGATTCCGGTACCCGAGTCATACGTCAAGTTCATCCACCTGGGCGACGCGGTGAGCGTCAATGTTCCCTCGCTCAACCGAACGTTCCCCGGCAAGGTGGCCCGCTTCTCCGTCGACGTTCGCGAAGACACCCGCACCATGCACACCGAAGTTGACGTTTCCAATCCCGGCCGCGTCCTGCTGCCGGGCCTTTACGCCGAAGCGACCATCTCTCTCGAAAAGAAAGACGACGCGATTGCTGTGCCCCTACAAGCCGTAGATCAAGACAACAATCGAACCACGGTTGACGTGGTGGATTCGTCCGGCAAAATCGATCGCAGGCAAATCGTGCTCGGCATCCAGACGCCAACCGACGCCGAGGTCCTATCCGGATTGCAGGAAGGCGAAATCGTGGTGGTCAGCGACAGAAGCGGATTGAAAGCCGGCCAGGAAGTCCATCCCCAGATGATCCAACTCATCCAGTATCAGAGTTCCGAAGAGCGCTAGGAGCCCGGCCGCATGCCACGTTTTTCTATTCGCAACCCCTACTTCATCATGGTCTGTTGCCTGGCCTTGGCCGTCATCGGTCTCAATGCTTTTTCGCGCATGCCGGTGGATCTGTTCCCGCCCATCAACCTGCCGGAAGTCGTAGTCGCGACGTTTTACAACGGCATGCCGCCGCAGGATATCGAAGTGGACATTACCAATCCGCTCGAACGTTTCTTCACGCAAGCCAGCGGGCTCGATCACATGGAGTCGCGTTCCCTGCTGGGCGTCAGCATCATCAAAGCGTATTTCCAGCCCGGTACCAACGCCGATTCCGATGTGACGCAACTATCCAATCTGGCTCTCGCCGACCTTAAGCGCCTGCCGCCCGGAACCCTGCCCCCGATTGTGATGAAGTTCGACGCGTCCAGCCTGCCCGTGTGCCTGGTCACTGTTAAAGGCGAAGGGTTGAATGAAACTGAGCTTCACGACCTTGCGCAGTTCCAGATTCGCAATCAAATTGCGATCGTAAATGGCGCCGAAATTCCAGCGGTGTTTGGCGGCAAATACCGTCAGGCCATGGTCTACGTCGATCCGTACAAGCTGCTTTCGCGTCAGCTGAGCGTGATGGACGTGGTGGGCGCGATCAACGACAGCAATCTGATCTTGCCGGCCGGCGATGTCAAGATCGGCCCCAGAGATTACTACGTCTATTCCAACAGTCTGGTGCAGAACGTCAAGGATCTGGATAATTTGCCGCTGAAGACTGTCGGCACCAGTTGGGTGACGGTGGGAGACGTCGGCAAAGCTGAAGACGCCAGCCAACTGCAGTACAACATCGTGCGCATTGATGGCCAGAAGTCCGCCTACATTCCCATCATGAAATCGGGCGGCGACAGCAATACCATCCAGGTGGTGGACGACGTCCGCGCGCTAGTCAAAAAGCTGTTCGATCTTCCGGCGCAATTAAAGACCGACATCGTCTTCGATCAATCCGTTTTTGTCAGGCAGGCGCTGAACACGGTTGTGCATGAAGGTTTGATTGGTTTGGGCCTTACCAGCTTGATGATCCTGTTGTTCCTGGGAAGCCTTCGCGCCACGGTCGCCGTGCTGCTCTCCATTCCGATTTCCATCATGGCCACTTTCGTGGTTTTGTACATGCTGGGCAGCACCATCAACACGATGATTCTCGGAGGCCTCGCGCTTGCCCTCTCCCGCGTGATCGACAACTCCGTCATCTCGCTCGAAAACATCTACCGGCATTTGGAGATGGGATCGGCGCCCGCCATCGCAGCCGAACAAGGCGGAGCCGAGGTGAACTTGGCGGTACTGGCCGCGACTCTGGTCGACGTCATCGACTTTTTCCCGGTCACGCTGCTGTTCGGCGTCAGCAAGTTTCTGTTTTCGGCGCTTGCGGCCGCGTTCTGTTTGGCCCTGCTGGCTTCGTTCGTCGTAGCGATGACCGTGATCCCGCTCTTCTGTTCGAAATTTCTCAAGGCCATCCCCGGCGGGCACGGCGAACACGGGTCGGAGGAGCACGTCGGAGGCTTCAACGCCTGGTTCAATCGCAACTTCAATCGCCTGCTCAACGTTTATGAGCGCGCCGTCCGCTTCACGCTCAAAGCTCCCGCCCTCACTCTTGCCGTCCTGATCGGGATCTTCTGCGCGAGCCTCGCGATTTATCCCTTCCTTGGTTTGGCGTTTTTTCCTCGCACTGATGCCGGGCAGTTCACCGTGAATATCAAGGTTCCTACGGGAACTCGGATCGAAGTTACCAACCAATACGTGGCCAAGATCGAAGATCTCATCCGGCACACCGTAGCGCCCAAAGATCTGCGAATGATCCTCTCAAATATCGGAGTGGTCAATGATATCTCCGCGCTCTACACCACAAATGCGGGAATGTACACTGCGTTCATCCAAGTTTCTTTGAACGACGGTCACGAGACCGGCAGCTACGAATACATGGACCGCGTGAGAGCCGAGATCGCTGCCAAGTTCCCCGATGTCCGCACGTTTTTCCAGAGCGGATCTCTTCAGGACGCGATCTTGAATCAAGGCCAGCCCGCCCCGATCGACGTCCAGGTGAACACGCGCGATCTCGGGCTGACGTACAACACCGCCCTGAATCTGGCGGATCGGATTCGCAGACTTCCCGGCGTCGGCGAGATCTACATTCCCCAGGACATGAACTATCCGTCCATCCGCATGGACATCGATCGCGTACACGCCGGCGAACTGGGGCTTTCGCAAAAAGACGTGGTCGACAACGTAATCACGGCGCTCAATTCCAACCTCATGATCGCGCCGAATTACTGGGTGGACTACAAATCCGGCAACGACTATTTTCTAAGCGTCCAGTATTACGAGCACGGCAATGCGGCGATTCACAACTTGGTGGATCTGAAACAGATCCCCCTGCGAGCGCCGAATCTGAAAATGCCCACGACGCTCGATTCGGTGGTGAATCTAGTGCCGCTGCAATCCCCAACCGAGATCGATCATTATCAAATCCAGCGCGTTGTCGACGTGTACGTCACTCCCGTCAGCGAAGATTTGGGCCGTCTACAGAAGGGCATCAACCAGACCATCGCGGACGCGAAACTCCCCGCCAACATTCGCATCACATTGCGCGGCATGGTCAACAGCATGAACCAATCCTTCAGGAGTTTCGCCATCGGAATGAGCATCTCGTGCATTCTTCTGTTTCTCATCCTGGTGGCGCAATTCAAGTCCTGGATCGATCCGGTGCTCATCATGCTGGCGATCCCGATGGGATTCGTCGGTGTCCTCATCATCTTGCCGCTGACGCACACCACTTTGAACGTCATGTCGCTGATGGGCGTGCTCATGCTGATCGGCATCGCGGACTCCAACAGCATCCTGATCGTCGACTTCGCTCACAAGCTGGAAGAGCAGGGCCTGTCGGTGAAGGACGCCGTGGTCACTGCCTGCCGCGTGCGCCTGCGTCCCATTCTGATGACCTCGCTCGCAACCATCATCGGCATGATTCCCATGGCATTGAAACTGGGCGAAGGTGGCGAACAGTACACGCCCATGGCCCGCGCCATCATCGGCGGCCTGGCTTCTTCAGTGTTGCTCACCATATTTATCGTGCCCGCCGGATATCTTCTCGTTTATGGGAGGAAGCAAAGAAATGTTCCCCAAACTGTTCCACAAAGCTAAGCGAATCGGTCTGTTTGTTGCGGTTTCCGTAGTCGGGGCCGCTCAATCGCCGCCGCCACTGACGCTGCAACAAGCCGAAGAGATGGCCATCAAGAATCATCCCCAGATTCAGGCGGCGCAAAACGAGGTTAACTTCGCGAATCAACAAATCGTGATCAATCGCTCGGCGTATTATCCGGATGTGAACGCCGATATTACTGGAACGCAAGGCAACAATCTGTCGAGAATCGGCGCTGGAGATCTATCGGCATCGCGTTTGTTCGATCGCGAAGCCCAGGGCGTGATCGTCCGCCAGTTGATCACCGACTCTGGCCGGACGTCCAGCTTAGTCGCTAGCTCACGTCTGCAGGCCCAGGCCGCAACCCAGAATTCGCAGGCCACGCGCTACACCGTGCTGCTCGACGTAAATCGCGCTTACTTTGACGTGCTGCACGCACAGGCCACGGTGAAAGTGGCCGAACAAACCGTCGCTGCGCGCCAGCTTTTGGACAATCAAGTCACCGAATTGGCGCGAAACAAACTGCGTTCGCAAGTGGACGTAAGTTTCGCCGACGTGAATGTCTCGCAAGCGAAGCTGCTTCTGCTGCGCGCACAGGATAGCGTAGCGGGAGCGCTTGCCGAACTGGGCCGCGCCATGGGTTCGGACCAACCGGCCAGCTATCAACTCGCCGATGAGCCTCTGCCTCCGGCGCCGCCCGCAACCGCCGATTCACTCATCGCTCAGGCCATCGGCAACCGCCCCGAACTGGCCGCCCTGCGCGCCACGCACGACGCCGCCCTCCGATTTACGGATGCCGAAAGAGACTTATCGCGCCCCACCGTCAGCGCAATCGCCACGGCTGGCTACATTCCGTATATCAACACTCCCGCGACCGCGCCGATTCCACCCGAATACGAAGCCGTCGGCGCCAACGTCAACATCCCCATCTTCAACGGCCATCTGTTCTCTGCCCGCCGCGAAGCTGCGTATCAACGCGCACTCGAAGCCGATCAGCGGCTGCGCGACGAGCAAGAGCGAATCAGCCGCGACGTGCGGGTAGCCTGGGCCAGCGCGAACGATGCCTACCAGCGTATCGATGTGACCGCGCAATTCTTAAGTCAGGCCGGCTTGGCTCTCCAACTCGCGCAGGGAAGATATGATTTAAGTTTGGCTTCGATTGTCGAGCTGACGCAGGCGCAGTTGAACGTCACGACAGCCGAAATCGAAAATCTGAACGCGAAATACGACTACCAAACCCAATACGCCGCTCTCCAATTCACCCTTGGCCTCCTCCGCTAACCGGGACTCTTCGCGCGCGCCGGCTTTTCGCGAGGTCCAGCGTTTCCCCATGCGCCGCATCGCTCTGGCGCTCGCCTGTCCACCGTGCTTTATGCTCGGCCTGCTGATCTGGCAAGTGATCCTGGGCCATCCGTGGGGCAAACATCCCATGTCCAACACCGATGTCGTGGTTTGGACCGTATTCCTGTGGCTGCTCTATTTTCGGCTGATCACCGTCCGGCTGCTCACCGAAGTTCGCCAAGGAAAGCTGCTCATCACCCTGCGCGGATTGTGGCGCTTGCGGCGTGTTCCGCTCGATCAGGTGCAAGCGGTGGAGACGATCACTCACGACATTGCGCGCGACTACGGCGGCTTCGGAATCCGATCCACTCGCAGTGGCAAGGCTTATGTTGCCTCCGGCGGCCGCGGCGTGCGCATCACTCTGGCATCGGGCGAAAAGCTGGTGGTTGGATCGAAGATTCCCGATGAGTTGGCAGCGTCAATTCGCCCCTGACGGCCCTGCGCGTCAGCTATAATAGAGCCTGCTTTTAGGTGCCGTACACAGCAACCGAATGAGGTGCCGGTGCATCTAAATGTCAGAAGATACTATCCTGTCGCACTCCCAAACTATCGGAGTACGCCTCGTAAACCTAAGAAATATTTGACCTTGCGCCGATCGCAAAGGGTCGGAGGGATGAAATGGAAGAGCTTCGCGAAGATATGTCAACGGAATCGCTGGACCCAGTTCGGATTAGTTTGGACGACCTCAGCTTTGAAGACTCCGCTATAGACGTGCCGGCGGACGACGCCGAAGAGATCGCGATCCCCGAGGAAGAATCCACTTATACCGACGATCCGGTCAGGACATATCTCAGGGAAATGGGAGCCATCTCCTTGCTCACACGCCAGGGTGAAGTCGAATTGGCCCGTCGGATGGAGCGGGGCAAGTTGCGGGTACGCAAAGTTCTTTCTCGCTCGGCGCTGGTGGAGCGAATGGTGCTCGCCATGAGTGCCGACGTCCGCAGTGGCGATGTCCGCGTCGACGATTTGATCGATCTTGGCGGCCCCGACGAAGCGGCCAAGACGCGCAAGCGCGCAGAAGCCAGGCGTTGTCTCGCTAAGGTTGAGCGATGGAATCGCGAGGTTCAGACGCTTGAGAAAAAGCTGGCTTCGACGCCTCGGCGCAATGTACATGTTCGGGCTCAGCTCGATCGCGAGCTGCTGCGGCTTCGCGTGAGGTTGTCGCAAGGCATCCGCGAAATTCCGTTCTCGGTGGCAAAGTGGATGACCTTGGAAACCGCTTTCAGGCACGCTGCGGAAGCGGCTCCTGCCAGATCCCAAGCGCGCCGCTGTGTGCGGGCCATCGAAAGCGCCCAGAAGGATGCGGGCAACGCCAAGCGGGCGCTGGTCGAGGCGAACCTCCGGCTCGTGGTTTCGATCGCGAAGAAGTACATCAATCGGGGACTGCACCTGCTGGACTTGATCCAGGAGGGCAACATCGGCCTGATGCGAGCCGCCGACAAATTCAATTATCATCTCGGCTATAAATTTTCGACCTACGCCACGTGGTGGATTCGGCAGTCCATCAGCCGCGCCATTGACGACCAGTCGCGCACTATCCGAATCCCGGTCCACATGAACGAGAGCCTCACCAAATTCCTGAAGGCTTCGCGCGAACTGGAGAAGGAATTGGGCCGCACGCCTTCGAATGAAGAGATTGGCGAGCGGCTGGCCACGACCACGCAAAAGGTTCAGGAGTTTAGAGCCATGTTGAAGGACCCCGTCTCGCTCGACCTTCCGGTCGGCAAGGATGGGGAATCCGCTCTGCGCGACTTGATCGAGGACCGCTTGGTCCGCCCGGTCGCGGATGCGATGTTTGAGCGCGATGTCAGCGAGGAAACCGCGAACGTGCTTGAGACGCTGGGTCCGGACGAAGAGAAGGTGATCCGTATGCGCTTCGGAATCGGCTACGATCACGAGCACAAGCTGGAAGAAATCGCACGCCAGTTCAACCTGAGCCGCGAACGGATTCGCCAGATCGAGGCTCGTGCGCTGCAGCGCCTGCGCAGTGAAAGCTCGCACCGGCTGCGGCCCCTCATCAAGATGATGAGCATTCAGTAAGCGGCCCAGCGCGCCCAACAACAAGTCCGCGAAGTGATGGAAGGGCCGAACGTGGCCCTTCTAGTACCTTTTAGTGCGGAACGCTGCAAGCACTTTTGTTCCGACCCGGATCGCTGTACCCAAGGCCCGCGCCTCCGGCGTGTACACGGACTTTACCGCCATATTTTGTGCCTCGGCGTGCGAAGAATCCCCTCCGCCGGCGCAGACCCTGCTCCCCAGCGTACGACCTCACCGCCTCTGCCAACGACCCCGCACTGGTTGGCGGTGGCATTCAATTTTTACGGCTGCACACAAAATGCCTCGCCGCCGAGGCCGGGGGGCTTGCAAACACTTTTTCTTCTCGTTGGCTGCCACGCCCCATCCCATGGCGGTAATGCGAAAGCGCACCGGCCTTCCCCTACGCAGCATTCGGAGCCGGGTGATGCTGCTCGCCCGTCTCGCGGATTCTCAGCTGGCAAGTCGTGGTGACTTAGTGGACCACTGCAGTCAGGTCTTCGGTTGCGCGAGCCATCGGATGCTTCAACCTCAAGCTGTTCTTGTTGGCATACATTCGACGGTCCGCCTCTGCTAAGAGTTCGTCTGCGCTGTGGCCATCCTGCGGCCAGGACGCGACGCCAACGCTAGCCGAAATGATGTTCTCGCCACAGACCGTTCGGCCAACTTCGGAAGCCAGAGTCGCCAAATCCTTGATTTTGTCGCCCATCTCGTTCGCGCTCATCCCCGGCAAGACAAGAACAAACTCATCCCCTCCGAAGCGCGCGGTGACGTCGTAGTCGCGGTTGATTTTGGTGAGTCCGTTGGCAAACGCCTGTAACACCCGGTTTCCGGCGCTGTGTCCGAAGCGGTCGTTGACCTCTTTGAATCGATCCAGGTCGCAGACCATCACGGTGAGTGGCGACCGTTGCGATTCGCAGCGCGAGAGCTCATGATTGAGGCGTTCAAACAAGGCCCGTGTATTATTCAGCCCAGTTAGATAGTCGGTTGTAGCGGATGCTTCGAGCGCGCGATATTTCAGAGCATTCTCGAACGAAAGACCGATTTTTGAACTGATCCCCGATAGAATTCGCAGGTGATCCGGCGCGAAAGCATCCGCGTCGGCGCGATAGAGGGTGAGCACTCCTACCGTGGCGTCCTGGCCGGAGAGAGGAACCGATAACGCGGATCGCAGCAGGCTGAATTTCTTAGGATCGTTGAGGTAACCGGGCTCGACCGAAGGATTCCCGTTGAGAATCGGGTGACTATGCTTGGCAACCCAGCCCGACAAGCCCTCGCCTAAGGGAATTTGGAGGGACGAGAACAACATGCGATCCCGGCCGTCCACATACACTGGCTTCAGCAGATCGTCTTTGCGCTCGTAGACGGCGATAGAATCGCACGGGATGAGTTGCGTCAGCCGCGAGCTCAACACCGAGAGCATTTCCGCCATGCCGAGTGAACTTCCCAACTCCGATACCAGTTCCAACGTGTATTGCGCTTCCCGGCCGGCGGCGGCAATCTGGGAATGGAAATCGCGGGGCGGATCTTCGCTGGCGGCGGATGCAAATCCAGCGGCGGGCGCTTTTCCGCGCTCGATTCTTGCATCCACGGAGAGCTTCGATGCGGGCTTGCTCAGGCGGATGGCTTCTTCTTCCAGATCACGATACCGTCTCGCGAGAATCTCGACGATACGCGGATCGTAGCTTTTGCCGGATTCATCCAGCACCACGGCCATCGCCTGGTCTAGCGGTAAAGCGCGCCGGTATTGCCGGTCGGAGGCCAGAGCGTCCAAGCAATCGACCACCGAAAGGATCCTGGCGCCCAGTGGGATCTCCTCTCCAGCCAGGCCGGACGGGTAGCCGTTGCCGTCCCAGCGTTCGTGGTGCGCCCGCACAATGGGCGCCACTGAGTACGGGAAATTCACCTGTTCCAGAATCTCGGCCCCCACCACGGGATGGATCTTCATCTTCTCGAATTCCTGCGGCGTCAGCTTACCGGGCTTCGTGATGATGTGCTCCGGCACCGCCAGCTTTCCGATGTCATGCAATAACGAAGCGGCCCGTAAGGCATTCAGTTCCGATTCGCTGAGACCCATCTCTTTGCCGATCTCAAGCGCATAATGCTGCACTCGGCGCAGATGGTCGCGCGTAGTCTGGTCCTTCGCTTCGATCGCCAGAGCGAGAGTTTCGATGGTGCGGAGATGCAGAGCGTTCATCTCTTCGACGTGCTCTTTCTCCTGCTGAACACGATCTTTCTCTGTCTCCAGCCGGCCGATATACAGACGATACGAGCGATACACCACCCAGGCCACCGGCATCGCCAGCAGAGAAAACTCCCAACCCAGGTTCCGGTTCACCCAGTGCAGGACGCACACCAGCGTCGCGCCTAGCAGGTAATAAGGAAGAGCCCAGAAATAGCATTCTCGCCAAACCCGAAAAAGACCCCGCTTTTCGGTCATCGCAATGGCCGCGGCAATCGGGATCGTGTTGGCTACGAAATACCCTAGGGTTGCGCACAAAAGCTGAAAAGGCAGACTGACGCCCCGGGCTTCCGTCCAGTGCATCGCCGCCTCCGCGAAACGGATCGCGATGGCTATCGCCGCCAGATTAAACAGCACTTGGTGAATCGGCGGCCGTCTTTTAGCGCTCCAATAGATTTGGACCAGCGTGGCGCCGATGCCAATCACCATGGTCTGGAGGGCGCCAAGTTCGGCCATGCTGGCCAGGATGAACAGGAAGCTCACTGACAACGTGCCCGTGACACCCGGAAGCGATACTTTCAGGCCCGAGGAAAGCAGCGCCAGTACAAAATAGCAGATGAATCGCGTGGACCACAGATCCCCGGTGTTGGCGAACGGCCGCAGCACGGCCATCAGCCCAATGAATGCCACGACACCGATGAACGTTTTTGCCAGGCCCTGCGAGGGCTTCACGCGATCCTCCCCCAAATCAATTAACCCATTCGATCCCTGAGTGCCGTTGCGTCCACATTTGTTGCATGGGAGCCCGGAAAGGGCGGGTGCCCCAGACGGCGCTGGACGGTGGAATCCAACTCGCGCCCTGCGCCGCTGACGTTCCCCAAACAGCGGAGTCTCCACCGGGGAAGACATCGCGGCCCCAGGTTACGACAGTGTTCACCGGCAAATCCAAGCGAATGGCCGCACCGATCGCAACATTATTCATGGTATATAAGACCATCGGATTTATATCGGATGACATTAGATTTTTCATGATTTTAGCCTTTCTATTGTTCGCTGTCGTAAACCAAAGTGGTTGCTTCATCCACCGGAACACTTGTGCCCCAGATGACGCTCGTGCCCCAAATCACACTTAAGCTGCTCGGTGCGCTGGTACCCCAGATGACGCTGGTGCCCCAAATCACACTGTTGCCAGAAACCAGCGAAGTGCCCCAGATCACGCTGTTTGCCCATGTCCCGCCGGTGCCCCAGATAACGGACTGGCCTGAGATATCGCTCAGCGAAACTCTCCCGGTGGAAGGATTGTACGTGGCCACCGGCGAAAGAGCCCTTCCGTTGGGCGTAGCGTTACTGTTCAGCGCCGACCACACATTCACATACCCCGCGCCAACTGTGAAAATGTCGTAATAGCTGGTATAAGAGATGCCCGTCGTGGGGTCGGTGGCAACGCTCGAAACCGGAAAGTTCTTATTGGCCGTGAGCATGAGCAGCGCCTTCACTTGGTCCGGCGTAAGATTCGGGTTCTGTTGTAGCAGCAACGCCGCCGCGCCGCTTACCACGGGCGCAGCCATGCTGGTTCCACTCAATATGAAGTAATTCGTATCCGTGATGTTTTGTGGGTATTCTTGCGGTAATGTCCCGTCGCCGAGCACGGAAACGATCAGATTGCCGGGCGCCACCAGATCGGGTTTTACGATATGGTCCAGCAAAGTCGGGCCTTTGGAACTGTAGCTGGCGATCACGTCATCGGAAGTGGTCCAGGTATTTTCCGTGTTCATGGCCCCCACCGTGATTACGTAGGGATCATTCCCTGGAGCGGTGATGGTGGAGTAGCCTTCGGCTTTGTCTGTGTTGTTGCGTCCTCCGTTGCCGGCCGCCACCACCACGGTGATACCAGCCTGCCAAGCTGCTTCCACGGCCTGGCATAGCGGATCGACCGTATAGCTTTCAAAAACCGGCCGTCCCAGCGATAAGTTAATTACTTGGATGTTATATTGCGATTGCAGCTGAATCGCTCGCTGGATCCCCGCGATTACAACGCTGTCCGTGCTGGCGCCGGTATTGTTCAGCACCACCAGGTTGATCAGGTTGACCGCCGGAGCGACACCAGCGTACATACCATTCGACTGGCTGCCATTTCCTCCCACGATTCCAGCGACGTGCGTTCCGTGACCATACGTGTCGTCGGTAGATCCGCCGCCATTGATAATGTTTTCCGCATGAACGATGCGCGATCCGCCGAAATAGCTGCCATTTGTGCGGAAATCCGGTCTGCTTGTGATGCCGCTGTCGATGATAGCTACACCAATGCCGGCGCCGTTGAATCCATTCAGTTGCGCAACGCTGGCGCCGATGGCCTGCAGCTTATAGTCGGACTGCAGTTGGCTAGCCTGACTCGACGTCGCTTTCACAGCGCGGTCCGGCGAGATGTATTTGACGTCCGGATCGTTCGCCAAGTCGGCGAGTGCCTTTGGCGCGACCGAGTAGACAGCTCCATTCAGCACACCAAGTGTGCTTACATGTTGCCCGCCCCTGCGGAGCACGGCATCGATGTGGCGTTGCTCTGGCGCGCGCTTGTATTGGACGATTACGTTGACAGGCGTTTCCGGGTCCCGGCCCTCTAAGTCGGGCGAGAGCTTCGCGTATTGCGAGTAGCACAGATTCGCGGCTCCGAGAAACGCCACCAAAACAACAATGTTTTTGGTCCTCATGACGTTGCTATTTGGCACGTCGATTTCCAACGTTAAGTGCTTGAAACAAATGCCTTTCCCTTTCTTTGGAAAAGGGACACGTTGTCCTGGAACTGAAGCGCGCAAAGTCCCAAAGCGCAATCCTGAACTCGGGATTCTGGTACTCGAACCTTGCCAGTTCTGGGTAAATTCTGACCAGGACACTAGTTCTGAACCGATGGGCGAAGGACTTGCTTAGATCGGAGGTACCACTCGACCTCGCGAAAGTGACCGGGTTAGGTGCTTTGGCGGAGTTTGCATCCGTTAACGCAAGTTGTCTGGCACAGTCGACAACTTGTCCACTCGGGAAGTCTGGGAAGCCACGATGGCGGGTGGGTGAATGGTGGGCGCGACAGGACTCGAACCTGTGACCTCCTGCGTGTGAATTGGCGGGGTGGGATGTGAGGCGGTGAGCGTCGATGATCGCGAATGTCGGCGGAGCTCTTGAATTTGAGACGCTTCGCTGGCATTCGTGTTTATGATGAGCCGCGTCGAGCACTCCCGAGCATAAGCGCGAAACCGGTCAATTTCACCAATTCTGAAATGGGTTAAGTCACAATCCACGTCACAAAACTCAGGCGGCGATTGCGGCGGCATACTGGTAACGGAATGAGCCAGTCTTCAAAGAATCCGAGCTTCGGACGGGACGTCGTTAAAGCGATGAAATTGGCCCGCGCACCATCGTGGCGAGATCGAATTGGAACAGGTGTTGCCGAAGCCTCGCGTGCCGAAAGCGGCCCATAAGCCTAGAACTCCACGCGCCAAATAATTCTGCTCCGTTTGGAGTAGAATTAAGCATGGACGGATACACTCCCGCTCAGGCTGCCGCTGTAACAGGTTTGCCATTGGCTGCGGTTCACAAAGCCATCGACAGTCGCTTAATACGGCCCCGGTCCACGCGTTCGGGCAGGACGGTTCGACGATTACTCACAAAGGAACAGTTGATCTACCTGCAACTGGAAGCGGAAGGCCTGCGACTGTTGCCTGTTGGAGCCCGGCGAGAAATCGCGGATTCGATTCAACGGTCTCCGAAGGTTGACTTGATGGCCATTGGAAACGGGACGGTTCTGTTCGTTGAATTCAAGGCCGCCCGCCGCAAGGTCGAGGGTCAGTTGAAGCAACTCGCCCACATCGAAGAGATGGTGGTCAGTGATCCGGATATCATGCGCGGGACGCCGGTCTTCAAGGGCACCCGGATTCCCGTGGACCTGGTTGCCGACATGCTCGCCCAAGGCGCAACGGCGGATGAAATCCTTGAAGGCTATCCAACCCTGGGCAAGGAAAAGATTGCCATCGCACCGCTGTACATGCGTGCATTCCCGCGGCGCGGCCGGCCCAGCCGCCGCCCCTGGCAGGGGAAAAAGGCGCGCGGCAGAAGATCCTTTGCACTGAGCTCTCTGCTCCAAGATGCATGAGGTTCCTGATCGACGAATGCTTGCATGAGTCGCTGGTCGGGGTCGCTCATGACGCCGGCTTTGGGGCAACCCATGTCAATCATCTCGGCTTGAGCGGCAAGCCGGACTGGGAACTGGCCGAGCGGATCGTCAAAGACGAGTTCACGTTCGTCACCAACAACCGCTTCGACTTTATTCAGCTCTTCGGTGAGATGGAATTGCACGCTGGCCTGATCGTGCTCGTTCCGAATGTCGTCCCCAGTTTACAGCGTGCTTTGTTTGAGGCCGCCATACGATACTCAGATGGGAAGGACCTGATCAATTCGGCGATCGAAGTGAGCTTGGATGGTAACGCAGCGAGGTGCGTAGAATACCAATTACCGACAGGCTAGGCGGTCGGGGTCCACAACCTGTTTCGGTCGGGCCTTCGGCAACGAGCCAGTCCGAGCTGAGGAAATCGAATTGAGACCTTACGTCACAATCCACGTCACAACTACTCCCTCCAACTCTTCCCGCTGTTTGTATCTTCCTGAAATGAATGGTGGGCGCGACAGGACTCGAACCTGTGACCTCCTGCGTGTGAAGCAGGCGCTCTAACCAACTGAGCTACGCGCCCGGACTGAGACTTTTAATAGTTTACCAACTTCCGCCTTTCCTTCCTACCGCCGACACCCCACGC
>DATHMO010000229.1:0-3502 GCA_035486995.1 Bryobacteraceae bacterium
GGGGCAGGGAACCCGCCTGTATTTTGAGCGGCTTAGAGACGGCATGCTATGTGCTTATAAAAAGCCAGACGAAGTGGCGCGCAACGGGGCGTTCCAAGGACGACTTCGGCCAGAGGTTCTCTTGGGCGCCCCTTGCATTCAATAGATCGCGCCAGCGGAAGCCCTCCCCCACCCTCGCTTTCGCTGGCAGCTTCAGGCCAGCGTCAAAGGTTCTCGCACATCCACTCCCGCTTGGCGCAAGAGTCGCGCCACAGCTTCCGTCTTCAGGCGAGAAGCGTCAAACTCCACCCGTACGGTGCGTTCCGCTTCGTTGAATTCCACTTTCCGGATTCCATACACCTCGCGCATGCCGTCGATCGCCCGCAATTCGTTCTCGCCGGGCGCCGCGCCGTAGCGAAAAACTAAGTCCAGATAAGTCATGGGATAATCCTTTGCTGCCAACGAATCATGAAAGGAGATGCCCGGCCAATCCGCCAGGCTGAATCCAATATAAAGCATTGTCCATCGAAGAAATAGCGTAGCGTGCACGTCAACGGCGCGCAGTGACGCGGAAGGAGCGGCGCCGAATGCGCCGCGTAAGCTGTACAAAACCGTGTGGGCTTTAGCCCCCTGGAGAACCAAACGCCTGAATGTCCACGAACCCATCAAACCAACCCGCGGCGCTCGAACGCGATCCAGTCTGCGGAATGAATGTAAATGCCGCAACCGCGAAACACGTCTTCCCTCACAACGGTACGAACTACTATTTCTGCTGCACCGGATGCGCGGACACATTTAAAGCAGCTCCCGCGAAATATTTGACCGTCCCACCTGGAGGCAGCTCGGGCTTAGTCACGCTCGGCGCCGCAAAACCAGCTCCGCCTGCGGACTATCGACCACACCCACTCGAACCTCCACCGTCACAGCAAACCCACCTCGCCGGTCAAGTCTATGTCTGCCCCATGTGCCCCGAGGTCCGCGAAAACAAATCCGGAGCTTGCCCCTCCTGTGGAATGGCGCTCGAACCGGACGTTCCGGTCGCCTCCTCGCGCACCGAGTACACCTGCCCCATGCATCCGGAAATCGTCCGGCCCGCGCCCGGCCCATGTCCGATCTGCGGCATGACCCTCGAGCCCCGCACGATCACTGCTTCCACTCAGGAAAATCCCGAACTCGCCGACATGACCGGCCGCTTCTGGGTCAGCCTCGCGCTGACCGCTCCGCTGATGGCGATCGCCATGATCCCCATGCTCGGTTACAAGTTGACCTTGGATCTCGACATCAACGGCGTTCTAATCAATTTGCCCCGGGTTGAGTTCGCCTTAGCCACGCCCGTTGTGGTCTGGGGCGGCTGGCCGTTCTTCCAGCGCTTCTGGCGCTCGCTCGTGAATCGCAGTCCCAACATGTTCACCCTGATCGGGATGGGCACCGGGGTAGCCTATGGATACAGCGTAGTCGCCACGCTGGCGCCGCAGATCTTCTCCGAATCTCTGCGGGGCATGACTGGCTATCCCGACGTTTATTTCGAAGCCGCCGCCGCGATCACAACTCTGGTCCTGCTCGGCCAGGTGGTGGAGTTGCGCGCCCGCGGTCGCACCAGCGCTGCCATTCGCGCGCTCCTCGATCTCACTCCCCAAACCGCGCGCCTGCTCGGCCCTGACGGCAGTGAGAAGGATGTCCCACTCGCGCAGGTCAAGCCCGGAGAACGTCTCCGCGTGCGCCCTGGAGAAAAAGTCCCTGTGGATGGCGTCCTGCTCGAAGGCCGCAGCGCCATAGATGAATCCATGATCACCGGTGAATCCATTCCCGTCGAGAAATCACCGGAGAGCAAAGTCATCGGCGCTACCATCAACGGCACCGGCTCATTCGTAATGCGCGCCGAGCGCGTTGGCAGTGACACGTTGCTGGCGCGCATCGTGCAACTCGTCGGCCAGGCGCAGCGCAGTCGTGCGCCTATCCAGCGACTCGCCGATCGCGTGGCGAAATGGTTCGTCCCCATCGTGGTCGCAGTCGCCGTAATCACTTTTGTTGCGTGGTGGCTGTTCGGTCCGCAACCGCGCCTCGGGCACGCACTCGTCAACGCAGTCGCCGTCCTCATCATCGCCTGCCCTTGTGCCCTGGGGCTCGCCACTCCCATGGCAATCATGGTCGGAGTAGGCCGAGGCGCCCGCGCCGGCGTCCTCATCAAGAATGCCGAAGCATTGGAGATTCTCGAAAAAGTCGACACGCTGGTCGTCGACAAAACCGGAACGCTTACCGAAGGCAAGCCTCAGCTGGTGGGAAGTACGGCGGCAGCAGGCCTTGATTCGCGGGAGGTCCTGCGTGTTGCCGCGAGCCTGGAACGGGCCAGCGAACATCCGCTGGGAACGGCAATCGTGCGCGGTGCACAGGATCGCCAGTTGAAGCTTTCCGAGCCGGCGGAATTCTCTTACTCAGCGGGAAAAGGTATTCAAGGTATTGTGGACGGCAGGCCAGTCGCCGTCGGCAATCGCACGCTCATGGTTGAGGTCGGAGCTCTCGGGCAAGGCGACACGGT
Organism: Bryobacteraceae bacterium; assembly: GCA_035486995.1. Classification (GTDB taxonomy): domain Bacteria; phylum Acidobacteriota; class Terriglobia; order Bryobacterales; family Bryobacteraceae; genus Palsa-89. The sequence goes on from DATHMO010000229.1 coordinate 2,516, forward strand.
GACGTCCCGAATCAACGCTCCATCCGCCACACAGATTTTTGTGGCGATAGATGGCAAATACGCCGGAGACATCTCCATCGCCGATCCGGTCAAGCCGTCCACTCCAGACGCGATTCGTGGACTCCGCGCGCAGGGCATCCACATCGTCATGCTCACCGGGGACAACCGCGCCGTAGCCGAGTCGATCGCGAAGGCTCTAGGCATCGATGAATTCGAAGCCGAAGTTCTACCTGAAGGAAAGCTGGAAATTGTCCGCAAGCTGCAAGGGCAGGGAAGAGTCGTTGCCATGGCGGGCGACGGCATCAACGACGCCCCCGCGCTAGCTCAGGCCGATGTAGGTATCGCGATGGGCACCGGCACCGACGTTGCCATGGAAAGCGGCGGCATTACGCTGGTCAAGGGCGATCTCACCGGAATCCTGCGCGCCCGCAAGCTGAGCCAGGCCACCATGCGCAACATCCGCGAAAATCTGTTCTTCGCTTTCATATACAACGCGATCGGCGTCCCCATCGCCGCAGGAGTCCTGTATCCATTTTTCGGACTGTTGCTCAGTCCCATCTTCGCCGCCGCGGCCATGAGCTTCAGTTCAGTCTCAGTAATCGCCAACGCTCTGCGGCTGCGCAACGTAAAGCTGTGATTGTATGGGTCGGACACTCTTGTCCGACGCCTTTGACGTTGAGTTTTCCTGCAGCCGAAGCGAATCCGAAAAAGTTGTGACTGTCTGCAGTGCCGTGGAAGAGCGGCGCTTCAGCGCCACTTAGAGCGGATACTTCATAGCCGGACTTTAGCCCGCTCCAAACCTACAGCTTCCCCAGAAAATCCATAACCTCGGGATCCGTCCAATCCACCGCGCCAATAAACTTCCGCTGCACCACTCCATTGCGGTCGATGACATATGTTTCGGGGAACTTGAACGTTCCATACAGTTCATTGCTTTTCTGGTCAGGATCGCGCACCGCGAGCAGATTCACATTGTGGTCCCGCAGA
>DATHMO010000230.1:0-3472 GCA_035486995.1 Bryobacteraceae bacterium
TGGTTCGAAATTTCTCTTTACACACGTAGGAAGTAACAACGCCGTGAGCGTCGCCTGCCCGGAATAAAAGTGTAATACTTCGCCATCCAACGGCATCCTACCAGCGAGGAGAGGTTGTCTTGAAACTCGCAAAATCGATAACGTTTTTATTTACAATCGCTTTCATAACGGTTTTCGCTTTGGCGAGCGCCAAGGAGAGCGCTGACAGTTTTTCGGGCAAGTGGATCCTGGACAAGCACAGCCCGCGGCCCGGCGACGCTCCCAATAGCCTGGAGACCAAGATTAAACAGGATAACTCCGGGTTAACCATCGAATCGACCTTTAAAGAGCCTGATAACGGCGTGGTTCCGTTGCTGTATCTGGGTGTGATGGCTGAAAAGGTCCACCTGAGCACGGATGGTCAAGAGCAACAGCAGCAGATCGGTCCATTTATGGCGACCTTCAAGTCTATGATGGACGGCAATAAATTGACTACCGAGTGGGCCGCGCTTATCAAGGGCGATCAGGTGCAGGGGCATTGGGTTCACACGCTGTCCGATGACGGCAAGCACCTGACTCTCGACATTCAGGAAAGTTCCACGCACGGCCAGCACGCCGAAGCGACTCTGCAGTTTGTCCGCAAGTAGCCAAAACCCTGCGCTAGCATAAGGAGAAATGAAGCGGCTCGCGCTTATTCTCCTAGCTTCTCTGTTTGCGTTCCAGGCTGAACCTGCCGGGAAGTTCGCATTCACCATCGACAACATCATGCGAGGCCCGGGCCTTTACGGGTACGAGCCTTCCGGAATTCGCTGGTCGGGCGATGGCGCGCGAATCTATTTTCAGTGGAAGCAGGCCAGCGATCCACGGATTAAGCCGGCGGACACATACGCGGTTGCGCGGGACGGATCGGGGCTGCGGAAGTTGACCGATGACGAAGCGAAGCTCGCGCCACCGGCAGTAGGAAACACCACGCGGGACAAGGGGCGGACGGTGTACTCACGCGACGGCGATGTTTTCCTTTACGACGCCGCGAGCGGAACCACACGCCAGATCACCAAGACCGAGGATGCGGAGACGAATCCGCGCTTCACTCACGATGAAAAGCGCGTCGCGTTTACGCGGGGGAACAATCTTTATGTAATCGCGATCAATGGCGATTCCGGTGGCGCGGCGGAACAGATGACCGATATTCGTCCGCCTGGCACTCCTCCGCCGGGCGATGAGGAAAAAGGAACCGCGAGCCAGGAGGCGCTTAAGAAAGACCAGAAGGAGTTGTTCGACGTGATCCGCGAACGTGCAGCCGAGCGGGAAGAGCTGGAAGCCAGGCGCAAACGTGAGCACCCTCGAAAGCCGTTCATCTTGCAGACCGGGCAGACGGTGGCTTCGCTCGAACTCACTCCCGATGAGAAGTATGTGATCGCGACCATTCGCGAACCGGCGACGGGCGCCAAGCGAACGATCGTGCCGAGCTTCGTGACGGAGTCGGGCTACACGGAGGACATGGCGTCGTACGAAAAGGTGGGCGATAAACAAAGCCTGACGCGGCTCGCGATCCTGGGCGTGGGGACGGGCGAAGTGAAGTGGGTGGAGCTGGGGTTGAAGGCTGCGGACAAGACCGCCGATCGCGAAGTGCGATGGTCCGAGCCGTTGTGGTCTGGCGATGGGACGAAGGCGGTGGTGTATGCGCGGGCGATGGACAACAAGGATCGCTGGATTTTCGCCCTCGACGAAGAAACTGGCAAGACGCGCGTGCTGGCGCACGATCATGATGACGCGTGGATCGATGGGCCGGGGATCGGCGATCCGGATGAGCCGGGCACCGAGACTTTGGGATGGATGAAGGGCGATCGCGACGTCTATTTTCAATCGGAGCGGACGGGCTACTCGCATCTTTATAGCGTTTCGTTCGAGGGCGGCGAGGCGAGAGCGCTGACGTCCGGCGCGTGGGAAGTGGATAGCGCGATTCTTTCGACCGACAAGAAGCGGTTTTTTCTGGTGACCGATGAAGCAGATCCCGGCGAGCAGAACGTTTACGAAATGAGCGCCGAGGGTGGAGCACGAACCGCGCTAACGGTGCGGCCAGGTGGACATTCTGTTGTTCCCTCTCCAGACGATCGCTGGTTCGCCGATGTTTATTCGTACACCACTAAGCCACCCGAGCTGTACGCCCAGGAAGCGCGCGCGGATGCGTCGGCGAAGAAGTTGACGTCGTCGCCTGCGTCCGAGTTTTGGGAGCATCCGTGGCTCGACACGCCGATCGTCACGTTTCGAGCGCGCGATGGCGCGACGGTGCGGGCGCACGTTTACAAGCCGGCGGATTATCGCAAGGACGGGCCGGCGGTTCTGTTCGTGCATGGCGCGGGCTACTTGCAGAACGTGCATCGCTGGTGGCCGTATTATGCGCGCGAGTACATGTTCCATCAATTCCTGATGGAGCACGGCTACTTGGTAGCGGATGTGGATTATCGAGGATCGGCGGGCTACGGCCGCGATTGGCGCACGGCCATCTATCGCCACATGGGCGGCAAGGATTTGGACGATAACGTGGATGCCGCGCGCTGGATGGTGTCGCAATACGGCGCCGATCCGAAGCGGCTTGGCATTTACGGCGGAAGCTACGGCGGCTTCATCACGCTGATGGCGATGTTCACCGAGCCCGATGTGTTCGCTGCGGGCGCGGCGCTGCGGCCGGTTACCAATTGGGCGAACTACAACGATGAGTATACGTCGGACATTTTGAATCTGCCGCAGACGGATCCCGAGGCGTACAAGCGATCCTCACCGATTTTCTTCGCGCAGGGCTTGAAAGGCGCGCTGCTGATCTGCCACGGCATGGGCGACACCAACGTGCATTTTCAGGACACGGTGGAGCTGGTGCAGAAATTGATCGAGCTGCGCAAGGAGAATTGGCAGCTGGCCGTATATCCGGTGGAGAATCACGGATTCGTTGAACCGACGAGCTGGGCGGACGAATACAAACGGATCTTCGATCTGTTCGAGAAGAACCTGAAGCGCCCCTAGGTTTGGTTCAAAGCCCCGGGGATTTGATATAGTGTCCGGCAATGAGCCGCACACTTCTTACGCGCTTTTCCGCCGGGGCGCTGTTTCTGACGCTGGCCTGGATCGCTTACACGCAGCTCGGCTACACGCAGAATCCCCCGCCTGCGAAACTCACGGTTAATAAAGTGAAGGACGATCTGTACGAGATCGTGGGAGACGGCGGCAACGTCGCCGTTTACATCACCAATGAGGGCGTCATCCTGATCGATGATAAGTTCGATCAAGATCACGAAGGCATCGTGGACGGCGTGAAGAGCGTCACCAACCAGCCGATCAAGTACATCATCAACACGCATTATCACGCCGATCACAGCGGCGGAAATACGAAGTTCCTTCCGGCCGCCGAGATCATTTCGACGGCCATGGCGCGGACCAATATCTTGGAGCACAAGCAATCCAATGCGCCTGCCGGCGTGAGCCCCGCGCGGATCAC
>DATHMO010000231.1:0-16133 GCA_035486995.1 Bryobacteraceae bacterium
GAACAAAATCAACGGCGTGATCCTGGTGTACGACTTGGGCGGCGGAACATTCGACGCGTCGCTGGTAGAGGTCGGCGAAAAAACTCATCGGCCGCTCGCGACCGAGAGCATCGCGACGTTGGGCGGCGACGATTTCGACGAGATCCTGGCCGAGATGGCGACGAGCAGCGACGAACGCCATTCTCTTTCGCAGGCCGAGCATTTTCGCCTGCTCGAAGAGTGCCGCATTCGCAAGGAAGCAACCAATCCCAACAGCCGGCGCATCGTGATCGATCTGGGCAACGTGCGCGAAGGCTGGAGCACGGTGACGGTTCCGGTGGCGGATTATTACGAACGCTGCCGGCCGCTGGTGGACGAGACATTGCACGTCGTCGAGGATCTTCTCGAAGCTAACGGCGGCACCGACATTGAGGCGCTATACGTGACGGGCGGCGGCAGCGAACTGCCGATCGTGAGCCGGGTTCTGCGCGAGCAATTTGGGCGGCGGGTGCAACGATCCATCCACGCTCGATCGGCTACGGCGCTCGGGCTCGCGATTCAAGCTGACGCACAGGCCGGGTATGTTCTGCGGGAGAAATTCACGCGTTATTTCGGCGTCTGGCGCGAGGGCGATGCTGGTCAGAGGATCACTTTCGACCCGCTGTTCCAAAAAGGCGCCGCTCTGCCGGGCCCTGGGGAACGGGCGCTGGAGATCCGGCGGAGTTATCGGCCGGTCCACAACCTGGGCCATTTCCGCTATCTGGAGTGCAGCCATTTGGATGATGAAGGCCACCCGCGCGGCGACGTTACGGTGTGGGACGAAATTCAGTTTCCCTTCGATCCAGCCTTGCGCGATGTGGACACCGCGCTTGTGGAACATTCGCTAGAGGCGCAGTCGCAGGAGATCGAAGAGACGTATTCCATCGACGCGAGCGGCACCGTAACGATTACGATCACCAACCTCTCGGCGGACTACGAGCGGACCTATCGCTTGGGGCGCTGGGCTTCGAAGGACGCGCTGGTCAGTCCCACCAAAGCGCGCATGCGCCATGCGACAAGAAAGCAGGCCGAGGGCCGGCGCCGTTGAACGAACTGCTCGATTTGATCCGCGGGCGTACGGTCTACGATTTGGCGCAGCCGTATTTCCCCGGAATGCCGCACTTCCCGACACATCCGCCGTATTTATTCGGGCTGACGCGAAAGCATGGCGACATGGTGCTGGAAGGCAACGTAAGTTCGTCGGCGGAGGCGATTGCTTTCGGCGGACATGTGGGGACGCACATCGACGCGCTGTGCCATTTTTCGTGCGACGGAAAGCTGCACGGTGGGATTCAGGCTTCGTCGGTGCAAAGCCAGGACGGCGGATTCAGCGAGTTGAGCGTTGATACCATCGAGCCTATTTTGAGGCGCGGAGTGTTGCTGGATATCGCCGGCGGAGTGAAGATGGACGCGCTGCCGGCTGACTTCGCGATTACGCCGCATCATCTCGATCGTGCTCTCAAGGCCGCAAAGACGGAGATCGCACCGGGCGACGTGGTTCTTGTGCGAACGGGTTGGGGGCGCTTTTTCTCCGATGCCACTCGCTATGTCTGCGGCGGCGGGCATGCCGTCACAGGCCCCGGACCGGAACTGGAAGCAGCGCGCTGGTTGAGTGAACGCAAGGTGTTCGCGGCGGGTTCCGATACCATTGCGTTCGAGAAAGTTCCGGCGGCGAGCATGCCGGTGCACGTGCATTTGCTGGTGGAAAGCGGCATTCATATTATCGAGGCGCTGGATCTGGAAGAGCTCGCGCGCAACCGGGTTTTCCAATTCGTTTTCGTGGCCGCGCCGCTCAAAATTCGAGGCGGCACGGGTTCGCCGATTCGTCCGGTCGCGCTCGCGTGAGGCGGTCAGTATTCGTTTAGGAAAGCCGTCAACTCGGGCGTCAGCGTGTTGCGCGCCGAGATGCAAAGATCGATTCCTTCGAGAGTCTGCGCCAGCGCGCGCGGCCCGCCGGTGTAATCCTTCACTCGATCGGCAAAGAAGGAGTTCAGCTCATCGCGGCGTTTCACATCGCAAAATCCGCGGCCCACGTTCGGGAGCACCGCGGCGTAGTCTTCACCGACTTCGCGCGGGAGGATTTTGAGCAGAGCATCGAGATGCTGCTTTACGAACTCGAAGGGAACATCGCGAGTCTCGCCATAAGCCAAGGGGCCGAACAGCAGCGCATAGAATGATTCGCGCGGGTCGAAATCTTTTGAAAGCACGAGATCGAGCGCCGCGGCCGCCAGCTCGGGATTGCGGAAGGATCCCAGCGCGTCGAGCAGCGCTTCGCGCACGGAGGGCTCGTGCTCGTGAATGGCCGTTGTGCGCAGCAGATTGAACAGGTCGCGGTCGCCGAACTCGGCTGCGGTATCTAGCAACGGGCCCACCATTTCCGGCGCAATGCTTTGGTCCGGCTTAGTTTCGCGATGCTGCAACCAGGCACGCGCCAGCTTCTCGGCTTCGTCGATCAGTTCCTTCTGTTCGCCGGCGCTGGCTACGAAGGGGACCAGCTTCTCGCGCAAAGACCGCGCATCATCGTTATCGCCGGGCTTGGACAACCAACCGAGAGCCATGGCGCGCGCGCCAAATTCATCGCGGATGAATCGTACGCCTTTCTCGCGCAGGTCGGCGGGGACGCTTCTGCCTTTGAGCAACCCGGCGATATCGGCGGCGGCTTCCACTACCTGCGGCGCGGGATCCTTGCTAAACTCGGGCACCAATGCCAGCGCGGTTCCGGCCTTGGCTTCACCAGCACCAACTAGAAGATCGACGTCGCCAAGAAGGCCAACCCGCTCGGCGACGCTCAGATGGCTCGCGTTGTCGGCCAGCACCTTCTTCAGCAGGTCGTCTTGATAAGCGACCTGATAATAGCCGGATTCGCCATCGTTGAGCAGCAGCCACGCAGGACAGGTTTGGGCGTCCGCCAATTCCATCTCAGCCTTCGCGTCGGCGACAACTGTGCACTGGCGCTGCACCGTGCCCCCGGCTTGGTATGCGATACAGACTGGGACCTGCCACATCTGCGCCTTGGCTTGCGATCCGATGGGTACCGAGCGTTTCTGTTCCAACTCCAGCGTCGGCTTCTTCCCGCATTTCAGCGCCGCGGAAATTTCCGGGACGCCCGGTTGATCGAGGAAGCTGCTGAACACTGGAGCGATATTTTGGCCGGCGACGCTCGAGATGGCCGCTTCGAAATCGCTGGCCGTGGCGTTGCCCCAGGCGTGCTGCTTGAGATAAAGCTGAACGCCGGAGCGAAATTTCTCGGGACCGATCCAATGCTCAAACATCTCGATCACGGCGGCGCCTTTTTCGTAGGTGATATCGTCGAAAGCATTCGCAATGTCGTGGTTGCTCTCGATGGGTTGTCGAATAGCTCGGGACGAAGCCAGCTCATCCTTGCGCATCGCACCCAAGCGCGCATCCACTTCGGTGACATCCAAGCGCCATTCAGGCCGCCACTGGCCGGGGATCTTGCGTTCCATCCAAGTGGCAAAGGCTTCGTTCAACCAAGTGTCGTTCCACCACGCAGTGGTCACCAGGTCGCCGAACCATTGATGCGCCATTTCGTGCGCGACAATGCCCGCTAGTTCGTGTTTGTGATCGATGGTCTCATGGGCTGGATTTGCGAGCAGCGTGCTTTCGGCGTAAGTGATCAGCCCCGCATTTTCCATGGCGAAATCGCTGATCGGCATGACCACCGAATCCAGCTTCTCGTATGGGAACGGAATCCCGAAATAATCCTCCAGCAACTTCAGCAATTGAGGGATCGCGGTGGCGGCGTAGGCCGCTTCGGCGCTCTTGCCGCGAGGAACGATCACTCGCACGGGCGTGGCTCCGGCATGTCCCGCGTCCACGGCATCGAAACGGCCGACCGCGAACGCAACCAAATAGCTGGGCAACGGAGGCGAGGTCTTGAAATGCACAACCTTCATGCCGTGTGGTTCGCTCAATTCCGATTGCACCGGCGTATTCGACAGCGCCATGTCCTCCTTTGGAACATGCAGCGTCACTTGCCACGGCACCTTGAAGCCTGGCTCATCGAAGCAAGGGAAAGCGCGGCGTGCGTCGGTGGGTTCGAACTGGCTGTAGACGTACCAGTCGCGGTCTTCCTTGAGTTGGAAAACTCCAGCACTACTATTGCGGCTGATTTTGCCCTGATAGGAAACGTGAATTGTGCCCTTGCCCGAAATCGACTGATCGAAGAAGAACCCGATGAACTGATCGCCGCCGGGGATGGTCTTCGCGGGGAGCGCAGCGGCTGCTTCGGGACGAAAACTGGCATCTTCGATGGTGAGACCAATGCCATTCAACCAAATGATCGGCGAAGGCGTTCGAACGTCGACCTCAATATCGACGCTGCCGCGGAAGATGTCGCGATCGGGAACGATGGTCAAATCGACGGCGTAACGCAAGGGCTGAGCCGAACCGTCGAGACGAAGCTTGGGAGGCTCTATGGATGGAGAGGCCAAAATCGGTAAAGCGAAAAGCAGCGCGGGAACAACAGATTTCATAGACGAACTTCAGCGGGCACAGACGCGCTCAAGGCCGCTGCTTTGGGCCGCAGCGACACAACCACGAGAGCACATAGATAAAATAACGCGCCCATGAGCACGGTGGCGCGCAGACCGATGTAAATCGCGAGACAAATGGCCGAGACCGATCCCAACACGCTGGCCGCGGCATTCAACGCCCAGGCCCATCGGACGGCCTGCGGGAACTCCAGTTCCAGGCGCGTGAGACCGGTGGGAAACGGGATGCCCATCAAGAAACCGGCGGGCGCAATCAGGCACGCGGTGATCGCAGCCTTGAATGGAAGCGGCCATCCAGCGCCAAATTCGCTGATGGGAGCGGCAACGAATGCGAGCACAGTAACGGCAGCCGCAATTCCGATGAGGACGGCGGGGAGCCTCGTGGTCGCGTTCGCGGCGGCGACGATCCGGCGGCTATAGTAGCTGCCCAATCCGCTCGAGACCAGCATCGAAAAAATGATCACCGTGAGCGCGTATGTTGGATGGCCCAGAAACAGAATGAATTTTTGTATGAGCGCGACCTGGATCAAAATATAGCCGACGCCGATGCAAACGAAGTAGAGCAAAAATCGCCGGACGCCAGGTTCGGCGGGCAGCCGGGCACCCAACAACAACGGAGGAAACGCTAGCACTACGGCGATCGCGAGCACGCTGATCCCCAGCAGCTCAAACAATAACGGAAGAGCGCGATTGATTTTGTAGTCGATCGCTCGTCCGGTGGGCTTCAAGAATTGCAGGATATCGCGCGGCTGCACGGTGTAAAAGAAAAACGGGCGGTCATCGTCAACGGGCGCGACGTTGTAGCTGTAATTACGCCAGAAGACGGCCGGGTCGGGGCTCTTCATGAGCTCACCGAACGCGTTTGCCGGGGCATCGCCGGGTATATAGAGCGAACTCAGATGGGTCTCGCTCAAGGCCGTTTTCACGCGGGCGATGTCCGCGTCGCCGAGCGGCTTGCGGAAGATGAGCACCGTATCCAGGGCTCCCATCCCGCCGAGATTCTGCACGTGATCGCGCAGCACCACCACGTGTCTCCAGGGTTCGGTCTCGCCGACTTCTCCCAGCGCTTCGATGGCAAGCGACAACAGCCGCAAGGACTCGCGCGGGGGCTCGAATCCCCAGCGTGTAAACACCATGAGCCCGTCGTCGGTCAGATGATTCAGATAGTCGCGAAACGCGTCCGTGGTGTAGAGATTGTTTTCCGAGAGCGCGAACGCGCCCGCAGCGGTGGAGGCCCAGGTGTCCACCAGAGTCGCCTGCAGCACCTGATATTTTTCCGGACTGCGCCGCACAAAACTGCGGCCGTCTTCGACGAACAAGTGAACTTCGGGCTTGAAATAGAGGCCGTGGCTCAGTTGAGGAAAGCGCTCCTGCATGATGGTGTGCGCGATGATGGGGTTGATCTCGACCGCGGTGACGTCCTTGCTTCCACCGGTGAGCGAGCGCGCCACATCCCAGCCGCCGCCCGGTCCAATGATCAGCGTCTTGGCACCGGGGCGGAGCATGTAGGGAAAGCCCGGGCCTTGATGCAGCATGTCATCGCGCTGGGCGCCGGTCAAATGATCCAAATCGTAGCCAGCCACTGCGGTAGAGGCGTCCGCGTCGATCACGATAGTCGAATCACCACCTCTCTCTTTCACCAGCGCGATGCGAGAGATCGGGTTCCAGCGGACGAACTGTTCGCGCGCGATACGATGGCCTTTGGCGAAGCGGACGTCGATCCAATGGGTCTTCGCGTTCACGGCCATCAGCGCGACGAACACCAATGCCAGTGTCACCGCGCCCGCGCGCCCGCGCAAAGTGCCCGCCAGGTTGTACCAGATGGCCGCCGACACGGCGAATAGTACTGAAACCGCGATCACGGTGTTCGGTCCGCCGAAATAGTCCAAGAACGGAACCAGCAAGAGACAGCCGCCGGCCGCGCCCATCAGATCGAAGAAATAGACGCGGTCCACGCGCTGAATGGCCTCTGCCACGGCGATGGAAACCACCGCTCCCGAAAAGAAAAACGGAAGTGCGCTGGCAAAATAGACACCCGCCAGGGTAATGTTGGCAAGGTTCCCGGCGCGCGTCAGAATGTACACCAGAGACCCCACGACGACCAGGCTATTCACTACGGCCAGGACGCCGAGCTTATAGAAGATGTTCCCGCCGCGATTTGCAACGACATAAGAGAATAGGCCACCCGCGCCCAGCCCGAATAGCGCGATCGAGATGGCGAGGAACGCGAAGTGGTAATAAAAGACCACCGAGAAGATTCGCGTGAGCGACAGCTCCATGATCAAGGTGGCAAGCGTGGTGAACGCGACGCCCAGATAGAGCTGGGGCCACTTGGTTTTGACGGATTCAGCGGATGAACTAATGCGAGGCAATATTTAATATTAAGGGATCACGCCGTCGCGCCGCAGATACGGCCACCGGGCGCGCGCATAACAGCCGCGTTGCCCCGGCAGCCGATCCTTCTTCCCTACAGCTTCTGACGGAGGACGCGGGAAGCGGGTTGCTACATCATTGCCACGGGCGGCGCGGGTTCGTCCGGACTCCCGGCTTTGGAAAGCGGTAAACGGACCAGCAAGACGCCTAACATCAGCATCACCAGGCAGCCGATCAGATACGAAGGATCTTCGAAGATTTTCAATAGAGGCCTTCCCGTGAAAAGGAATGTAGCGGTCCCCAGCCCCATCAACGCCTCGCCGGCGATCAGGCCGGACGCGGTAAGCACCCCCACATTTTCGATGCGAGCCTGCTGCGCCTCGTTATAGCCGGCCCGCTTGCGCCTTGTGTCCGTGATCCAGCGAAAGACGCCGCCCAGGAAAATCGCGAAAGTAGTGTTAATGGGAAGATACATGCCCACCGCAACCAGCATAGGGCTCTTGACGCGAGCCATGATCATCACCACGCCAAATAGCACGCCGACGACGACCAACGGCCATGGCATGTCGCCACCCACGATTCCTTGCGCGAGCGTGGCCATCAGTCCGGCTTGGGGCGCTGAGAGTTTGGGATCGCCGAATCCGATGCCGCCGCTCTTGATGTTGGCGGCCTGCAGAATATACAGCGGCCAGTACATAGCCGCGCTTGCCACCACCACAGCGATCAGCTCGGCCATCTGAATTCTGCGCGGTGTCCCACCCAGGAACCAGCCGACTTTGAAATCCTGCAGCAGCTCGCCGGCGACGGCCGACGATACGCAGCCCACGGCCGCGACGCCTAACACAACGGCCACGCCACCCGGTCCCGACACGCCGAGCGAGACCATGAGCAGTGCGGCGATGATCAGCGTGGTGAGCGTCAATCCGGAAATCGGATTGTTCGTGGAGCCGATGGTGCCTACCAGATAACCCGATACTGCCGCGAAGAAGAACGCGATGATCAACATCACGATCGCGGCCACTATACCGCCCAAGACCTGATGCGACAAGTAGATGTAAAGTGCGATCATGCATCCGAACATGACGGCGATTAGGCTAAAGATAACTTTGGAGCTCATGTACTGCTCAGTGCGGCTGGTCTCTTGGGGCGCAGGCGCCGAGCCGAGATCCGACACGGCTCTACGCAAGCCATCAAAAAGCCCTTTGCGCATGCGGAACAGTGTATAGGCGGCGCCCGTCATCATCCCACCGACCGCAATGGGACGCACGATGTAGCGCCACACCGCGTTGATGATGTCGATCCAGGACCCATCGGAAGATCCCGCGGGCAGGAAATTCTGCAACTGTGGACCCAGGAAAAATATCAGCAATGGCACCATGAATCCCCAGGCCAGCACGCCGCCGGCGAAGTTCAAAGAAGCCAGCTCGGGCCCGATGATGTAGCCGACGCCAATGTAGGCGGGGCTGACGCTGGCCCCCGAAGCGAGCGTAACGCCACCCGCGCCCAAAGCCCGCTGCGGCGATCCCAATTTCACGACGCTCTTTCCCAACTGGCCGATACGAATGATGAAGTCCTTGTCGGCGGCGAAGAGCTGCAAGTCCCCGAATAATTTAATCAGCGCTCCCAGGCCCAAGTTGTAGAACAAGTATTTCGCCGCTTCCGCGCCGCGCCGTCCCGCTTTGTGAATCTCAGCCGCAGCCACGGATTCGGGAAACGGCAGGTCGGGATCTTCCACCATGACGCGCCGCACCAGGGAAACGAACAAGACGCCGATGATGCTGCCGGTCACCATCAGCGCCGTCGATTTCCAATACGCGTCTTTGGGATTGAAGGACGGCCACGCGCCAGAAATGAGAAACGCGGGCAACGTGAAGATCGCTCCCGCCGCCACCGCTTCGCCGATCGATCCGGCAGTTCGCGCGATGTTCTCTTCCAGGACCGATCCGTTCACCGTGCGCAGCACCGCCATGCCGATCACCGCGGCCGGATACGTGGCTGCGATGGTGATGCCCGCGTGGAGTCCGAGATACGCGTTGGCAGCGCCCAGAATCACCGTCATCACGAGGCCCAATAGGAGCGCGCGCAGGGTGAACTCGCGCATCTGCATGGATTGCGGAACGAATGGCTGAAAGCGTGGTTGTTCCTTCATTGGTTCACAATGATAGCAGGTGGATTACGAGCGCGATGGGCTACTTCACCGCGACCGTGATGGCGCTGGGGCTGACGTAAGTGCCGATGGTCACCACCACTTGATCGAAGGGGGCGACCCAAGCGTTCTGCGGCACCACAACAGTGATCTGGAGCACGCCAGCAACTTGCCCGGGCGCGGGTCCTGCGTATAACACTTGCGCGTTGACGCCTTCAATAGTCACCGTTACGGGAAGGTTCAGCGTGGGATAAGGCGCGGCAGTCAGGAAGCCGTCCTGGCTCGAGGGCGTAGTGGCTCCGCCACCGGTAGCATACAGAGTGATGAACGATCCAATGGCGGCCGGATTGTTATTGGAGTTGACGCTGTAGTCGTCATTCAAAATCGCGCCTGGTCCGCCGCCGCTGCCGTTCAACGCGAATACCGCGGGCGATGCCGCTGTCACGGGCACGGTAGTCGACGCCACCGCGTTTCCTTGATACATCACCTGGACCTGTGTGTTCGGGCCTTGCACGCCGAATGGAACGATGGTGTTGATCTGAGTGGACGAAGCGTAAAGTAGCGGCGCGGCCACGCCGTCGAAGGTCACGCTGGTGCTGCCCACGTTACTCGAGACTTGCTGGCCCACAAGCTGCGCTCCGGCCGCCGCCGGGGGACCGATGTTGGCGCCGAAGATGGTCACCAGTTCTCCAGGCGCGACCGGACCATCCAGAAAACTCGCGCCATTCAGCACGGAGCTGATGGTGGCTGCACCGGTGACGGAGCTGGGACCGAGCGCGCCGTAAATCGTGACTGAGTTTGAAAACGTCGGGACATAGACGCGGCCGTTGGCGATGGTCGGCGTCGCAAACTTCGCCAGTCCGCCTAAGGTGTCGCGGCCGTTGGAGGCCTGACCGCTATTCCAATATTCAACGGCCAGATTCGTGGCGTCGAGCGCGTGTAGCGTGCCAGGCACGCCGTCTACGCTTAGATCGCCAGTGGTCAACCAGAGGATGCCGTTCTGGGTTCCATTCGCCGAGAGCGCCATACCGACGTACGCGGACGAAATGGGCGGAGCGTATTGCGAGAGAATCGTGGAATTAATCTGGCCCTTGACGATTTGGAATGCCTTCAGGTTCAGGAAGGGCTCGAACTCATAGAGCACCGGAGTTTCTTGGGGCCACAGGACCATGTTGAACATGCCCCAGCCATTCACCTGCACGCCTTGCACGGTGCTGGTGTCGTCGGGTCCGAGATGCCCCATCGATTCGGTTTGGACCAGATATAGCATGCCGGCTTTGCCGCCCGACAGGAGCAGGTTCGTATTGGGGATCAGGATGGCGCCGGCCGATCCCATGTCCTCATCCTGGCTGTTTAAATCGCTCCACTCCTGCGGCGTGTACCAATCCTTGAGCGAAAGGTCCGTGCCCGAAAAATGCATCACTGATTCGCCGAAGTTCACCTGGCCATCCCAATCGCCATTTCCAGTGACGGCGTAGATGTCGCCCGAGGTATCGATGGCCGGCGCGCGCCCCGATTGCCAGATGGCCGACTGCCGGCCGTTGGGTGATGTGTTGAAGACCGCCTTGAACTGGAGGGTGGATGGATCGTAGGCCATCAGCCATCCGTGATAGTTGCCGGCATCGGCGTGCGAACCGAATCCGATGTACAGCATGCCGTTCGCGAGCATCAAGCCGGGCCGCTGCAGTTGCTGCGTGGCGTCGAACGCGATTGTTCCCGCGCTGCTGCCCGCGCCGTTGCCGGAGAATGTGGCGGCGATCTGCACCGGGCCTCCATTCATCTCATGGCCGTCGACTAGCGACAATGCGTGCAATTGAAAAATGGGAACGCTGGCGGAGCCAGGCGGAAGCGTGTTCGCGACCACGTACAACACTTGATTGGTAGCGTCGATGGCCGGCGTTCCGAGAATGCCGATTTCAGGAAGAATGTCGTTGAAGTTGTACTCGCCGGAGGGAACCGATGGGCCGAGGTTCACTTGCCAGAGCGGCGTGGCTGTTTGCGGCGAATCCGCGTCGAACGCGTAGACGCTGTTGTGCATGGTGGCGACATACACGACATTGTAAGCGTGGCTGTTGATGCTGACGCCAGGAACATACAGGGGCTGGGTGTAAACCTGGCCGTCAACCGCGTAGGTGCCGAGCTTTCCGAAGGTGGCCCAATTCTGGCTGGGCTGAAGAATCGTCTCCTGCAAATTCGCGCCGGTCTGCTCCTTGTCGTAGTTGACGTTCAGGACGCTCACTTGAGCAAGAAGGTTCGCAGTTACGCCGAGGGCGAGCACGTTGAGCCGGAGTAAATAGGATGGATTCCATACGGTTACGAGGCGTGAGATATGCAACGGTCCTTTCCGTTTCTCGCGAACAGCGTCGCGATGCCATCCTCTAACTTTACACGACTGTAATCGCAAAGTTGCTAGTGGATGCAAATTATTGCACTTTGAATGCAAGTTGTTCAGCTAGGCGACTAAGTTGTGGATGGCTCGCAGCTTTTCCAAGAGGTGGGCAAGACGATCGAGCCGCAAAGCGTTGGGGCCATCCGAGAGTGCTCGGTCGGGATCTTCGTGGACTTCAACGAACACGCCGTCCACTCCGGCTGCGACCGCCGCGCGGGCGAGCGTTGGGATGAACTGCGGCTGGCCGCCGGACGCGTGACCCAGGCCGCCGGGAATCTGGACGCTATGGGTGGCGTCGAAAATCACGGGCCATCCAAAGTCGCGCATGATCTGGAGGCCGCGCATGTCCACAACCAGATTGTTATAGCCGAAGGAAGAGCCGCGCTCGGTGAGCAGGATATTGTTGTTGCCGGTGGACGCGACTTTATCGGCGGCATTGCGAATGTCGTAAGGCGATACAAACTGGCCCTTCTTGATATTCACCGCGCGGCCGGTGCGTCCGGCAGCGATCAGTAGATCGGTCTGGCGGCAGAGAAAAGCCGGGATCTGGAGGATATCGACGGCTTCGGCGGCCATGTCGGCTTGCGAAGGCTGATGAATGTCGGTGAGGACAGCGCATCCGTCTTGGGCCAGATCGCGCTTCAGGTCGGCGAGAATGCGGAGGCCTTCGACTGCGCCGGGTCCGCGATACGATTCGATACTGCTGCGATTGGCCTTGTCGAACGACGCTTTGAAGATGAATGGGCCGGCGATCTTGCGAATCTCGGCCGCGAGAAAGCGGACGTGCTCCTCGCTTTCGATCACACAAGGACCGGCGATCAGCGCCAGCGGTTGCCCGCGACCAATAGGAGGAAGCGTAGTCAATCGGCGTGTGTGAACTGCTCGGACCGATTCCGTTGAGCCGACTTCGGGCGACTCTTGCGATATTTATGCGCCGCGCCGATGAAGGCCGAGAACAAGGGGTGCGGCTCCATCGGCTTCGACTTGAACTCGGGATGGAACTGGCAGCCAAGGAACCAGGGATGATCCGGGATTTCGCAAATCTCGACGTACACCGAGTCCGGCGTTTGTCCCGCGATTCGCAATCCGCCGGTGGTCAGAATCTGTTCATATTCGCGATTGAATTCGTAGCGGTGGCGATGGCGCTCACTGATCTCGGGCACGCCGTAGGCCTGGCGCGCGAAGCTTCCTTCGGCAAGCAGGCACGGATATGCGCCCAAACGCATGGTGCCGCCCAATTCGTCCACACCCTTTAACTCGCGCAATTTGTAAATCACGCGATCGGGCGCCGCAGGATCGAATTCAGTGGAATTGGCGTTTTCGAGCCCGCAGACGTTGCGCGCAAACTCGATCACCATGGTCTGCATTCCGAGACAAATTCCGAAATACGGCACTTTGCTTTCGCGGGCATAACGGATGGCCGAGACCATCCCCTCCACGCCGCGCTTGCCGAATCCACCTGGGACCAGGATTCCGTCGTATTGTTCCAACTCGCGCGCGCAGTCGGGCCAAGTCATGTTATCGGATTCAATCCAATGGATGTTGACTTTTAATCGGTGCGCGAGCGCGCCGTGCAGCAACGCTTCCTTCAAGCTCTTGTAGGAATCCTCGTATTCCACATATTTGCCGACCAGCCCGATGTCGACTTGATCTTCCGGATTTTGCATGCGCTCCAGCATGCCGGTCCAACGGCTGAGGTCGCGCTGCTTGGCGTCCATGCGCAGCAACCGCAGGATGATCTCGTCCACGCCCTGCTCGGCGAACACGAGCGGCACTTCGTAGACTGAACCGACGTCGCTGGCCGTGATCACCGCTTCCACGTCGACGTCGCAGAACAGCGCGATTTTCTCCTTCATGTCGTGCGGCAAGGCGCGTTCGCTGCGGCACAACAGCACGTCGGGCTGGATACCGAGCGCGCGTAGCTCCTTCACGCTATGCTGCGTGGGTTTGGTTTTTAGCTCCTGCGCTGCTGCGATCCAAGGGACCAAGGTCACGTGCACGAATGCCGTATTGTCACGGCCCATCTCATGACGCAATTGCCGGATGGCTTCGAGAAACGGCAGGGATTCGATATCGCCCACCGTGCCGCCGATCTCGACGATCACGACATCGACGTCGGCTGCAACTTTGCGCGCCGCCGCCTTGATTTCGTTGGTGACGTGCGGAATAACTTGCACCGTCTTGCCGAGATAATCGCCGCGCCGCTCGCGATGGATGATCTGCTCGTAGATGCGGCCGGACGTGAGGTTATTGCTCTGCGTCAGCTTGGCGTGCGTGAAGCGCTCGTAGTGGCCGAGATCGAGATCGGTCTCGGCGCCATCGTCGGTGACGAAGACTTCGCCGTGCTGGAACGGGCTCATCGTGCCTGGATCGACGTTCAAATACGGATCGAACTTCTGCAGCGACACGCGCAGCCCGCGGCTTTCGAGCAGACACCCGATGGACGCCGCCGCAATGCCTTTTCCGAGCGATGAAACCACGCCGCCCGTTACGAAGATGTATTTGGCCATGGACATTCCCCTCAGTGCATTTTCCTAAGTTCGCATTCTAAGAGCCGGTTCAAACAGCGCCGACACCCGATCCAGATCCTCCGGCGTGTCGACTCCTAACGATTCGTACTCGGTTTCCACCACGCGGATGCGATGCCCATTCTCGATCGCCCGCAATTGCTCCAGCCGTTCCATTCGCTCGAGGGGACCCACGGGAAGACCCGAGTAGGCGAGCAGGAATTCGCGCCGGTACACGTACAGCCCTAAATGTTTGTAATAAACTCCGCCGTCTTTGTAATGGACGCCGCCGGCGTCGCGGGCGAACGGAATCGGACAGCGCGAAAAGTAAATCGCATCGCCCGAGAAATTGGTCACCACTTTGACGACGTTCGGATCATTGATCTCGCGCGGATCTTCGATGGCCTTCTTGAGCGTGGCCATCGGAAGATCGGGATCGTCCAGAAGCCCCAGTGCCGCGGCGTCGATCGCGGATGGGTCAATCAACGGCTCATCGCCCTGGATGTTCACGATCACGGATGCAGTGTCGCCCGAAGCGGCTTCGGCCACGCGGTCGGTACCGGACAAATGGTCGGCACGCGTCATGACTACGTTCGCTCCAAACGACCGCGCGGCTTTGTGGATGCGCTCGTCGTCGGTGGCGATCACCAGCTTGGAAAGATAGCGCGCCTGGATTGCCCGCTCGTAGACGTGCTGGAGCATGGGCTTACCGGCAATGGTGGCGAGGGATTTACCAGGAAAACGAGAGGAGGCAAACCGGGCTGGAATTACGCCCAGAATTCTCGTTGGCACAATCGATCATAGCATAGCCGGACTGGTCTTGCGATGGGTTATTGCGCCGCAGGTTGCTCGGTTTTGGCTTCCGGAACCGCCATCAATTTGCGCAGCAGCGCCGCTGTTGTTTCGTGGACGTCGCGGCGAGTGCCATCGAATCCACCGTTGCCCATCAGGCCCATCGCTGCGTCCAGCGGCGTGCGCCCGCGCTTGTCTTTGATGTCGAGCTTGGCGCCATGATCCACCAGGAACTGGACCACCTGGTCGTACCCTTTTTGCGCCGCGCCATGCAACGCGGTGTCGCCTTGGTTGTTCACGGCGTTCACGTCGGCGCCCGCGTCGAGGCACAGCTTGATAGATGCGATGGCTTCGGCTTCTGTTTTCTTGCGGCCGGTGGTGTCTTCTTCCTTCGAGCCCAGGCCCGCGGCGGCCATGAGCGGCGTGAAACCGAGCTTCGTGGGGATCTTCGCATCGCCGCCCTTCGCGAGCAGCACCGCGATCGCTTCGGCATCGCCGGCTTTGGCTGCCCGCAGTATCGGCGTTGTACCGGTGCCGAGCAGCGTGTCCGCACCGCGATCAACCTTGGTGCGGTACGGCTGCTGTTTGATCAATTGCGCATTGGGGTTTGCCCCGTGAGCGAGCAGCGCTTTGATCACATCCATGCTGGTGAGGTTGTTGTCGATCTCACGCGGAGCGGGAAGATTCGACTCGGGCATGGTGTGGTCGTCCACGGCAGTAAACAACGGCGTGCGACCGGTTTCATCGGCGATATTCGGGTCGGCGCCTTGATCGATCATGAAAGCGGCGAAATCGTAATGCCCGTTGATGAGCGCGAGCAGCATGGGCGTGATGTTGTTCGGATCGCCTGCATTGATCTCGGCGCCGGCTTTCACCAAAACACGCGCGCATTCCACGCATGCCTGGCGCGCGGCGAAGTGCAGCGGGGTAAGCCCACCCAGCGGCATCCATTTTTCACGTGGTTCTTTCGTGACTTGCCGCTCCCAATTCCAAGTCACTTGGCGCGCGTTCACGTCCGCCCCGTGCGCGATCAACTCCTGCGCCATTTCAGGATGGGACTCGGCTACCGCCCACATCAGCGGCGTCTGCTGCCGCCATTGCTCTTTCGAATTGACGTCCGCGCCGTGCGCGAGCAGCACTTTCGCAGCATCCACATTACCGGTGCGCGCGATGGTCATGAGCGCCGTCTCGCCTTCGGTGGTGGCTGAGTTCGCATCGGCGCCGGCGTCTAGCAACTTCGCGATCATCGGGGCGCTTCCGTTCACGCATGCGAGATACAGCGGCGTAACGCCATAGCGATTCGCGGCCTTCACGTTCGCGCCTGCTTTGATGAGGCGATCCACCATCTCGCGATCGTCTTCCCGCACGGCCCAGTGCAGCGCCGTGGTGCCGTC
>DATHMO010000232.1:0-12408 GCA_035486995.1 Bryobacteraceae bacterium
TACGCCGATTACATGCTCGCGCCGATTAGCGCGCTGGCTCTGGTGCCCGATGATCTTTCGTCCATCGAAGCGGCACCTCTGATGTGCGCCGGCGTCACCACGTTCAATTGTCTGCGTAATACCGGTGCGCGACCGGGCGAACTTCTCGCCGTCCTCGGCATCGGCGGACTCGGCCATCTCGCGATCCAGTACGCCGCCAAGATGGGCTGCAAAGTAGCCGCCGTCGCTCGCGGGACCGACGAAGAACCACTGGCACGCCAGCTCGGCGCGCATTACCACATCGACAATAAAACGCAAGACCCCGCGGCGGAGTTGCAGAAGTTGGGCGGCGCGAAAATCATCCTCGCCACCGTCACCAGCGCCGACGCCATGAAGGCCGTCCTGGGCGGTCTCGGTATCTACGGCAAACTCATGGTGATCGGCGCCGTGCCGTCGCTCGAAGTCAACACTATACAACTGTTGCTCGGAAACCAATCCGTCACCGGCTGGTATTCTGGCGTAGCCGCCGATTCCGAAGACACGCTTAACTTTAGCGCTCTCTCGGGCGTCCGCCCTATGAACGAAACGTTCCCGCTCGATCGCGCACCCGAAGCTTACGACCGCATGCTCAGCGGTAAAGCCCGCTTCCGCGTAGTGCTCACAACCGGCAATTAACGTTGCACGCTTATCCGGCGACCGATATAATCAGGTCCGCCAATGACTGAAGACGAACGCAATCGCCCATCGCGCCGGCGTTTCATCGCGACCACTGCGGGTGCTACCGCTGCCCTCGCCGGACCCGCCGCCGTTCTCTCTGACGCCCAAACCACCGGGTCGCCCATCGTTGACGAGATCACTCTCGCGCTCGTCAACGGCAAAATCCACACCATGGACGCGGCCGATACCGTCGTCAACACGGTGACGATTCGAAACGGCCGCTTCATAACGGTCGGCGGGCGCGCCCCGAAAGCCGGGCCCACCGTCCGCATCATCGATCTACACGGCCGCACCGTGACGCCCGGCCTAGTGGAACCGCACATCCACATCGTCAGTCTCGCCAATCGTCCCGGCTATCACACCATCCTCGAAAACACCACGTCGATTCGCGAAGTCCAGGAAGCCCTCGCCGCGCGCCGCAAGGATGTTCCCATGGGCGCTTGGATCACTTCCATGGGCGGTTGGCATCCCAACCAGTGGGCCGAACATCGCCATCCCACTCTCGCCGAACTCGACGAAGCGGTGCCCGATCGTCCCGTGCTCCTGTACGAACGCTTCACCGGCCCCGCCGCCACCAATAGCATGGGCAAGGCGTTCTTCGACGCCATCGACGCCGCGCCGCCCGTGCATCCCGATATAAAGAAGATCAACGTCTCCGCAACCGGCGCCATCGCTCCTGCGGGATTCACCGGAGGCGGCCCCTCGGCTTCCGCGCTCTTTCTTCTGCGCCGCATCCAAACCTTCGACGACAAGAAACGCAGCACCATGGATGCCATGCGCTACGCCGCCAGCGTTGGACTCACGTCACATCTCGATCAGGTACTGTTCCCGACGCCTGGCCCGCTGCATCCCAACCAGATCCTGTCCAATCTCGATCAGTACCGCATGTATGATTCATGGCTCGATCTCCACCGCCAGGGCCTCACCATCGTGCGACTGCAGACGAATTTCCTGCAAAATCAGAGCGACCCGCAGCTTCCCGAATTGAAAGAACGCCTCCGCAATCAGTTCCCATTCTTCGGCGACGACATGATGCGAACGGGTGCGATCGGCGAATGGGCCGCGCCCCTTAACAGCGGCGCGGTGTGGCGCGAGGCGCAGCACATTGTTGGACAAGCCGGCTGGCGCAACGAAAACGCCGTGCAAAATCTCGCGGGTCTCAAGCAAGTCGTCGAAGAGTACGAAGCCGTGAACAAGGAGCACGACATCACGCAGCTGCGATGGGTGGTCCATCATGTTCCCGAAGTGAATGCCGATCTGCTCACGCGCCTCAAAGCCCTCGGCTGCGGAGTAGAAATGGGCGCGTTCCGCTGGGTCACATCATCGGACCCGAAGGTCGTCGCCGGCCCGCAGTTCCGCACCATCGTCGATCACGGCGTCCAGGTTGGAATTCACGGCGATGGCGTCCACATCGCGCCGTTGAACCCCTGGCTGCACATTTACTACGCCACCACCGGCATCAATTCGTTCGGCGATCAGGTGAATCCCGGCCAGCACCTCACGCGCGCCGAAGCGCTGCGCCTGTTCACGCGCAATAACAGTTGGTTCCTGCGCATGGAAGACAAAATCGGCTCCATTGAACCTGGCAAACTGGCCGACCTCGCCGTGCTGGATCGCGACTATTTCACGGTGCCCGACGCCGAGCTCAAGAAAATCCGCTCCGTGCTGACCATCGTGGACGGCAAGATCGTTCACAACGCCGGAGCCGCCTAACCAATAACTAACGACGAACTGGTATCTTGATCTCTTGCGCCGCCAGCTCATCCTGATCGCGCTGGTCGTCCTCGCTTTGCGCCTGCCCTTCCTCAATCAGGCTCTCCAAGGCGACGACATTCTCTATCTCACCGAGGCCGAACACGCGCAAATCGACCCGCTCCATCCCAAACACACCACCTACGTCTTCATGGGCCGTGACATCGATATGCGCGGTCAGTCGCATCCTCCGCTCGACGCCTGGTTTCTCGCGCTGTTGCTCGCCGTCGGCGAAGACGTCTCGGAAATCCCCTTCCATGCCGCCTACATTCTGTTTTCTTTGATCGCCGCCTTCAGCGCCCTGGCGCTCGCGCGCCGTTTCAGTCCTCACCCATTACTCGCGACTCTGCTCTTCCTTGCGACGCCCGCCTTCATCATTAACGGAACCTCGCTCGAATCGGACGTGCCCTTCGTCGCGCTCTGGCTTCTCTCCACAGCGCTCTACGTCATCGCGGTCGATCGCGCCTCCCAGCCTCTGCTTCTCGCGTCCTGCTTCGCGATGACGTTGGCCGCACTCACGGCCTATCAGTCCATTCTGCTCGTCCCGATCCTCTTTTTGTACGGCCGAAAGTGGCGCACCGCCCGCGCCGCCGCCTTCACGCCGCTTGCCATACTGATTGTTTGGAATATTTTCGAGCGCCTCTCCACCGGCGCACTCCCCACCGGCGTCCTCGCCAATTACTTGACCACCTACGGATTCGAAGCGCTCACGCAAAAGCTGAAAAGCGCCGTCGCGCTCACGGGCCACCTGGCGTGGATCGTTTTCCCCACTCTCTCCATCCCGTCGCTCCTCACGATCCCATTCGCCATCGGCGCCGCGTTCTACGATCTCAACCCGCTCTTCTGGGCGTCCATCGCCGTCGGCATCGGTATTCTCATTCGATGCGCCCAGCGCTGGCGCGATTTTCTCGCCCAATGGGTGCTCATCTTCTTCGCGGGTGCCCTGGTTATCTTCTTCGCCGGCTCCGCGCGCTATCTGCTTCCCATCGCACTCCCCATCGCGATACTCGCAACCCAACGCACGGGATTACGCCTGCTCCAGATCAGCCTCGCCTGCGGATTCGCTCTCAGCCTCACACTCGCCACCGTCAATTACCAGCACTGGGAAGGCTACCGGCAATTCGCGCGCGGGCTCGCCAACGACGCCCAGTCCAAGCGCGTTTGGATCAACGGCGAATGGGGACTCCGCTACTATCTCGAATCCGAAGGCGGGCTGCCTTTACGTCAAGGACAAGCCATCCACCCCGGCGAAATCGTGGCGTCCAGCAAGCTCGGTTATCCCATCGCGTTCACCACCGGCGGCGGCGTTCTCGCCCCCATCGCCCAACACACCATCACGTCCGCGATCCCGCTCCGCCTGGTCGCGCTAGAAGGCCGCGCCGCGTATTCCACCACCATGCTCGGCCTGCGCCCTTTCGACTTTTCTTTGGCGCCCATGGATCAGCTCACCGCCGAGCTGATGATCGAACGCAAACCCACGCTCACCGATCTACCCATGAACGCGCCCGAAGCCCAGCAGCAAATCGTCACGGGCGTCTATCAACTCGAAGGCGGCCAATGGCGCTGGATGTCCCGGTCCGCGTCCATTCTTCTGAAGCCGCCCGCCGATCCAACTCCATTGACGATCCACTTCACCATCCCCGATTCTTCGCCCGCCCGCCAAGTGACGATCGCGCTCAACGATCACACCATCGCCACCCAAACCTACTCCGCGCCCGGCACGTACTCGCTCTCGAGCCCTCCAGTCAAGCCCGATCGCGATACCGCCAATGTCACCATCACCATCGATAAGAGCTTTTCCGTCCCCGGCGACAGCCGCGAACTCGGCATCATCCTCACCGAGGCCGGATTCCGGTAAAGTCAAGGTATGAAGCCAATCGACAAAAAGATCAAGGAAGACGTCAAGGAAGGCAAAGTCCCCCAAAAGATCGAAGACCTGCCCTCGGAATGGGACAAGGAAGATCAGTTGGAAGAAAATCGCAAGCCCGATCTCGGCGAACTCGACGAAGATCCGTCCGAGCTCTAGCAATCGCCAGAACCTATGATTCGCCGCCTTCCCATCGCCGCTCTATTTCTCTGGCCTCTCGCGCTCGCTGCTCAAAGCGCGCAGAATCCGCTGCCCAATACGGAGCTGAAAGATCCGGATGGACAGAAAGTTCAGTTCCGGTTCCAAACCCTACCCAATAGCGTTCAGATATACACCTGCAAGCAAACCGGCCAAGGGATCACCTGGTCCGGGCCAGATCCCGACGCCATCCTGATCAGCCGGGACAAGACCATGACCGTACATCACTACAAAGGACCAACCTGGGAAGCGACCGATGGAAGCATCGTGAAGAGCGACGGCGCTCAGGCGAAACATTTCCTGCCGGCCAACCAGAACGCGGTCCATTGGTTGGAATTGCCGGCCCACGGCCCAGCCAAACAATTTGCAAATGTGACTTTCATCCATCGCATCGAGACCTCCGGCGGATTGCCCCCGTCCGATAAGCCTTGCGATGCACAACACGCGGGCGATCAAGCGCGTGTAAGCTACTCCGCGACCTATCTGTTCTACGTCCCCCGCTAGTATCCTCTCGCAAGTTACTCGAAACCCGATTTTGTGCTATATTCGATATTTCGAATATTCATATCCATTTCATGCAGGACGCCCTTCGCCAGTTCAAAGCCGACTTTTTTCAAGCTCTCGCCCACCCCACCCGCATCGCAATCGTAGAACAACTTCGCGATGGGGAATTGTCCGCCGGCGCCCTCATCGAGCGGCTCGGCATCGAGCAAGCTAACGCCTCCCAACACCTCGCCGTTCTTCGCTCCAAGAACATTCTCATCAACCGCAAGACCGGCAATCAGGTTTTCTACGCCGTCCGCGACCCGCTAATCATCGAAGTCCTCGACATCATGCGCCGCTATTTTCACGCCCATATGAGCGAAGTATTGGCCACTCTGAAGGCCATCAATGAGGCTGATAAAGGTGCCAAAGCCGATAAAACGGAAAAGGTCCGCCGGTGAAGATCCCCGAACAATGGCTGCCAGAGTCGGTTCGCTGCCTGCGCAAGTATTCGCGCCAGGATTTCGGCGCCGACTTGCTCGCGGGCATCACCGTCGGGCTGGTCGCTCTGCCCCTGGCCATGGCTTTCGGGATCGCATCGGGCGTCCCACCGCAAACCGGGCTATATACGGCCATAATTGCCGGCGCTTTGATCTCCGGTCTCGGCGGATCACGCATGCAAATTGGCGGCCCCACCGGTGCATTCGTGGTCATCGTGGCGGGCATCGTCGCGAAATTCGGCTTGGCTGGCCTCGCGATGGTCACCATGATGGCCGGCGTCATGCTAATTATCATGGGCCTCACCGGCTTGGGCGCAGCGGTCAAGTTTATCCCCCGGCCGGTCACCATAGGCTTCACCAATGGCATCGCCCTCCTGATCGCTTCCACTCAGATCAAAGATTTCTTCGGACTGAAAATTGGCGACGTGCCAAGCGCCTTCATTCCGCGCATGACGGTTTTGATCGAGCACATTGACGCCATAAATTGGACCGCCGTTGCCATTTCCTTTGCCACTCTCGCCGTCGTCATCTTGCTGCCTCGCGTTACCAAGCGAATCCCAGGATCGATTCTCGCGCTGGTGGGCTGCACCATTCTCGTGGCCCTGTTCAAACTTCCCGTTGAGACCATTGGAACCAAGTTTGGCGGAATTCCTTCCGGATTTCCCAAGCTTTCTATCCCGACATTCCGCCCCGACCAAGTGCTGCCCCTGTTTCCCTCCGCCATTACAGTGGCCCTGTTAGCAGCCGTCGAGAGTCTGCTCTCGGCCGTAGTCGCCGACAGCATGGCCGGAACCAAGCACAACTCAAATGTAGAACTGGTGGCACAGGGCATCGCTAACGTCGCCGCGCCCCTGCTCGGGGGCATTCCAGCTACCGGCGCCATCGCGCGCACCGCAACCAACATCCGAGCCGGCGCACGAACGCCCATGGCTGGAGTCATCCACGCGCTTACGCTGCTGGCCATTCTGGTGCTGGCCGCTCCTCTCGCGCGCTACATTCCGCTCGCCACTCTAGCCGCGGTTCTCTTCGTCGTGGCCTATAACATGGGCGAGTGGAGAGAAATCGGCACCATCCTCCGGCTCTCGAAAGCCGACATCGCAGTTTGGGCCGCCACATTTTCGCTCACCGTCTTAGCGGATCTCACGGTAGCGGTCGAAGTCGGCATGGTTCTCGCGGCGCTGCTCTACATCTACCGGGTCTCGCAAACCACCACCGTCGCACCGGTAACTCAGGCATACATCCGCGACGGGCGCGCTCACATCCTGCAAGACAAACATCTCCCCTCGTACGTGTCGATCTTGCGGATACACGGGCCGTTCCTATTTGGAACGACTGAGAAGCTGGCCGAAGCCACTGCCGATCTCAATGCGTTTCCAGCCGTTGTCATCGTTCGGCTGCGCAATATGACCGCTCTTGATTCAACCGGCCTCCACGCGCTCGAAGTGTTCGCGGAGCGATTGCGGAAATCCGGCCGAACGCTCTTGCTGTGCGGCGCGCGCGATCAGCCCGCCCAGCTACTGCAGAAAGCCGATCTCATCAAGCACATCGGCCCCGAGAACATCCTCCCTCACGTCCAGGCCGCTTTGCAGCGCGCACGCGAAATCGGGACTGCTTTCGGCGGCGTCGGCGAGGAAATGGCTGACGACTTCCAGCGCAACTCGATCTAGAGATACAACTCCATATGCACGTTCGCTCGCGCATACGGCGACGGAACCACGCGCTCCGGCGGAAGATGGCGAAACCCGAGCGATTCATACAACCGGATGGCCGGCGTCAACTTCTGGTTCGTCTCCAGATACAGCCTCTTTGCGCCCATAGCGCGGGCTTCCGCGATCACCTTCTCCAACAGCCGCCGCCCGACGCCGCTGCCCTGGCACGAGGCCGTTACTCCCATCTTGGCCACTTCAAATTCGCCCGCCGCAATAGCCAGCAACGCGCAGCAGCCAATCGCTTGACCATCTCGAACAGCGAAGAAGATCCTGCCACCGCCATCCAAAATGCTGGTTTGCGGATCTGCTAACACTGCTTCGTCCTTGCGCTCCAGGCCGCCGAAATAGCGCACAATCCATTCCACGTTTAACCTTCGAAACGCGGCCTCGTCCCCGGGCCTGAATTCACGGAACATCGCTTCGGTCGCTGGCGCCATAATAAGTCCTTTCTCATTCCACGTTACGAGCCAGCGATTGCGATGTCCAATATCTGAAACATGCCCATCTATATGCTAATTGTATGAATATATATGCATGACGAGATAGAAATTCGCCACCTCCGCTACTTCCTTGCCGTCGCTGAAACCCTGCACTTCAGCAAAGCCGCCGAGCGCTTGGGGATCGCACAGCCCCCACTCAGCCAACAGATCAAGCGCCTGGAACAACTAATCGGCCACCGTCTTTTCGATCGCACCACCCGCGGAGTCAAACTCACCCTGGCCGGCCAGCTGCTCGCCGAACGCGCCCGCAGCACCCTCGAGAAAATTCAGGACGATCTCGCGCAGGTTCGCCGGCTCGGTCGCGGCGAGGAAGGCACCCTCACCGTCGGTTTCGCCGGCTCCGTCATGTTTACCGAGCTTCCCGCCGCCATCGAGCGCTACCGTCGCCTTTATCCCAAAGTCGAACTTCGCCTGCGCGAACTATCCACCGCTCCGCAAATAGCCGCCCTCTTGAACGGCACTATCGATCTCGCGTTCCTCCGCGACGGCGACCCCACCGAGGGAATCCAGATCACCACCGTGCTCCAGGAACGCTACGTCGCCGTATTGCCCCGCGGCCATGCACTGGCTCGCAAACGTTCGCTCCGCGTCCGCGATCTCGCAGCTGAACCGTTCATCCTCTTCGCGCGCCGCATGGGCCCGCTGGCCTTTGATCGAACCATCGCCTGCTGCGAGAAAAGCGGATTCCGCCCCAACATCGTCCAGGATGCGCCGCAGTGGCCGACCCTTGTCCGCTTGGTCGCCGCCGGTCTCGGCGTATCCCTCGCACCTGCCTGCGTCGCCAGCATAGCCATTCCGGGAGCGGTCTACCGGGACGTCCACGCGGCCGGTAGGACCACCGTCGACCTTGCTCGGAAAGCCACCTCCGCCACCACTTTATCCAGCAATTTCATTGAGATCGCGGTCCAGACCCTAGCTTCCCATTGACACAAATTAGTTCGTACGTATAATTGAAACGAACGTATGAACACCAAGGACCGCATCCTGAATGCCGCCGAGCGTCTCTTCGCTCGCGACGGCTTCGAAGCCACTTCCCTCCGCGCCATCACCGCCGAAGCCCAGGTCAATCTCGCCGCGGTCAACTACCATTTCCAGTCCAAGGACGCTCTCGTCCAGGCCGTCATCGGACGCCGCATGGGTCCCGTCAACGCGCAGCGTCTCGCTCTACTCGATGCCTATGAGTCCGAAGCCGCCAGCCAGCCCTTGCCGCTCGAAAAAGTCATGGACGCCTTCTTGCGCCCCATCGTCGCGCTGGTTGGAAGCCACGCTCACGAGTTTGTTCCCTTAATCGGCCGCATTTACGTCGAGCCCGGAGAATTCGCCGAGCGGCTCTACACCCAGCAGTTCGAGCCTATGCGCCAGCGCTTCTTCCCCGCCCTCCAACGCGCCCTGCCGGATCTTCCGCTCGATGAACTTGCTTGGCGCCTGCATTTCTCAATCGGAGCGCTCGCTCACACCATGGCCGCGTCCAAGATTCTCGAATTGATGTCGCGCGGACGCTGTAACATTTCCGATGTCGAAGCAACTCTTGCTCGCCTAAAAGCGTTTGTGATGGCGGGCCTCACCGCGCCCGTCTCCGTAGAGGTGCATCATGCCGCGCATTAAGCTCTTTTTAGTTTTCCTGACTGTCTTCCCGGCGTTCCCCCAATTGCAGACTCGTCCCCCAGTCCTGCAACTCAGCCTCAAGCAAGCCGTCCAACTTGCGCTCGCTCCCGAAGGCAGCACGCGCGTCAAACTCGCCGAAGAGGATCTCAAGCAAGCCGTGGATCGCTCCGCTGAATCGCGCGCCGCCCTGCTCCCCGATTTCGAAGGTTCACTCCAATATCAAAACGAAACCAACAACCTGAAAGCTTACGGTTTCGACTTCCCGAAGAGTCCGATCCCCGGCTACGTTATCCCGACCTTCGTCGGACCCTTCGGCGTTCTCGACGCCCGCGCCTCCGTCAACCAAACCGTTTTCGATTTCAGCGCCATTCGCCGTTATCAAGCTTCCAAAGTCGCCATCGAAGCCACCAAGGCCGACAACGAAGGCACCAACGATCAAGTCACCGATCAAGTGGCCCGCGCCTATCTCGCCGGACTCCGCGCCCAAGCCTCGCTCGATACCGAACGCGCCAACGTCGAGCTCTCGGAATCCCTGCTTCGCCTCGCACAGCAGCAAAAGGCCGCGGGCACCGGCACCGGCATCGAAATCACTCGCGCCGAAGTGCAGCTCGCGAACGACCGCCAGGCTCTGCTCGTCGCTGAAAACGATCTCGACCGCACGCGGCTGCAACTGCTCAAAGTGATCGGCCTCAAGCTCGACAATCCGGTGGAACTCACTGATCGCCTCAGCTACATCGCGATGGAAAGCGTCGAACCCGCGCAGGCCCTGACCACCGCCAATCAGCATCGCGCCGAGCTACGCGCCCAACAGCGCCGCGAAGAGAATGCCCGCCTTAACTTCAGCGCCACTAAGCTCGAGCGCCTGCCATCAGTCAACGCCTTCGCTAATTACGGCGACATCGGAGCCAGCGTCTGGAGCGCGCTTCCCACCCGCAGCGTCGGTGCCTCAGTCAAGATTCCGATCTTCGATGGTGGACGCCGCGACGCTCGCCGCGCCGAAAGCGCTTCGCAATTTCGCCAGGAATCCATCCGCACCGCCGATCTTCACGATCAAATCGAACTGGATGTCCGTGTCGCCATTGACAGCCTGCACTCGGCCGACGCACAGGTGAAAGCCGCCGAAGAAGGCCTCGCACTCGCCGAAATGGAAGTCGCGCAGGCCGAGCGCCGATATAAAGCCGGCGTCTCGAACAGCGTCGAAGTCACCGATGCGCAAACGCGCCTGGCCCGTGCGCGCGACAACCGCATCAACGCGCTTTACAACTACAACCTGGCTCGTATCGACCTCGGCACCGCCACGGGCACCATCCAGAGCATGCTCCAGTGAGCCTGAAAAGAGATCCGTCATGAAACGATTCATACTCCCGACCATCCTCCTCGTCGCTCTCGCCGCCGCCGCAGGCATTTACATTTACGGCCGTCTGCATCCCAAGAACACCAACACACTGAGCGTCTCAGGCAATCTCGAATTGACGCAGGTCGATATCTCGTTCAAAGTTCCCGGCAAGCTGATCCAGTTGAACGTGGACGAAGGCTACTTCGTCAAAAAAGGCCAGGTGATCGCGCGCATCGATCGCGATCAAGTAGACAGCCAGCGCGCTCGCGACGAAGCCAGTCTTCACAATTCGCAATCGCAGTACGACCAAATGGAAACCTCCGTCCAATGGCAACGCCGCTCGCTCGAAAGCGATGTGGCCTTGCGGACTGCCGAACTTCACGCGTCACAAGCCCGTTTAGCAGCACTGGTCGCCGGATCGCGCCCGCAGGAAATCCAGGAATCCCGCGCCGCCATGGCCGACGCCAAAGCGCAGCATGATCAAGCCCAGGCCGATTGGGATCGCGCGCAGGATCTCTTCAAGAACGACGATATTTCCAAACAGCAGTACGACCAATACCGGATGCGACTCGACAGCACAGCCGCCGTGCTGCGCCAATCCGACGAACGCCTGGGACTAGTGGTGGAGGGCCCGCGTAAGGAAGATATCGATGCCGCCCGCGCCGATGTGGTCCGAGCCCAGGCCGCGGTCGAATCCGCCCAAGCCAATCGTCTCGAACTGAAGCGCCGCGAGCAGGATGTATTCGCGCATCGTGCCGATGTGAGCCGCGCCCGCGCGCAGGTCGCTATCACGGACACCCAAATCAACGACACCTTCGTCACCGCGCCTATCGATGGCGTGGTTCTCGTGAAGTCAGCCGAGGTCGGCGAAGTGCTGGCGGCCGGCACCACCGTCGTCACCATCGGCGACATCGATCATCCCTGGCTGCGCGCTTACATCAACGAAACTGACCTTGGGCGCGTCAAGTACGGCCAGCCCGCATCGCTCGCAACGGATTCATTTCCCGGCAAATCCTATCCCGGACGCATTTCGTTCATCGCGTCCGAAGCCGAGTTCACGCCCAAACAAATCCAGACCAACGAGGAACGCGTGAAGTTGGTCTATCGCATCAAGATCGATGTCGACAACCGCACCCACGATCTGAAATCCAACATGCCCGTGGATGCCCAGATTCAAATCCAATGATCATCCGGGCCGTCAATCTCACCCGTAAATTCGGCGACCTGACCGCGGTCGATCATTTCAACATCGAAGTCTCCCCCGGCGAAATCTTCGGCCTGGTCGGCCCTGATGGCGCTGGCAAAACTACGACCCTCCGCCTGCTCTGCGGCCTCCTCGATCCCACCGAAGGCGAAGCCTGGGTGGCCGGCCACAACGTCGCAAGCGAGCTCGACGCCGTCAAGGATCGAATCGGCTACATGGCCCAGCGCTTCGGCCTGTACGGCGATCTCACGGTCGACGAGAATATGTTCTTCTACGCCGACCTGTTCGGGCTGGCGAAGGCCGAGCGTGACACGCTGATCCAGCGCCTGCTTCGCATGACCCGCATGGAGCCCTTCCGCGCCCGCCGCGCCGCCAATCTGTCCGGCGGCATGAAACAAAAGCTGGCGCTGATGTGCACGCTACTGCACCATCCGCAAATCCTGTTTCTGGACGAGCCCACCAACGGCGTCGACCCGGTTTCTCGCCGCGATTTCTGGGCCATCCTCTATCAGTTGGTCGGCGACGGCCTCACCGTCTTCGTCACCACCGCCTACCTCG
>DATHMO010000233.1:0-3857 GCA_035486995.1 Bryobacteraceae bacterium
TACTTCCGCCTCATCGTCGTGATGTACATGCGCGACCCGGCAGGCGAAGCCGCCCACGGACATGGCGAACACGCTGAATCTGCCCATACCGAAGCTCCTCTGGCCGTCGCGCCACTCACACCATTCCCGCTCCCGGTGAACATCGTCCTCGTCGTCTCGGCCGTCGGCACCATCTATTTCGGCCTTTTCCCCAACCAGGTGCTCAACTTCGTCCTCCAGTCCAACCTGCTCGGTAAATAACGGCCCTGCATCCCCGCCAACGCCTAAGCAACACCGTCCCGCGGGTCAGTGCGAAACACGACTCTGCTGAACCTCTGCCAGGTTTCAAAATCAGCATCGTCATGTTCTTCTAGCTATATGGGAATCGGCCTAACCATCGTGTCCTGGTGCGCCAAGGGCATCGCGCTCGCGACGGCACTCGCCGTCCTCGCCGGCGTTGTCGCCGCGATTCGCGTTCCGCGCGGACGCCCCGGCCGCACGCGCCTGATCCTCTGGACCTGCGTTTATCCCTTCGCCGCCTTCGCATGGTTCTTAGCTGTGTTTGTCTTTCAGGCTTACGTCAACGAAGCGCTGCTCTATCGTGACCCATGGATCGGCCACACCATGCAGACGCCTCTTCCCAACGGTTACGCCGTTTTGCTCATCGACGAAGATCACGACGGCACGGTTTTCAATCCAGCCACCCATTTCACCGTCGGTTCAACCGACGACGTCCATCCCGATGGTCCCGACGCAGTCAGCGGTGTCCGCGTCCTCCAGCTCGCTGGCAACAAAATCTTGGGCGGTGCCGGCCCCCTCGGCCAGTATTCCTCACCAGCCTCGCGCGACCGCATCGACTATTTCTTCCTGCTCGATACCGACGCTCACACGCGCACTAATTTCCAGACCTACGACGCTCTGACCCAAGCGGCGAATCAGCTCAACATCCAGCCGCAACTCCAGCCGATACTCAGCATCTACGACCGCTATCGCTTCACCTGGTTCGACCTCAGCGCCATCGCCTTCTTCCTCGTCCCAGCGCTCGGTGCCGCTTTCGCCATCCTGCGCCGCATTCGCCGCCTCAGACAGCCGAAGCTGTCCGCCATCGATCCGCGAGAACTGCGCTCCGCGAATTAGAGCTGGTACAACTCTGCGCGAGTCGCGCACAAAAAAAACGGCCCGGGAAAATCTCCCGGGCCGTCTGTATGAATCGCCACCGATCTATCGGCGGCTCAAACCCTCAAATTACAGCTTCAAATAGAGCAAGAAGCCGAGCGCAAACGTAAACAGTGTCAGCGTTTCTACGAACACGAGACCGAGAATCATCGCGCCGCGAACACCGCCCGCCGCTCCCGGATTCCGCGCAATGCCTTCGCAGGCCGCTGCCGCAATCTTACCCTGGCCAAGTCCGCCACCGAACGCCGCAACCGCGACGCCGAAGCCAACCGCCAGAACCAGCGTCGTCGTGTTGATCGCGCCCTTATCCGCCGGCGCACTGCCCTGCGCGAACGCTGCCGGGGCCACCAACATGACCACCATCAGCACCATCAATACTGCTGCTGCTTTCTTCATTTCTACTGCCTCCTTCGTGAATTGCCGCCAGGAGGTGGTTCCCGGACACCGTGCAGCCGGGCTCACACTGACAGCCACAAACTCAAATCTCGCGCGCGACTAGTGCTCGTCCGCGGTAGCCAGGCCGATATAAACGGCCGGCAAAATCGTGAAAACGTAGGCCTGAATGATCGACACAAAAATGTGCAGCCCGATAAACAAGATCGGAATGAACGCCGGCAAAATCCCGAGCGCGATGCCGATAGCCGGATGCTTCAACCATCCCGCAAATGCCGGCGCCGCGAAGAGGCCCAGGAATAGCCCGTAGATCAGATCGCTGGCGAAAATATTTGCCCAAAGACGAACGGTCAGCGAAAGCAATCGCGCGCACGTGCTGAGAATTTCGACCGGGAAAATCAGTGGCACCAGCCACCAGTCCAGGCCGCCGGTAAAAGTCTTCACATACCCGACGGGACCGTGATGGCGAATACCCTGCCAGTTGAAGTAGCCGAACACAATCACCGCGCAAGCAAGCGGAACGCTCACCTGAGCGGTCGGCGAAGTGAATCCCGGGAATACTCCGAAAAGGTTCGCCAGCAAAATAAAAAGCGCAATGGATCCGACCATCGGCACGTACTCGCGCCAGTGATGCCCCGCGTTTTCCGAAAGAATGTCGTTGATGCCGAAGTCTTCTCGGTTTGTCAGCAGCAATTCGGCGATCTGCTGCGTGGCCCCTGGATTTTCAACCGATAGGCGCGATCGAACCAGCAGCGCAAGCAGCGTCCCGACGATCAGCACCAGAATCCCCATGCAAACGTGCTCGGGGATCGGAAGCTCTGGATGGTCCGGCTGGATGTGCAACGCGTGTAGCAGCGCGAGCGCCGCTCCGCCAAGTACGTGATTCACAATCTGTGTGATCCAGCTTACGTTTTGTTCCATGCGTCCTGTGCGCGCCTCAGACAGAGCCTCAAGTCGTGCTGGCTCCGGAATTTTGACCTACTGCTCTTCCTGCGTTTCGCCCGCAGCGGGGTGCCAGAGTTCGTACACACTTGCGGCCATCGCCGCGGCACCTAAAGCGAACAAACCAAAGACCATACTTACGAGAGGGATGGCTGACAATCTAAAAATAACATAGAGGCAAAGTGCGATCAAGGCGTAGCGAAACAGCGCGCGGAAATAGGCGCCAATCGGTACATGGCTCTTAGCCGCGCCCGATTGCGCCGTCGCCGCCGCAGTCAGCGCGTCCATGCCTTGCCGAAGCCAGCGGAAATTGAACCAGGCCAGGCCTGCGCCAACGGCTAACCCAGCGCCCCAATCGCGGCGGTGAAATGCGAACACGGCGACCAGGGCTGCTGCCACGCCAATTGTCGGAGTAAGCCACGCGATGCGGCGTTCGGTTGCGTTGCCGATGAGATCGCCGCGCGCTGGCGCCGTTGCATCCATTGCGCTATCCAAGACGCCGCAGAACTTCCTTGATGCCGCCGAAAAAACCCAGCCCGCCCAGGATGAACGTAAAGATGAAGCGGGTGTGCAGCCAGTGATCGAGAAAGTAGCCGATCAGCCCGCCGAAAACGACCGCGCCGACAAGGGTGAACGGCAGTTCGATCGCCAGAGCCGTGCTCGAGGCGTACTTCTTGACCTTCTGCTCATTCGGCGTCAAAGGCTTGTTCTCGCTGGATGGATCCAATTCTTCGCGCTCCACATTCGAAAACCTACAAAACGAGCGTCAAAAACTAATGTGCAAAGCGACCCTGCAAAGCCATTGTCATCCTGAGGCGCCCGAAAGGCGCAGAAGGATCTCAGACGTCAACACGAGCTACAACCGCCCGAGCGACGCTTCTCACTTCTCGAACAGCAA
This sequence comes from Bryobacteraceae bacterium, assembly GCA_035486995.1. Classification (GTDB taxonomy): domain Bacteria; phylum Acidobacteriota; class Terriglobia; order Bryobacterales; family Bryobacteraceae; genus Palsa-89. The sequence goes on from DATHMO010000233.1 coordinate 3,389, forward strand.
TTCCCCCGCCCGCTCTTTCGCCTTCACCACCGCTTTAATAAGCGTAACCCGCAATTTGCCCTCTTCGAGCTCGAGAATCCCATCAATCGTGCACCCTGCCGGCGTCGTAACCGCATCTTTGAGCAACGCAGGGTGATCACCCGTTTCGAGCACCACGCTCGCGGCGCCTTTCATCGTTTGCGCGGCGAGAAGCGTAGAGACATCGCGTGGTAAGCCAATTTTCACTCCTGCTTCCGCGAGGGATTCGAGAATGATGTAGATGAAAGCTGGACCGCTGGCCGAGAGGCCGGTGACAGCATCCATATTTTTCTCGTCCACAACCACGGTTCGGCCGACGGCGTCGAACATCGCCTGCGCGACTTCGAGATGTTCGGGCGAGGCGTGAGAGCCGCGACAGATTCCGGCCATGCCGCAGCCAACGGTGGATGGTGTGTTGGGCATCGCGCGGACCACTGGAACCTTCGACCCT
>DATHMO010000234.1:0-2393 GCA_035486995.1 Bryobacteraceae bacterium
GACGGTGGTTTGGTAGTGACGCGCTGCAACCAGAGGCCGGGTGCGGTGAGCGCGGCCATCATTCCTTGCTGATGCCGGGCGGCGTAGCGTATCAATTCATAGCTGACGCCGACGATCAACGGCAGCAGTGCGATGCGGGCGACGAGCTTCGCCACGAATCCGTCGAAGGGCAGCAGCGGATAAACCAGAATCGCGAGCACCATCACCAGCAGCAGGAAACTGGTGCCGCAGCGCGGATGGAAGGTGACGAACTTCTGCGCGTTTTCTACCGTTACCGGCTGGCCCGATTCGAAATTGAACACCACTTTGTGCTCGGCGCCGTGATATTGGAACATACGGCGAATGTCCTTCATCCGCGAAAGCAAATAGAGGAATCCGAGGAAGATGACCAGGCGGATCACGCCGTCCAGCATGTTCACTGCGAAGCGGCCGTGCAGCGAAGGGACCGCTTTGCCGAGCTGAGTGGCCAGGAACAGCGGCACGAACTTGTACATGAACAGGAAGAACAGCAGCGAAAACGCGAGCGGCAGGGCCATCATCCAACCGCTGAGTTCTGGCGCCTTTTCACCGTCTTTGGCGGCTTCCTCGCCGATCGCCACCGTGGCCGAAAATTGCAACGCTTTCATGCCCAGATACATGGCATGACCGAGCGTTCCCAAACCGCGCAAAATGGGCAGCTTAAAGATGGGATATTTCTCGGAAACGCGCGCGAGCGGAGCTTGTTCGGTGACGATTTCGCCATTGGGCTTGCGGACGGCGACGCAATAGCTGTGCGGGGCGCGCATCATGACGCCTTCCATGACGGCCTGTCCGCCCACCAGCGTCTCTTCGCCGCTTTCAAGCACGGGCAGCATTTGAATATGGGCGCTGAGGCGCAGAAACCTTCGGATGGACAAGTGGGAAACTCCTTTGTCATTATATCGCGATGTCGCGAACGCCGGACTTGGCGCGGGCGATACAATAGCGTTATGCAAGTGTTGCTGGCGGGAGACTACAAGTTCCTGCTGCTGGAACTAGACCCGGACTTCGTTGCGAACATCGCCAAGCAGGCCGGGTTCGAGTATCGGATCGAGGAAAGCCAGCGATCCATGAACTTGCACCTCTCGGCGGTGGACCGTCAGGCGCCGCTGCTGCTGTTCGACGCGGCCGATCCGGGCAACCTTGGCTGGTTTTCGCGCTGCCAATTTTACGTGGACGGAAAGACGGGCGCGGTGTTGCAAACCCCCATGTCGCTGGCGAATCAAAAGGACCGGTCAGGCCGCACGCTGCCGGGTTCGGTGCGGCTGCAGATTTCCAAAGAGCTACCGGCGTCGTTTCGGATGCCGGGCAAGCAGCCGGTGAACGAACAGTTGGTGTACGCGGTGCTTTACAACCTGCTCAATGCGCTGCTGAACACGGGCGTGGGCGTATGCGGAGGGTCGATCGTGAAACCTCTGGCAGGGCGCACCGAGAGTATCGGGGCGCGCAACTAGCCGTCTGCAAGCACGGCGTTCAGCGAACCCTGCCGGTAGCCTTCCAAATCGATAGTCACGTAATGGAAGCCTAGCGGCTTGAAGATTTGAACAAATCTGAGGGCCATTTCAGGCGTGAGCGCGGTCGCGAGTTCATCCTTCGCGATTTCTATGCGGACCAGTTTGCCGTGGAACCGCACGCGGAACTGGCGGAAGCCCAGTGCACGGATGGCTTCTTCGCCGCGTTCGACGGTCTTAACGTTTTCCATTGTTACGGGTGTTCCATACGGGATGCGCGAGCTGAGGCAGGCGGCTGCGGGACGGTCCCACGTTGACAAGCCGGTGAGCCGGGAAAGCTCGCGAATTTCTGCTTTGGTCAAGCCGGCGTCGACCAGCGGCGCTTTGGCTTGATGCAGTTTGGCGGCATGCTGGCCGGGGCGATAGTCGCCCAGGTCGTCCACATTCACGCCGTAGGCGATGTGCTGGATGCCGCGCGCGCGCGCCACTACCTCCAGGCGCGTGAAGAGTTCGTCCTTGCAGTGGAAGCAGCGATTCGGATCGTTTTTTATATAGTCCGGATTATCGAACTCGCGTGTCTCGATGTATTCATGCCGGAAGCCGCATTCGCGCGCGAACGCCTCGGCGTCGCTCTTGTGTGATTCGGGAATGGAAGCAGAATCCGCGGTGACGGCCAGTGCATCTTCGCCAAGCACGCGATGCGCGGCCCACGCCAGATACGCCGAATCGGCGCCGCCGGAGTACGCGACGATCACGCGCCGCATCGGCTTCAAAATCGAGAAGAGTCTGTCTTGCTTGGCCTTCAGGATTCCCAAGTCGAGCTTTGGCGCGGCTGCCAGTTTGACCAGACCCGCCATGTCTCCAGTATAACGGGGGTGCCCGCGGCTCACTGCGCCTGAAACATTTCTTTGGGCTTGTGGGTGC
>DATHMO010000235.1:0-5387 GCA_035486995.1 Bryobacteraceae bacterium
AGGGCAGGCGTGAGCGTCGACTTTATTGGTATATCGCTGCTTGCTTTGGGCGTGGGAGCGCTGCAAGTGGTGCTCGATAAGGGACAGGAAGACGATTGGTTCGGCTCCCCGTTTATCACCCGTCTTGTGATCGTCTCGGTGATCTGTCTGGTTGGGCTCATTATTTGGGAGTGGCGTCATAAGACACCTATCATCGACGTCCATCTGTTCAAGAACTTTAACTTCGCCACTGCAAACGTCATGATGTTTATTTTCGGCGTTCTGCTCTTCGGCGCACTGGTGACGATGCCGCAGTTCCTCCAGACCGTTTTGGGATACACGGCGGAAAATGCCGGGCTGGTTCTGTCGGGTGGCGGCGCGGTGGTGCTAGCGCTGATGCCCATCGTGGGCATGCTGGCCGGAAAATATCCAGCCAAATACATCATCGCGGCGGGCTGGCTGGCGCTGGCGATCGGGATGTACGTTTCCACAGTGCAGCTGGATACGTTGATTAGTTTCAAATCGGCTACCATCCTGCGTTTGATTCAATCGGTGGGCCTCGGCCTTCTGTTTGTTCCCGTAACGATGGCGGGCTACATCGGGATGCCCGCCGAAAAAGCCAATAGCGTGGCCGGCATCATCAACTTCATGCGCAATATCGGCAGCAGCGTGGGAACCTCTATGGTCACAACGCTGTTGGCGCGGCGCGCGCAAGTTCACCAGGTGGTGCTGTCGCAGCATACCAGCCGGTTCGATCGGTCTGTTCAGAACCAGGTCAAAGCTTTGAGCCTGCGACTGGTGCACTCCGGATCGAGCGTTGCCGACGCGCCTAAGCGGGCCTACGGTCTGCTGTACCGGGCTATGGGAGGACAAGTAGCGACTCTCGCTTACATCGATATTTTCTGGGTGCTGACCATCGCGGCGAGCATCATGTTTCTGCTCGCCTTCATCGTTCGCAAGAACGATCCCAAGGCCGGCGGAGTGGCCGTGGGTTAGGTGAATCTGTTGGCGAGGCTCTTCAATGATCAAAATCATCACAATCGATCGCGAATACGGCAGCGGAGCGGCGGAAATCGCAGCCACACTTGCGGCGCGGCTAGGTTGGAAATTGTGGGACCAACTGCTTACCATCGAGATCGCCCGCATCACGGGCTGCGATTGCCCGGCCGTGGAGGAGCGTGAGGAGCGCCGCGACGCTCTGCACTACAGGCTCTTCAAGGCGTTCTTGCGCGGCAGCTTCGAAGGTACATTGAATGCTCAGCGGGTGAAGATGGTGGATGCTGACTGTATTCGCGAAGCTGCCGAAAAAGTTGTGCGCGAAGCGGCTAGAGACGGCAATTGTGTAATTGTCGGACGCGGCTCGGCCCATTATCTTCAATCCAACCCGGACGCTTTTCACGTGTTCATCTATGCGCCGTTTGAAGAAAAGATCCAGCGGTTACGTGACATGGGCAAGAGCGAGGAGGAGGCCCACCTGCTGGCCGAGACCGTTGACCAAGATCGGGCCGCGTACGTCAAGCAGTACTTCAAAATCGACTGGCCCTTCCGCGAAATCTACCATCTCATGATCAACTCGTCGTTGGGCGATGATGCTGTGGTCGAGACGATTCTTAATTCCGTTGACATTGTCAAAGGATCACTCGCTGGCCGGTGACGCCGGCGCGCCCAAGTTAACCTACGGTCTGCTATGCCGATTCGTGGGAGGCTATTGGAGAGGCTATTGAATGGCACATGTGGTCCAGAGCGCATTGACGATGCTCCGCGCCGGGGAATGGATGCCTGTGACGGCGGCCCGCGTACTGATCGGCATCTTCTTCTGTATTTCCGGCGGGACCAAGCTGTTCGTCAGAGCCCAGTTCGGCGTGCTTGAGCAAACCCTGGTCCAATCACACATCCCGTTGCCACATGCAAGTGCGCTCTTCGTTGCCGTAGTCGAATTCGCGTGCGGAGCGGGTCTGGCGCTAGGACTCCTCACGCCGCTATGCGCCGCAATGCTCGCGGTAGACATGATCGTCGCGATCGCCACCAATCGGATCCACAGCATCCAGGCGAGCGGGATTTTCGCATGGCTCGACGACTTCCTGTACCTTCCCGAGGTGCTATACACGTTGATCCTGGTTTGGCTGATCTTCTCTGGGCCGGGTCGATACAGCATCGATGGCCTCATCGCGGGGAGAGTTGGCCTCTTCGGCGTCGAACGCTAGTGTGAGCGTGGAATTCGTGGTTGCCAATTTGCAAAGGTAAATCCTGGAGGAGGGTAACTTATGGAAGAGCGAGAAATTCGTGCTGCGTTGAACCGGCACTGGGAAGCTTCCGCGTCAGGCGATCAGAATACAGAACACGATATTTACGCCGACGATGCGATTTGCGACTACCCTCAGTCCGGCGAACGAATCCTGGGGCGAAGCAATTTGCAGGCGTTGCGGAGCCATCATCCGGGCAAGCCGTCGGGCTTCACCGTCAAGCGAATTGTCGGAAACGGCGACCTCTGGATCACGGAATACACCATCACTTATCAGGGGCGGCCAGCATACACAGTGAGCATTATGGAGTTCCGCGACGGTAAGGTCGTGCACGAGACACAGTATTTCGCGGATCCCTTCGAGGCGCCGGCGTGGCGCAGCCAGTGGGTTACGCGGATGGCATGACGCCGCATTGAGGCGTCGAAAGGAATCCAATTATGCGTTCTGACCTGGTACCCGGAAGCGTTCTTCCAGATTATCAGCTGCCCGATCACACGGACACACCGCGCAAGCTCAGCGAACTCCAGGGCGATGATCCCCTGATCCTGACGCTTTCGCGCGGCCATTACTGCCCGAAGGAGCACCAGCAGCATCTCGACCTCGCCGCGTTTTATCCGAAGATCGCCGTGGCATACACCCAGATCGTCACGATCTCTACCGATGACCACCACACTCTGCAGGAGTTCCGCGCTTCGGTGGGCGCCCAGTGGACCTTTCTCTCCGACCCCGACAGAAAGGTTCAGAAGGACCTCGACATCGCCGAGTATACCGACCCGGAGCATAATCCGATGATTCCGTACACACTCGTGCTCAAGCCGGGACTCATCATCCACAGCATCTATAACGGCTATTGGTTCTGGGGCCGGCCTTCGGTCTTCGACCTCTGGCACGACTTGCGGGCGGTGACGAGCGAGATCCGGCCCGACTGGGATCTGAGGGCTCCCGGACTCCGCGAGGCTTGGAACGCGGGCGACTTGTCGGCCTTCCATGGATGGAACAAGGATCCAAAAGCCGTTTAGTCAGCAGATGTCGCGCGTGGTGCATCTGGAATCAGACGTGCGAGTCAAACGGCTAACTTCCATCTATGGCTCGGCTACTGTCAGTGAACGTCGGTCTGCCACGCGACATCGAGTGGAAGGGCCGCACGGTGCACACAGGAATCTGGAAAAATCCTGTGCAGGGCCGGTGTCGAGCCGGCCGGCTCAATCTGGACGGAGATGGCCAGGGAGATTTACAGGGACACGGGGGTGAACACCGCGCCGTCTTTGTGTACCAGATCGAGTCGTATCGTTATTGGCAGGACCAACTGAAGAGGCCCGACCTGGGCAATCCGAAGTCCTTCGGGCAATTCGGCGAAAATTTCACAATCGAAGGCTTGCCCGATGATACGGTGTGTATCGGCGACCGCTATCGAGTCGGGAGCGCGCTCTTCGAAGTCACGCAACCCCGAGTTACCTGCTATCGCGTTGGCATTCGGATGAACGAGCCCAGGATGGCGGCGCTGCTGACCTCCAGTGGCCGTCCTGGATTCTACCTCCGCGTTCTTGAGGAAGGCGAAGTGGGCGCGGGCGACGAAATCGTAAAGGTGGGTGAGGCCAAGGAGCGAATGACGGTCGCTGATATCAATGCGCTTCTCTACTTCCCGAATCATCCGCACGAGGCATTGGAACGTGCATTGCGAATCGAGCCGCTATCGCGGGGATGGCACGGGTCGTTCGAGGCATTGCTGCGGAACCCAGCAGGCGGAAATGCAGGTCTCATACCGGAAGCAGCCGCGCATCCATCGGCACCAGGATTTCGCCGGCTCGCGGTGACGTCGATTGATCGGGAGTCTGCCGACGTCCTCTCGGTGACGATGCAAAGTCTGGACGGTCAGCCCCTGCCAATCGCTCAGCCGGGCCAGTACATCGTCCTTCGGTTTCAGCCGACCGCCGAAGGTGCCCCGATTTTTCGTAGCTATTCGCTCTCAGGCCCTGTCTCGGCCGAGCGCTATCGAATCAGCGTGAAGATCGAGCCCAACGGTGTGGCTGGAACGTGGCTGCGCGATCGTGTACGAGTTGGCGATGCTCTCGACGTCAGTTCTCCTCGCGGTAGCTTCATTCTGCAAGCCGGAGAGCGGCCGGTTGTCCTCCTCAGCGCCGGGATTGGGGCGACACCGGTGCTGGCGATGCTCCATGCATTGTCCGCGGCCCGGCCTGCCCGGCAAGTCCTATGGCTCCACGCGGCTCGCGATCGCGAACATCATCCCTTTGCCGCTGAAGTGCGCGGCCTGATGCTGGCTTTCCCGCGCGGCCGCAGCCATGTCTGCTACAGCAAACCGGGCGTGTCCGACAAGTTGGGCGAGGATTTCGATGCTGCCGGTCATTTGTCGCAATCGGTGCTCGAAGAGTTCGGCGTTCCGCGAGAAGCGGACGTTTACATTTGTGGGCCGGCCGCCTTTATGGCGGATATGAAGGCGGCACTTGCGGGCTATGGGGTCCCGCCGGAACGGATTCACATGGAGATCTTCAACGGCAGTGAATCGAAGAGTCCCGGTGTGGTCGGCGTGGTAAAACGAAATCCGCATTCACCCGTCGGCGATACCAACAGCGGATCATTAGTGTCGTTCGCGCGAAGCGGCATCGCTGCACACTGGAACGCATCGGTCTACCAGAGCATTCTTGAATTGGCCGAAGCCTGCGACGTTCCCGTCCGCTGGGCGTGCCGAAGTGGTGTGTGTCACAGCTGTGAGAGTGGCCTGGTTTCGGGAGCGGTAGCCTATGCACCCGAGCCGCTCGACAAACCAGCTGCAGGGAATATTCTTATTTGCTGCTCACAACCCATTCGTGATGTTGTCATCGATCTGTGAGCACGCCCCCGCGGTTCGACAATCCGACCAAAAGCCGCGTCGGATATTCGCCAGCTGTCGTACCCGGGGAGTTGTCCTGAAACCGGCGAGCCTCTTCCAGATGCTGTAACGGCGGCAAGTTTGCCAGTCCAAGACGGCGCTCCGACGAAGGGCCCCGCACCTGCAATCACTAATTGAAGTGGTCGGGGTCGCACCCGAACGGGGATCCTTCTGGCCAACCTACATTACTCAATTGGAGATTTAAGATGAGCCTTATCGACAAAGCGCTAAAAGCGAACCAGACGTTCGCCAAGCAGTACGACAAAAAACTGGGGGCG
>DATHMO010000236.1:0-9853 GCA_035486995.1 Bryobacteraceae bacterium
GAAAGAGCGGTGGATTTCGCGTGGTCTATTCTTCCTCGCCGAACCCAGGATTTACATAGCCGCGATTTATGCGAAGTCGCGAAAGGAAATGCTCTCGATGGCGGATCAGAACGTTCTCGCAAAACTCGCATCGCAAATCAAAAAGGCGGCGAAAAAATGATCGCACCCAAACCCAATACACGAGGCAACAAGCGAACCAAGCTGGCCTTGGGCCTGGAGCAAAGCGCCAAGGAAATACTGGCTCATGTGCAGGGAGACGCGAGGTTTCCTACGCGGCGCATCGTATTGCCAGACGATGTGGACGTGAAACATATTCGGACTAAAGCGGGAATGTCGCAAGCCGAGTTCGCGCGTGCGTTTTGCATCAATCAGAGAACGCTGCAGGAATGGGAGCAAGGTCGCAGAAAGCCTGATGCAACGACGCGCGCATACCTTGCGGTGATCGCCAAGAACCGTAAAGCAGTGCTGAACGCCTTGGGGTCGTGAGCACGCCTACCCCGTCACTTCCAAATGCACAAACCCCGGCAAACTCGCCGGCTGGTTCCCCAAGAACACAATCCGCCGCGTCTTCGGGAACGGCAGACCCGACTGAATCGCCCGAGCATACAATCCGACCTCTCGCAAAATTCCGCGATACGCTTCGTCTTGTGTATTCAGAATCGCCACTTTCGATAGAAACCCCGCGCCCCATCCGAGTGGCAGCACGCACCCTCGCTTGGCTTCGCGCACCTGAGCAAGCCGCGCTTCCAACTGCTCGACGGTCGACTTCAACAGCACCAGCCCAGTCCATTCGGCGTATTGTCTTTGGATCCGCAGCAACTGCTCCGTATAACCGTTCACCAGCTCGAACATGGTCCCCGAATCGATCGGCGCCCTCCGCCGCAAAGCCTTGCCGATTTCTGGCTGCGATAGAAAAGCATTCTGATGCCACTCGCCTTCGAACACACTCCCGGGTGCGGCCATCTCGGCGAACACCGGCGTCGAGTCCTCGGCGCGCTTCACGTTGCCTCGCGGCGTCTGCTTCCACGCCACTTCGAATTTGCCCGGACCGCGCGATTCAAGCGTCGACGTGCGCAGCAGATAAACCTTGAAGGTGCTCGCCGGCACGGTCTTGGAATCATACGCCGACACCACCCGCAAGGGATCGGCGCCCGAAGGCCCAAGTGCGGATTCTTCCACCGAAATCGCCGGCCTTCGCGGCATCCGGCCCTCCGAGCTCACACGCGCCGCAAGATCCGTGACCAGCCGCTCGGTCATCCGCCCATGCACCACTCCGGTGCGGAACGCCCCTTTGATCGCCGTACCCGGCAAATACGGACCGCTCGGGCCAGTGCTGAACGTTGGAATAAACAAATGTTCCGCGTGCGTTCGCTCCCAATATTGCGTGGAGCTCGCGTGTTCGAACGGGATGCGCCGGCCGGCGTAGTTCTGCGCAAAGCCGCCCCACGATGCGAAGTCGAGCTTGTCGGCCTTCTTTAATTGCGTGAGATAACTTTCCAGGCGCGGACCCTTTGCAAGCAGGCGGAAGATACGCCACTGATCCAAAACGTTGACGTGATCCTTCCACACCATGTAGTCGATGGGCGAAAGTCTCTGGCCGTCGCCAACCAGCGTCGGCGTCAAACAGGTCAGGCGATAATTCATGCCGCCACCCGCCACGGAATTGGAACCGTAACCGCGAATCCAGCACGATACACGGGATGCGGAAATCCTTCGGGCGCCACATTGCTGGCGGCGCCGCGCAACTCGCTCGACGCCAAAAGCACGGAGCCTTCGGCGATCATCGTGGTAGCCTGCTTAGGCTCGCCCCATCGCGCACGGCTTTCGATGCGTCCGCTGCGCGAGACGGTGGCATAGCTGCCGCGCTTCCAATCCACCGAATCGTTTTCCGACGGCGTGTACAACGACAGCAACCAGTGTGCTTGTTCGATTGGCTGCTCCACGGCAGGAGCTTGCGGCGGAGTCCAAGATTGCCACTCCGGCGCTTCCGATCGGCCCCATCCACGCGACCGCTCGCCGCCCAAGCCAGAATCAGCCAACAGCAAAAGCGCGCTTCGCACCGGCGCTTGCCATTGGGACGCAGCGGCTTCGTCGGCAAATTGCACGATCGTCCAGAGCCCAGCCCCACGTGCAAATTCCAGACACGCTGTCGAATGAATCTCCACCGCCGCGCCATGCATCCGGTCCACACCAGCGCTCGATCGCAACGCCACGCGAAACGGCCCGCGGCCCTGATTGGACGGCACCAGGCACTCGCTCTCGCCATCCACGGCCCAGCGATCTTCATCAATCGCTTTCTCGGCGAGCAGCGATTCGATCACCGACAGCGGAACGAAGTGCGCGCCCTTGTAGCGAATCTTGGCGGACTCCGGCGGCGGCCACAGGCTGCGCGGCGGCACGATCAGCAACGTCTCGCCCACGAACGGAAAAAAGGAACCGAATCGCACGGCGGGCGCGCCCTGCGACACTGCGGTTGCCTGCAACCATTCATCAGCCAGCCCGAGCTGCGACATCGCCGAGCACACCGCGGAGAAGAGCGCGTCGCTGTGATAGATCAAGTCCACACGATCGCGCGCACCTGAGTCCGGCCCGAAGCGCCACGGGCCCACGGGACGAAATCGAACCGCGAAGTTCAAGTTTGTAGAAGCCGGGGACATTCCTGGATGCCGAGCCTACTCGGCGAGCTTTTCCCCGAAATCGGATGCAGTCACGAGCGACTGCACGGCCGACAGATCCGACCCAGCCAGCAACTCTTGTTCGGGCGACCCCGATGCATAGAATCCGCGCCCGCGCCACGTCAGCTTCAAGCTGGACAGCGCAACACGTCCATTACCGCGCGACCCTCCGCCGCCCAAGCTGTCGTCTTCCAGCAGCCGCAGACCTTCCACCAACCGCGGCAACAACTCGCGATCCTCCGCACACAGAACATCCATCACGATGCGGAAATGGAAGCGCGCGCCGGCCGGAACGCGTTCGAGCGTTCGCGGATTGGCCTGCGACGTAATGCGGTCGATCGCGTTCTCGCTCTTCACTTCGGTCAGCTCGTCGTCCATGTTTTCGCGCATCTGCGAGGTGATGCTCTCGGAAATCAACGGAGCATCGTATACCGTGAGCCGCGCCGGCGTGGCCGCGCTCGATTCCACTGCATCACCCGAAACCCGCTCCATCCGCCCGGGATTGCGCCCGAACAGCAGACAAACTTCGTCGTCGGGGCGCTCGCTCTGATGAATGCGCACTTCCTGTCCCTTGCGCTTCGAAAGATACACCAGTTCCGACGGCACCGCGAGCCCTGACGATTGTTCCAGCAGCGACCTCAGCTTGCCACGCAGCGAACTGCCCGGGATGTACGGCAATCCGAAAGCGTCTTTGACAACCGGGTTATCGGCGCCACCGATTTCGAGCGACCCTTTCCCTGCCCCGATGTGCAGTCCGGTCTGGCAGGCGATGTCGCCCTCCACAATCAATTTTCCAATCAACTTCAATTCCGTTTGCGCGGTATGCGAACTCATGTCGGCGGGTTTCCTAAGATTCTCGTTCGTTATTCGTTGTAAGCCACGATGGCCTCGAACAGGTCGCGAAACCGTTCGTAGCCGCGGGCTTCATTCTTGCGCGTCACCTGCAGCAGCAGCTTCTCCAGTGGATCGAGGCTGCGCAGCGAATGACGCGCGATGGTGTAAGCCAGACGCGCCCGCAGCATCACGAATTGCTGCTGCCGCTCGTTCTCCGGCGTTCGAACAGCCCGGCGAACGGCATTGTAGAGGCGGCGCAATTGGCTTTTGGTTCCCGAGTCCATATCGCGCATGCGGCTGACCACACCGTGCGCCTGATTGTCGAGATACAGAGGATCGGAGATCAGTTTCTCGATGTCGATCTCCGGCGGACCTTCGAAGCGCCCGCGATCCCCCCCACGCCTATCGTCACGTCTGTCGTCACCGCGCTCCCCGCGGCCACCTTCACGGCCACCGTGCGGACCGCCCCGGCCCTCGCGATTTCCCTGCCCTGGGCCACCTTCGCGGCGTTGTCCTCCACCTTCGCGGCCCTGTCCCTGCGGACCTCGGCCACCTTGCGGACGATCCCCTGGTGGACGATCGCCCTGCGGCCCTGGTTTCCGTTCCGGGCGCTCCGCGGGCGGGGTCTGCACTGCAGCGGGTGCGGATTGCGCTTCAGCAGCGCGTGGTTCTTGCTCAATCTCGGGAGTATCAGCCATCCAAACCTCTGTATTGTACGTTAATTCTCTGACGGGCCTTCCGTTGACAATCTGGCCCATTCTAGCGCTACGCGGCCCGACGGTCGCAATTTCAGGTTGGCCGGGTTCTTGCCAACCAGGTCCGCGATTAAGCTGGTACGGGCTTTTTGGAAATCGCGGGAGCGCGAAGTTCCCAGAATCCGCAGCAGCCGCCGATGGAATCGCCAGGGCCGCTCCACACGTTTGGCGCCCGGCGCGCGACGCGTTTCGCGATAAATACCGCATAAATCGCGCAAATACTGCGGCGCCACTCCAAATTCCCGCACCATCGCCGTGAGCTCGTCCTTGAGCTCCGCGGCGTCAGAAAGCTGCTTCCATTCGAGCGTGCGGCCGAGCAGGAAAAAGCAATCCTTATCAGCCGACTTGGCGATTTCCAGCCGATCGCGCGATCGGCCATACACCGAACCGAGGGGCGTATCCAGCTCCGGCGCAAGTGCCAGCGCCATCGTGATGGTTTTGCCTTCCGGCCCTGGAAATTCCTTCAGATGTTCTTCGGTGAAGCGCTGAAACAGACGCTGCAACTCGCGCGCGAATCCGATCAGCGCATCCCATGCCCCGTACACGGCAAAATCGTCGCCTCCGGTGTGCAGCAGATTCACTTTGCGCCAGAACTCCGGCAGCGAGCACAAAACTTCCACTTCACCCGCGAAAAATTGCTTGTAAAGCACGGAAAGCTGCACGTACTCTTCGATGCTTTGCAAGCGGCGCATGCGGATTCCGAAGCTATCCACGTCGCCTCGTAAAACTCCCCACACCGGACGTCCCTCGGCCCGCGATGCCAGAACCGGCGCAGTGGCGGCTTCACGCCCGTCATCCGTCAAAGCGGTGTGTCGCGCGAGCGGGACTGAATCCGCCGACGTCCCGATCGTCCAGGAATGCCTTCCGCCCACCGTCAAGATCGTAGCCGGAGCTTCGGACGACCAGCCAACATCCACTGCGTCCCGCAGCGATCGGCCCAGGCTCTCGAAATATTCCGAACCCGCCTCAGATGTTGCTTCCGGCTGCGCGAATCCCGTGGCCGCCAAAGGCGTGCCTTGTTTACGCTGGAACTCCTCGTTCAATCGCTTGCGGACCACGGTCCAATCGCCCAGGTTTTCCGTAATCGCCCACAGCAATTCCAGCCGATTTTGACTCAGCTCGCGAATCCCGGTACGCGCTGCCGCCAGAAACTCCGCCGCTTGCGACCGCACCTCATCGGGAAGAACCACCAGGAACTGATCTCCGCCGCTCGATCCCAGCAGCATCTTGGAAAGCCCCAGCTCGGCGATCAGCGCGCGCGGCAGAATTTCGCTCAGCAGGCTAACCCAGCGCAGCCGCCCGGTGAGGAGCGCTTCGGCGGGCTGCCCGGACGGCAGAAACTCCTCGACACCTAATAACTTGCCCTGCAATAGGATCTGTACGGACATGCGTCTTTGTCGCGACTTGGCGCGGTGAAAGCTCAAATGTACCACGAGACTGCCATGCGCGCCCGCCGGCCGATCGTGCCGCCAGAGCCCAAATGTCTCTGCTCTCATAGCTTTCGCGGTGGTCGATAAGGCTAGATGGGGAACAAATCCGACGAAAGCTGGTGACTTTGCAATGAATCTCAAACCCAGACCATTTGCGACGCCAGGATAGTGAACAAGTAATCTCATGCCACTCGTCGCCAGATATCGAAATCTTCCGGTCAGGTACAAGCTCCTGCTCATCATCATGTTCACAGCCGGCGTGGCGTTGTGGCTCGCCTGCGGGGCGATCCTGACTTACGATCAGATTTCCAAACGCGCGGAAATTCGGGAAAACCTGGAAGTCCTGGCCCAAATCATCGGCTTGAACAGCATTCCGGCGCTCGCCTCTCACGATCCCAGAGCGGCCGAAGATGTGCTCGCCCATGTCACGCCCATACCGCATATCGTTGCGACCTGCATTTACGCGGCCGACGGAAGTCCCTTCGCCATCTACCATGCCGGAGCTAGCGGCGCGATACCTCCTTTCCACGATACAGCTACCTGGTTCGAACGCGGGCACCTCGTCACTTACCAGCGCGTCGATCTCAATGGCCAGACCCTGGGCACGATTTACGTGGAATCTGATCTGGATGAACTGAGCGTACGCCTGCGGCATTTTGGGTTCGTGCTGTTATTGATTCTGACCGGAGCGGCCGGGCTCGCGTTGATGCTCTCGCTCCGCTTACAGCAGGTGGTCTCGGGCCCCATCGCACACCTGGCCGGCGTGGCGAAGACGATTTCCACGGAAAAGAATTATACGGTGCGTGCGGTGAAAAGCGCCGATGACGATCTCGGCCGGCTGATCGACACGTTCAATGCAATGCTCTCGGAAATCGAATCGCGCAACGCGGAGCTGCAGGCCCAGCGCGATCGCCTGGAGTCCCAGGTCGCCGTTCGCACCGCCGAACTCTTGGAGGCCAAAGACCGCGCCGAAGCAGCCAGCCGCGCCAAGAGCGAGTTCCTGGCTAACATGAGCCACGAGATCCGCACTCCCATGAACGGCGTGCTGGGAATGACCGAGCTGGTGTTGGAGTCCGAACTGAGCGTCGATCAACGCGAGTGCCTGGAGACCGTGAAAATTTCCGCCGACTCGCTGCTGGCCGTCATCAACGACGTGCTCGACTTTTCCAAGATCGAAGCCGGTAAGCTCGACCTGTATCCGTTGCCGTTCCACCTGCGATCGAGCCTGGAAGAAGCCGTGAAATCGGTCGCGCTGCGGGCCGAAGCCAAAGGCCTGGAGCTGCTGCTGGAAGTGAGTCCCGCGACATCCGAGTATGTGATGGGTGATCCGATTCGTCTGCGCCAGATCGTGCTCAACCTGGTTGGAAACGCCATCAAGTTCACACCATCCGGCGAGGTGCTTCTGTCGGTGCGCCCGGAAAGCGCCGGTCCGGACGAGCTGTGCTTGCATTTTGAAATCCGCGACACCGGTATCGGCATCGCCCGCGAGAAACAGCAACTCATATTCGAGGCGTTCTCTCAAGCGGACGGTTCCACCACGCGTGATTTCGGCGGCACCGGCCTAGGATTGACCATCTCCAGCCGCTTGGTGAAGATGATGCAAGGCAGGATCTGGGTGGAGAGCGAACCGGGCCACGGCAGCTGCTTCCACTTCACCGCGCACTTCGGCCGCGTCGATGATGCCGACTATTCCTTCGCCTCCAACACCGCGTTCCTCGATGGCGTGCCGGTTCTCATTGTCGACGACAACGCGACCAATCGCCGGATTCTCACATTGCAACTGCAGAACTGGCAGATGCGTCCCGCCTCGGCCGAGAGCGGTGAAGAGGCGTTAGCAATGCTGCGGCGCGCGGCCGATGATGGCGACCCATTTACTCTGGTGCTGCTGGATGTCCACATGCCCCGCATGGACGGGTTCGAAACGGCGGGGCGCATGCACCACTGGCCCGGTTTCCCGCGAGCTTTGGTCATGATCCTCAGCTCCGGGCAGCAACGGGAGGACGTCGCGCGTTGCCACGAACTCGGGATTTCTGCCTATTTGACAAAACCAGTCCGCAGTGCCGAACTGCGTGCCGCGATCTCCACGTGTCTTCTCGGACCATTGTCGATCCCAAACCCCGCGCGCCCCGCACCCGCCTCGTCCCCATCCCAACCGAAACTACGGGTGCTCGTGGTAGAGGACAATGCCGTCAATCAACGCTTGGCCCAACGTATCCTCGAAAAAGAGGGACACGCGGTGGTGCTGGCGGGCAACGGCAAGGAGGCTCTGGAACTGCTCGCCGGCCAGCCCTTCGATCTCATCCTCATGGACGTTCAGATGCCCGTCATGGACGGCTTCGAAGCCACACGCGCCATCCGCAAACTGGAGCGCGGCGGTCACATCACGATCATTGCCACCACTGCCCATGCCATGACCGGCGACCGCGAACGTTGCCTCGCCGCCGGCATGGACGGCTACATTTCTAAACCCATCCATCCCGCCGAACTGCTCACCTTGGTGGCGCAACACACCGCGAGTGTCGTGGCCTCCTGATATCATCACGGCAGCGCGCCAACTGTCCCAGCAGAAAAACACAGATCGACGCCGGCCATATCCAGATCATTTCGCTTTCCAGGACCGATAGTCCGCGCCGCGTCCAGAAAGCGGTCACCCCGATCGGCGACACCAGGATTGGCCGAACCGGAAAGAAGTAGCGCGTCGCATGGAAAGGCGCGAAGAAAGCGACTCCCAAGCCTCCGTTTGTAAACGCGTCCAGAATGCCGTGCGAAGCAGTCGCAGCAAAGATACACACGAAAACCCGTACCAGATCGCGACTATGAACCTTATTCTGGAACAAGCCCGCAACCGCCAATGCCACTGCACCAGCAAAAAAGAGCGAGTGCGTGAATCCGCGGTGTCCGAACAGATCATCGTAGGGAATCCCAAGTGGAAACCCGAGTACATCCGCATCCGGCAGCATCGCGCAGACTGCGGCGATCCATGTCATTTTGCTTCTAACTTCGCATGGAGCAAGCACTTGCGCGATTGCTGCGCCAGCCAGCGCATGGGTTAGGATGGTGGGCATCGTTCGCCTGCATCTTATGCTATCATGTAGGCATGAAGTTGCAGGTGTCCCAAGCGCTAGAGCCCATTCAGTATACGGTCCGTGGCGTTCCGCCCGAAGTGGACCGGGCGCTCCGGAAAAAAGCGGCTCAATTGAAGCTCAGCCTCAATCAACTCGTGGTCGACGAGTTAACCCGCGCTACCATTGGGCGTCCGCGCAGGGCGGATTTTTCGAACCTGGTCGGCCAGTGGACTTCCGATCCTGCGTTCGACGAAATCATTGCCGGGCAGCGTCAAATCGATTGGGACAAGTGGAAGTGAGGCTGCTCTGAAATGAGAGTCGCCCTGGACACCAACCGGCTCACCGACTTATTTCAAGGCGATGCGGAGTTAGCGGAGCGGCTGGGCGAATGCGATGAAGTCTGGGTTCCGTTAATCGTCCTGGCGGAGATCAAAGCCGGATTCCACGGAGGCTCCCAACAACACCGGAACGAACTCCTTCTCCAAAGCCTCCTAACCAAACCCACGGTCGGAATTTTGCTTCCCGAGCGGGAGACGGCGGAGCACTACGCGCGCCTTTTGGTGCAGCTCAAACGGGCCGGGACACCGATCCCCGACAACGATCTCTGGATCGCAGCTCTAGTGTTACAGCATGATCTCACGTTAATCACCCGCGACGGCCACTTCCAGCAAGTGCCCCAAATGCTCCGATGCTAGCTCGGGAAGATCACGCACGCAACAGCATCTAACTTTCCTCGCAAAGCGTATCCTGGTAAACTATACCAAATATGCCTGCTTCCCAATCAACACCCGGTGGATACAATAGGCTGATCGATATTCTCGTCACGAAACTGCGCCCGATTCAGTTTCGTGGCAAAGGGCGGCTGATGGAGTTCGTTGTCCCGCGTACCGGACGAAGGGATGCCGTTGTCTTTGGTTCTCGGTTTTCTTTCGATCTCTCGGACTGGTTGCAGCGGCACATGTATGCAGGGTCATTTGAGCGCAACGAAACTAGAATCGTTCGCGAGATGCTTCGCCCCGGGATGACCTTTGTGGACGTCGGAGCAAACGTGGGCTATTACACAGCGCTTGCCTCACGATTGGTCGGACCAACCG
>DATHMO010000237.1:0-5935 GCA_035486995.1 Bryobacteraceae bacterium
AAGCTGCACGCGGTCCCCTACAGCCAGGAGTATCGGGCGGATCTTGAGAAATCCGCGAAGTTGTTGGATGAGGCCGCCGCGCTTACGGACAACGTGACGCTGAAGAAGTTTCTTGTCGAGCGCGCCAAAGCATTCCGCTCCAACGATTATTACGAGAGCGATATTGCCTGGATGGATCTCGACGCTCCGCTCGATATCACCATCGGGCCTTACGAAACCTACAACGACGATATTTTCGGTTACAAGGCCGCATTCGAGGCTTACGTCAACGTTCGCGACGACGCCGAGACGACCAAGCTGAAGTTCTTCGCCGATCATTTGCAGGAGGTGGAAAACAACCTGCCGATCGATCCGCAATATCGCAATCCAAAACTCGGCGCCAGTTCGCCCATTCGCGTAGTGAACGAAGTATTCGACGCCGGCGACGCCGCCCACGCTGTTCAGACCGCGGCTTACAATCTGCCGAACGATGAACGTGTGGTAACGCTCAAGGGCAGCAAGCGCGTGATGTTGAAAAACGTCCAGGAGGCCAAGTTTCATTCGACATTAGAGCCGATCGCGAAGCAAGTGCTAACGCCGGCTAGCCAGAAGGACTTGAGCTTCGACGCATTCTTCACGCACATCCTGGCGCACGAGTTGAGCCACGGTATCGGGCCGCATCAGATCACGGTGGCCGGCCGCGCTACTACGCCTCGCCAGGAAATGAAAGAGCTGTATAGCGCGATCGAAGAGGCCAAAGCCGATGTCACCGGACTTTTTATGCTGCAGCATCTTTACGACAAGAAGCTGATTGAAGGCGGTCCAGAAAAAGAGCGCCAGCTCTACACCACGTTTCTCGCGTCGACATTCCGCACGCTACGCTTCGGGTTGAATGATGCGCACGGCAAAGGGATGGCGATGCAAGTGAACTACATCACCGAGAAGGGTGGATTCATCGCGCGTCCCGATGGAACCTTTGAGGTGAACTTCGACAAGATCAAAGCAGCGGTTCGCGATTTGGATCACGAACTACTGACGATTGAAGCAACCGGCGATTATGCGCGCGCGAAGCACATGCTGGATCAGTGGGGCGTGATCCGCCCGAGCATGCAGAAGGCGCTCAGCGGTCTCGACAGCATCCCGGTGGATATTCTGCCGGTGTTCGCGGCGGCGAATTAACCCGCGAGTTTCGAGATGTCGTTGTAAAGCACGAACGCTACGATCGCCATCAGAAACACAAAACCCAATCGGAACGCAGCTTCCTTGAATCGCAGGCTGAGGTCGCGCCGCATGAACATTTCGAGGATCAGCATGAAAATCGTCGCGCCATCCAGGATCGGTATGGGCAGCAGATTGACGATTGCCAAATTCAAGCTAAGCCCGGCCATGAGTCCGAGGAATGCGATGGGGCCCTCACGAGCTCCTTCGCCCGACATCTGCACGATTCCGATGGGGCCCGATACCGACTTCGGCGACATGCGCCGCTCGGCGATGCCACGCAGAAACTGATAGATGAAGGTGGCGTTCTTGGCGTTGGCCTTGACGGATTCGGAAAGCGCTTGCGGAAACGGCAAACTGACCAGCACTACTTTCCGCTGCAGACTGACGCCGATCATCCATTCCTTGGAGCCGTTGTTTTCGGACACGGTCGGAGTTACGTGGGTGGTGACGAGGTTCCCATTGCGCGAGATCACCACGTCCACCGGCTTGCCTGTGCTGCCGTTGATGATGTCGTGAACCTTGGAACTGGAACGGATGGGTTGGCCGTTGACGCTGACGAAGACGTCGCCATCCTTGAGGCCGGCTTTGGCGGCGGGTGAATTCGCGAGCGCGGTTCCGATTTCGATTTCGCTCTCCTCGCCCCAGCCCGCGAATCCGGCTCCGCTTTTCTGATCGAGGATAGGAGTAACGGAGAACTTCTGGCGCTCGCCGTTTCGAACCACCGAAACACTCAGCGCATGACCGGCGCTGGTGAGCTCCTTCATGCTGATGTCATCCCACGTGGGGTTCTCAGTGTCGCCGATTCGCACGATGCGATCGCCTTCCTGCAGCCCGGCCTTCGCGGCCGCGCTATCCGGCACCACGTAGCCGATTTCGGGCGAGGGCGTGGTTGGAAATTTCGGGAACCGGACCATGAACAACCCTGTCAGCACGGCCACCGCGAGAATAATGTTCATGGCGGGGCCCGCAAACACGACGATCAAACGCTGCCAGCGAGGTTTGTTCTGGAAGCTGCGCGGTTCGCTCGATTGTTCGTCGCCAGGCTGCTCGCCCACCATCTTTACGTAGCCGCCGAAGGGCAGCAGCGACAGCCGGAAGTCGGTTTCACCTTGCTTCCAACCAAACAGGCGCGGGCCGAAACCGAAGCTGAAGGTGTCCACTTTCACGTCGAAGAATCGCGCCGCCCAGTAATGGCCGAGCTCGTGAATCAGGATCATGACGCCGATCATTACCAGCGCAAAAAAGATGTCCTGCAGGATGTTGAAGCTCATAAAAAATCTATGCCTCTACTGGCTGCGTCTTTTGCCTGACGCCTCCAGTGCGCTCCCGCACAATGCTACGAGCGGCGGAACGCGATTGTTCATCTATGTCCAGTATCTCCTGAATCGATTTCGCTTGATTGCCGGGTACGCGGCCGAGTGTTTCCTCGACCACGGCGGCGATGGAAGGGAAGGAGATTTGTCCCGCGAGAAATGCTTCGACGGCGATTTCGTCGGCGGCGTTCAAGGTGCAACCGGCCGATCCACCCGCGCGCAGGGCTTCATAGGCCAGGCGCAGCGCCGGGAACTTCTTCTTGTCGGGTGCCGAGAAAGTCCAGCTGCGCGACTCGGTCCAATCGATGCGCGGCACGGGCGCGGGATCTCTGGCCGGGTAAGTGAGCGCATATTGGATGGGCATGCGCATGTCGGTGGCGGAGATCTGAGCGATCACGCTGCCGTCGGTATACTCGACCATGGCATGCACGGACGATTGCGGATGTACCACGACATCTACTTCATCGGCAGAAAGGCCAAATAACCAACAGGCCTCGATCACCTCAAATCCCTTGTTCATCAGGGTGGCCGAATCGATGGTGATGCGCCGGCCCATCTTCCATGTCGGGTGATTCAGGGCGTCGGCCGGGGTGACGGTCGCGAGCTTATCGGCCGGTGTTTCGCGGAATGGCCCGCCGGAAGCTGTCAGGATCAGCCGCGCCACTTCGCTGCGTTTGCCGGCCCGCAGGCATTGGTGCGCGCCATTGTGCTCGCTATCCACGGGAATGAGCTCGGTGCCGGATTCGCGGGCGGCATCGATCACCAATTGGCCACTGGCCACTAGCACCTCCTTGTTAGCCAAACCGACCCGTTTACCGCAGCGGATGGCTTCGTATGTGGCTTCCAGGCCCGCCACGCCCACGATGGCCGACATCACGAAATCCACTTCGGAATCGATGGCGGCTGCGACGCGCGCCTTCCCTCCAAAGCTTAAGTCGGGCCAAATCTCACGAGCTAATCCGGACGCAGTGAGCCCGCGTATTAGACTCTCGTGACTTTCCTTGGTTGCTGTGACCACGATTTGCGGTCGAAACCGTTGAATTTGCTGGACTAACAGGTCCACATTGGTTCCCGCGACCAGGGCGCGTACGCGATACAGTTCCGGATGCCGTCCAACCACGTCCAACGTGCTGACACCAATGGACCCAGTGGACCCTAGGAGGGTGAGCGTCTTCAATCGCCCCATTATAACGTTAAACGAACCCAGAAACCTCGAATCCTGACAACGCTCTCCCGCGTCCAAGTCGCTACAGGGCTTTGTTTGGAAGACCCAACCCTCTGGAAATTGACCCTTTCGGGCGCCGGGGAGGGTTGCTTCAGGGGTCTTTAATGAGGTTAGTCTCGCTTTGGTGGGAGTTGCCTCCCCGGCTTACTTCCAATACTAGTATATGATTTTGCGGAACGCAACAGTTTTCTGTATTTTTCTTATTTTCCCTTAACCTCGACTCCCGCCCAGCGTTCCATGACACGGATGGTGGAGCATAGGTCATCTTCCCCGTAACCCTCTGCAATTGCTGCCTGGAAGACCTGTTCGGTGAGGCTGGTCATGGGCATAGGAAGGCCCATTTCCTGGGCCGATTCGAGCGCCAGCCCGATATCCTTGTGCATCCATTTTGTGGAAAAGTTGGTGGTGAAGTCCCTCCGGAAAACGAAAGGGGCTTTGAAGGCGATAAGTCCCGACTTGGCGGCGCTGTGGTCCAGAATATCGAGCATCAGTTCGGGCGGGATGCCGCCTTTAGTGCTTAGAACCATGCCTTCGTTGAATGCTTGCATTAAGTTGGCGAGAATCAGGTTCTGCGTGAGCTTGGCCTGCAGACCCAATCCGGGGCCGCCGCAATAGTAGAACTGCTTGCCCATGGCTTCGAAATATGGCTTCGTTTTTTCAAAAACGTCGCGATCTCCGCCGATCATGAATGTCAGCGCCGCGTTGATAGCGCCGGGGGTGGAGCCGGTGCAGGGGGCGTCCAGGAAATGGATGTCTTTGGCCGAAAGCTTCTTGCCGATATCGCGGCTGGCGGCGGGCGAGATGGTGCTGGCATCGGCTACGACCGTCCCGGGCTTGGCGCCATCGATAACGCCGTTCTCGCCGGTCAGGACCTGGACCGACATCTCGGTGTTGCCGACGCAGGCGAACACGTAGTCGGCCCGCTCGGCGACCTGTGCGGGCGTGTCACAGGCAGCGGCGTTTTCCTCAGATGCGAGCTGCTTCGCTTTACTCGCGGTGTTCGACCAAACGGCTACGTGATGGCCGGCTTTCGCCAGGTTGCGCGCCATCGGATAGCCCATGAGACCGAGTCCAAGAAATCCAAGCTTTGCCATACCAGGAAATGGTAGCAGTGCGGAGCAAGGGGTAGTGGGCTACTTTGACCAACGCAAGGTCAATCCGCGCCAATATTCTGCTAAATGTTCCCTCCACACTAGAGCGATCACTATTGCGTACAGAGCAAGGAGCAAACATGCTGCGACCCACTCACGCCTACCAAGAAGTGCGATCACCCTAATAATCCCGAACACGACAAAGACGATAATCGACGTATTGCGCACAGGGTGTCTTTCCTTGGGCGACAGGTACGATTCCTTCATGGTTCGCGATTCAAAATCAAAACCGCAATCGCACCGTAATGCGATGTCTGGATTGCCGAGATGACAAATGGGGCAGTTCTTCAACGAAAGGATTGTATCAGCCTACGCCGCTCTTTCCCGCTCCGAGGCTTCCGGCAGGGCTACCAGGTGTCGGAAGCTTCCCGCAGGCGATCCGTGACGCCAGCGGCCATCGCAGGCGTGCAGCGTAGCGTGCGATGAATCTTGATGAAGTTGTACGCGTTGATGGCCGACAACGATGGCGCGGGTCAGAACCAGAGCCGAGAGGATTCAGTCAAACGCTGCCTAGCTTCCTTTGTCGACCCAACCCCATCAAACATTTGGCCTGACCTAGTAGCAGAGCGCCTTTGTACTGCTCGTCTGTCTCTACGCTGGCGAGCTCCTCCATTTCACGCAGAGCTTCTTCATAATTGCCCGAGTCCTTCAGTGAGACTGACCTCTGAAACCGTTCCTGGTCCACCGCGAAATCCTTCTGACAACCATTAACTGACTGCCCGCAGCGCTCGCTCCACGGCTTTGGGCTCGTGCGCGATCACCGCAAGAAGCGTCCTGGCGGGGCCATCCGGTATCCGGCGCCCCTGTTCCCAGTTCTGAATCGAATCCAGCGAGAAACCGAATCGCGGGGCGAATTCTTTCTGGCTGAGCTTCATTCGCGTGCGCATCTTTCGGACGTCGTAGGCCTCCGGAATGTGAACGCGCATGCCCGGAACATTTTCACCACGAGCCCACGCATTCGCTTGCTGCATGGATTCAATTAGGCGTTCGCCCACTGATTTTTTGGTCTTGCTCATCGTTGATCTCCCGTGAGGCTTCTAAAGTAT
>DATHMO010000238.1:0-9995 GCA_035486995.1 Bryobacteraceae bacterium
TCTGCGAACGTGCGCTGCGCGGAAGAGATCGGGCAGAACGCGCGTCGTCACCAGACGGTTCTCCAGCGCGTAGCCTGCTCCAGATGGAGACTGAGTGCGATCGGCCAGGACCCACCAGCGCCCGTCGGGGGAACGCGCGAGGTCGGCCGCGTACATGTGCAGGAACGTGCCGCCGGGGGCTTCGATGCCCCAACAGTTGCGCAGAAACGCTGGATTGGGAAAAACCAGTTCCGGCGGCAAGTTTCCCTGGCGCAGGAGACGCTGTGGGCCATACAGATCGGACAGGATGGAATTGAAGAGCGTCGCTCGCTGGATAATCCCGGCTTCGATGGCTTTCCATTCGGCCGGGTTCATCATCAACGGAATCGGGTCGAGCGGCCAGGGGCGCGAGGTGCTCTGCGGATCGCTGTAGACGTTGTAAGTGATGCCGTTGTCGTGGATCAGCCGCTGGCCTTCGCGCCAGCGCCGCTCGACGCCGGTGTGTCCCATGGCAGTCAGCGATTCGGCAAGCGCGCGCCAGTGCGGGCGCAGTTGCTTGTCGGAACCCAGCACTTCGTCGTAGAAGCCCGGATTAGCTTCGTAGCTCCACACGGGGTCCAGCTGGCTATGCGCCGATGTGAGCTTGCGCGTCATCTCAGAATATCTTTGTAGTGTTGCACAAGGTTCATGGAGGAGGTCATAGCAGACCGTCCGCGGCGCTGGGCGGCGGCCTCCGCAAATCGAGAGTGAGCGGAAATTCCGGATTCTCTTCGGGCGGCGGCACACGCATGGAGCCGGCCGTGTGACCGAACGGGAAAAACCGCGAGGCGCGGCGCGATTCCGCTTCATTCGCATTCACTGGAAACGAATCGTGACTGCGGCCGCCGGGGTGCGAGACGTGATAAGAACAGCCGCCGATCGACCGGCCGGTCCAGGCATCGACGACATCGAACGTCAACGGCGAATGCACCGGAATTGTAGGATGCAGGCACGATGCCGGCTGCCAGCCGCGATAGCGCACGCCAGCCACCCACTCGCCTTGCTTGCCGGTGGAGTGCAGCGGCAAACGGCGCCCGTTGCACGAGA
Source organism: Bryobacteraceae bacterium (assembly GCA_035486995.1). Taxonomy (GTDB): domain Bacteria; phylum Acidobacteriota; class Terriglobia; order Bryobacterales; family Bryobacteraceae; genus Palsa-89. The sequence continues at coordinate 1,066 of DATHMO010000238.1, forward strand.
TCACGTAGCGGCCTTCCACCAGACCTTGGACCTTGATCTGCAGCCGCTCCACCGATGAATCGACGTAACGCGCGGTACCGCCCGCGCCCCCTTCTTCGCCGAGCACGTACCAAGGCTCTGTGGCTTGGCGCACTTCGATATCGATGCCGGCGTGATGCGCATGGCCGAACACCGGGTAACGAAACTCGAAGTGCGGAGCGAACCATTCGGATTCGAATTCGTAGCCCGCGCGATTCAGATCGGCCAGCACATCGCGAAAATCCTGACCGGCGAAATGCGGCAGCATGAATTGATCGTGCAGTCGCGTGCCCCAGTGAATCGGCATCTGCGTATACGGCTCGTTCCAGAACCAGGCGATCAGCGCGCGAACCAGCAGCTGCTGGGTGAGGCTCATGCGCGCGTGCGGCGGCATTTCGAAGCCGCGTAGTTCGAGCAGTCCGAGGCGGCCGGTGGCCGTGTCCGGCGAATACAACTTGTCGATGCAAAACTCGGCGCGATGCGTGTTACCGGTGACGTCCACCAAAATGTGACGCAAGATGCGATCCACGAGCCATGGCGGGACCGCGGCTTGGCCGGGTTGGGGAATCAGGCCGAAGGCGATCTCGAGTTCATAGAGACTGTCCTCGCGCGTTTCGTCGACTCGCGGAGCCTGGCTGGTTGGTCCGATAAAGATGGTGGAGAACGCGTAGGAGAGCGAGGGATGATTCAGCCAGTAAGCGATCATGCTGCGCAGCAAGTCGGGCCGGCGCAGGAAGGGACTGTCGGCCGCGGTGGGTCCGCCTAATACGAAATGATTGCCGCCGCCGGTGCCGGTGTGGCGGCCGTCCAGCATAAATTTCTCGGCGCCCAAGCGCGATTGCCGGGCGTCTTCATAAAGCGCGGTGGTGTTCGAAACGAGCTCCTGCCAGTTGGCGGCAGGGTGCACGTTGACTTCGATGACGCCTGGGTCCGGAGTGACTTTGATCTGCCGCAGGCGAGGATCGTCGGGCGGAGGATAGCCTTCGATGACCACGGGCATTTCGAGATGTGCGGCGGTGTCTTCGATGGCAGCGAGCAAATCGACGTAATCGTCGGCCGAAGTCAGCGGCGGCATGAACACGTGCAATCGCCCCTCGCGGGCTTCGACGCACAATGCCGTTCGCACGATCCATGGCGCCGATTCGCCTGTTGTGGGCTTGCGATCCCGTTTGGTTGGCTTTTGCGATTGCAGGCGCGGGCCATTGGCAGGAGCGAATCGCGGCGGGATGGGAAGCGGCGCGCGATTGACCATGGGGTCGACGGGATAGGACACGGGCGCTTCTGATGGTGCCACCCAGGGGAGGCTCGGCAGCGGAAGGCGCAGGCCGACAGGCGAATCGCCGGGCATCAGGAACAGATGCTGGCCGCGTAGCATCCACAATCCGGTCTGCCACTCGGGACCGCTCAGACCCGCGACGCGCTGCACGGGAAGCACGAAGCCGGTGGGTGTATCCAGGCCGCGCTCGAAGACGCGCCTGAGACGCTCACGCTCGCCGGCATCGCCGAGTTTATTGTCGACCGGATCGACATTGACGGGCAGCTGGCGCTCTTTCTGCAAATAGTAGAGCGGATCTTCGAAGGCGGGGTTGACGTAATCGGGATCGAGACCCAAGCGGTGCGCGAGTGTTTCGGAAAAGTGCCGCGCTTCGAGCGACCCGAAGTCCGTGCGTAATCCTTCCTGAGCGAGCAGCGCGCGATTGTGCCACAGAGGAACCCCATCGGCGCGCCAGTAACACGCCAGCGCCCAACGCGGCAGGGGCTCGCCGGGATACCACTTGCCTTGGCCATAATGCAGCAGACCACCGGGAGCAAGGCGCTTGCGCAGACGATCGAGCAGTCGCTCGGCGAGGGCTCGTTTTTCCGGTCCCAGAGCCGCGATATTCCACTCGGCGCCGTCCATGTTGTCGATGGAGACGAAGGTCGGCTCGCCGCCCATGGTGAGGCGCACGTCGCCCGAGCAAAGGTCCTGATCGATGCGGCCGCCAAGCGAGAGAATGCGCTGCCATTGTGCATCGGTGTAGGGCAACGTGACGCGCGGATCTTCGCGGATGCGCGTGACCGACATCTCGTGCGTGAATGTGACTTCGCATGGGTCGACGGCGCCGGAGATAGGCGCGGCGGAGGACGGCTTGGGAGTGGCGGCGAGCGGAATGTGGCCTTCGCCCGCAAGCAATCCCGACGTGGGATCGAGCCCGATCCAGCCGGCGCCTGGGAGATAAACTTCCGTCCAGGCGTGGAGGTCGGTGAAATCTTGAGATGGGCCGGGCTGCCCATCGAGAGGCTTCATGTCGGGCTTCAACTGGATCAGATAGCCGGAGACGAAGCGCGCCGCAAGGCCGAGATGGCGCAGGATTTCAACCAGCAGCCAAGCACTATCGCGGCAGGAGCCACTCGCGAGCCCCAGCGTTTCTTCGCTCGTTTGCACGCCCGGTTCCATGCGAATCAGGTAACCGACTTTGTGCTGGAGCTGCTGGTTGAGGTCGACCAGAAAATCCATGGAACGGCGCTCGGCGAGGTTCACGGTCTTCAGATACGCGGCCAGCTTTGGGCCAGGGGCATGGACTTCGCGGAAGGGCGCTAGTTCGCGCTCGAGCGTCGGCTCGTAACAGAATGGGTACTTTTCGGCATAAGGCTCGAGGAAAAAGTCGAAGGGGTTGATCACTGTCATTTCCGCGACCAGATCAACGTCGACCGAAAAATATTTTACGAGTTCGGGGAAGACCGCGCGCGCGAGGAAGTTGCTTTGCGGATCCTGCTGCCAGTTCAGAAAATGGGGTTTCGGCTCAACCTTGAGCGAGTACGCGGTGACAGGCGTGCGGCAGTGGGGCGCGGGCCGCAGCCGGATGGTTTGCGGCGACAACGTAACGAGCCGGTCGTAGTGATAAACGGTCCGGTGATGCAGCGCGACGCGGATGGGCATAAGGGCTGAAAGTATGGGCGGCCGACGGTGCCCTTAGCATCCACGGACCAGGGGGAGACTTGGAATCGATTATACCCCGCCCGGAGGGCCAATACCGCCGGGAGCGGCGATTTGTTGGGTTAATTTGCGCTGGCCAGCGCTGCGCAGGCGCGCCTCCGCGAGCTGAGAGACTTCAATCAGCATTGCGATGCCCAGCGCAGACGCGTGCGATTATTTCTTGATGCTGCGCATGTAAGCGACGATGTCGGGAGCGGCGGCCGCGGCGGCCGGGACTGGCTTCATTTTGCCTTTGCCGTCGGTGATGATCTTCTGGAGATCGCCGTCGCTGGCGGCCTGAACGTCGGGCGACTTCAGGTCTTTCAAGTTCATCGCTTTGGCCATTCCGGCGCTCGGAGTGCCATCCGGGCCATGGCAGGATTTGCAGGACTTGTCATAAGCAGCCTTGCCGGCAGCGGCGTCGGCGGCCTGAAGGGAAGCCGCGGCGGCGGCGAGCGAGACAACGATTAAGAAAGAACGCATGGATCAATCTCCTAGTGGCTTTGTGCCGGTGTTAATTGTAGCGTCTTCAGAATGTCCGGTGCAGCTTCGTCCATGGCCACCGGCTGATGGCACAAGCTGCAATCCTGCGAGATGGTCTTTTTGTCCGGCGTCAGGTGCGCTTCGTCATGGCAACGGAAGCAGCCGGGAAAATCGGTGTGCCCGAGATTATTGGAGTACGTTCCCCAGGTGACCTTCAAATCGGCGAACACGTTGCGCTGATAAATGGCGGTCAGGGCTGCGCCGGCGGCATGGATCTGGGTTCCTTGCTTGGCTGCGGCGTCGGGATATTTTTGCAGGTAGAAGGTGCTCAAGGCGGCAGGGATTTTTTCGGATGCCTCATCGCCATTCGCGTAACTGGCCTTGAGGAGTTCCATGGATTCTTTCTTGACGAACGGTAAGCTCGGGGCGATTTGGCTATCCGCCATAGCCTGATTGACAGCCCGGTCCGGCGATTCGAAGGCGTGCGAGGCGCGGTTGTGGCAATCCACGCACTGCATTTCAAACGTAGGAAGTTTGGAGTCAGTAGTGGTGCTGGCCGCATACGTTCGTGAGATGCCAGCTTGCGAGTTGGTGTATTCGATCCACGGGATGGTTTGGCGTTGCTTGTCGGCGGCGGCATAGCGAATGCGAACGCCTGTGCCCATATGCGCCGAGTGAATGGCGGCGATACGCATCAACAGCACCGTGGAGGAGCGTGTGTTCGCTTCGTCGTCCTTGAAAGACGGGATCACGCGCAACTTGGGCGCGAACGGCTCGTCACGCGCATGGCAATGTTCGCAGGTCTCGGCGGACGAGACCAGCTTGTTGTTCTCTATCGCGGACTCAATGGGCCGCGGATAATTGTTCAACACCACTCCGACAAGCTGAGCGGTGCCGTTCATCTTCGCTTTGAACCAGCCTGTGGCTCCGGGAGCGATGTGGCACTCGGCGCAGGCCACGGCTTGATGCGGCGGCCGAGCGGCGTGAGCAGTAAACTCGGGCTTCATCACATGGCAGGTCTGTCCGCAAAATTGGACGGTGTCCATCTGCTCCACGGCGCGGTAGCTCAACTGGCTCGCGATCACTACATTCGCCACGGTCATGACGCCGAAGAAGATACCCACGCGGCGCCAGGCGATCCTCCGATCCTCCACTTCATTGAGACTCTTGCTGACTTTGTGTTTGGCCAGCGCTATGCCGATCGGGATGAGAGCCAGCCCGGCAAAGAAAACGATTGGAATCGCGATGAAGATCAGCAGCCCGATGTAGGGGTTGCTGACGGACCCGCCGCGGATATTCATCGGCAACACGAACAGCCACGAGAATCCGGCGAGCGTGACCAATGCCGCGCCCAGCATGCTGATCCAGCTGCTGGTGAGTAAAACGAGAATAGGACGTTTGTTCATCAGCGACGATCTTTCATGGCTTTTTCGTGTTCAGGTATGCGATGAGATCCGCCATCTGGGTGCCTTCAAAGCGCGGCCAGGCGAGGCCCTTGGCCTTCATCCGATCGAGCATGTCCGGCCCATGCCGCCAGAGCACCGAGACCATGGCTGCGCCGCCAAAAGCTCGCCCGGCGACGGGAAGTTGGGGCGCGCCGCTCGATGCATCCTTATGGCATGCCTGGCAGTTCTTTGCGGCAAACACTTTCGCGCCGGGTCCCGGCCGACCGGCATCCTCAAAGAATTTGTCGGCCCAAAATGAGCTGACGAGCGACTGCATCTGGCCGGGCGCCAACGGAGCCGACGACGCTCCCGCCGCGATCATGCGAGGCGCGTGATTCCACATATCAGCCGCGATCTCGGTCAGCGTTTTGCCCTGGACACGGGCGGACAGCGCTTCTACAGTTTCATGACAACCAGCGCAACCGGCGGATTGAAATACGGGCTGGTCCGTACTCGCAACCTCCAGCCGGAACACGCCTGTCTTCGAGCGGCTTCCAGGCAAGTTGCGGAGGTAGACCAGCATGTCGGTGAGATCCTGCGCGCTGAGTTGCGGGAGCACGGTGCCTCGCGCCTGAGCCTCCGCCTGCATGTCTGCGCGATGATTCCACATCGCTTCGAGCAGCGCCAATGGATTCGAGAGAGCCTGCCACTGGCTCACGGGACTTGCCTTCGGATTGACTGCGGCCCTTAACCCGTGGCAACCGGCGCAGCCGCGGAGTTCAAACGCGCGCTTGCCGCGGCCTGCGTCGCCCGGCTGTTCAAAATAGCGCGCGGCGTAGAAAAAAGCCATCAAGTCCTGCGCGGACTGTTCGTCGAGCTGGCCGGCGGTGATCTGATGCTCGCGCATAGCGGCCCACATGGTGGGTCCGTGATTCCACATAGTGGCGGCGAGCGAAGCTGGCGTGAACGCCCGGTCCACCATTCGCCCGAGGTCCGCCGCCGAGGTCCCACCGGTTCCGTTCACGCTATGACATTGGACGCAGGCATACGTTGTAAATAGCCGCTCGCCCCGGGCTGAATCGGCCAGAAAACCGGCCCCGCGCGCGCCGAAGGCCGCAACCAGGAAGAGAATAAATGCGCGATTCATGGCGTGAGCCTCACTCCCGTAGTCACCAGGTGCGTTCGGAATCCTTCATACAGATTGAACGTCTCGCCGTATCCGTAATAGCGCCACTCGCTGAACCAGCGGACGTGCTTGCCGAGCGGCACCCACAGTTTGGCAACCGGCTGATAGTAGCTCGTCGGCTGACTTCCGGAAGAGATGAAGAACGAGCCGCCGGCGGCCAGTTTCGGAGCAAAACGCTTGTGGCCAGGCCAAGCCACGTCGAGCAGCGCGGTGCCGGTGTGCGCGTTATCGCGATAGGCGGAAACGAGCGGCGACAACGTCTCCGGCTCGAGAAAGCTGATGTTGGATTTCAGATCGGAGCGCGAGTAAGAGCCCTGGATGTCGAAGATCTTGCTGCCGCGCGGCGCCCAATAGAACGACAGCGACTCCTGATGAGAGCTGTAATCGTAAGGGGTCCCGGCCAGTGGATTTTGATTGTTGAGCAGCGTAAAATCGGCCGAGACGCTGAGCGATTGCAGCAGCTGGTAATGAACTTGGGCTCGCACCTTTTGATAGTTGTACAGGCTGGTGCGGAAGTAAACGCCGCTGCTGGAAGCGCCTTCGAATTCGCCAGTGAGCGAGATCTTCTGGCTGGGCCGGTAGGTGGCCGACCCGACTCCCACATTGCGCCGCAACTGCTCTTCAGCGGAACTCGCAAGTCCCGCGGGAGGCAGGAAAACGTAGCTGGCATCGCCCCAGACATAACGGTACCCGCCGCGCAGCACGAGCTTTCGCGACACATCGAAGAAGACGTCGATCGATTCCTGGCTATAGTTGGACGCGAGCGCCGTGGCCAGCAGCGACGCCAGCAGGAAATCTTGTGTGGATTCAGCCGAACCGGCGTCATGCAGCCGGTCCGTCATCCAGCTTTCGACAATTCGCACTCGCTTCAACGGCCGGATCTCGGCGCCCAGGCTTGCGGTGGTGTGCGGCTGCTCGGCAAACGTGGTGGCCAATTGCTGCTCGCTGGAATAAAACAGCAGCTGGCTTTGGGAGAAAAGGCTGCCGGCGTCGGTCTGCTGGTAATTCACGTGGGTATCGGGCTGGCTGAACAGAAACTGCCCATAGATGTCGATCCACGAGGCGGGACTCGCAGTCAGTAGGGCCTTCGTATAAGCGCTGGATCCGCTGGCGCCATAAGCGGCGAGCAAGCTGGTTAAGTCGAGAGTCTGTCCAAACACAGGCGCCGAGAAATTGCCGTAGTTCGTCGAGCCGGGATTCTGAAACAGGCTCTGATCGCTCTTGAATACCGTGCCGCCCTCTTCGAGCGTCACATGAAAGTGCGGCTTTTCGAATCGCACGCCAGCGCGATATAAATCGGTCGAATCGCTCAGCGTGTTGGGAACAGGGTATTGATTACCGTCGGTGACGAAAACCGACGCGCCGGTACCGGAGCCGGAATCGTGATCCCATCCGACGTAGGTGGTCCACCAATGGCCGGGGCGGATGTCGAGCGAAAGGGCGGCGATCTTACGGCGGGTATCGAAAGATTGTTCATCCAGCACGACGCCTTGGCTGAGCAGCGGATCGGCGTAGGAAGGCAAGAAGTTGAAGTAGGCGAAGTCGCGATAGTCGGCGTTGAAATCGTAGACGCCCGACTTCTTTGCAGCCACGTGCACCGACGATGACGGCTCATCGCCCCAGGTGTCGGCGCGTACTGAAATCGTATCGAACCAGCGATGTTTCGGATCGGCCAGGTTGAAATCGGTTCCGAGTAGCTTGGGTCCCGAGCCGAGGTTGATGATGCTGCGATACGTATCCAAGCTACCCGCGACGCCGGTGTCCCAGCGGTAGCCCAAGTCGATCCAGCCGGTCAGCACTGGTTCGGAGGATGGAACCGGCGAAGAGGCGTCACTCGTGGTGGCGGCTGGCTGCGCGAGCAACGGAAGAGTTCCCAAAATGAATAGCAGGGTCTTCATTTGAGCAGGTTCCGATCCACGTGGCTGCCATGAATCTTCTGATGGCATACCGTGCAGTTCTGATAAACGGGCAAGCGCAAATCGTGGAATGCCGGCGGCACGACCCCCGCGACTTTCACCGTGGCTGCCGGCAGATTCGCATGGCATTCCAGGCAAACAAAGCGAACCTGGGCGCGCGTCAGCATCCGCGGATTCGCCGAACCGTGCGGCTCGTGACACGACTGGCAACCTTCAAAGCGCACCGGAGCATGCTCGAAGGTGAAGGGCCCGCGCTTATCGCCATGGCATGCGAAACATCCCGGCTCATTGGCGGCGAAGGTCTGGATCATGGCCGGACGAATACTGCCGTGCGGATTGTGGCAATCCACGCAGCTCATGTCGCCTTCTGGGAGCTTGTGATGGAAGGGCCGCTGAAATTGGGCCCACTCGTTTAAGTGACAGCCTGCGCACTGCTTGTTGATAGCGTCGGCTTTGCGCGCCACCAGTGGTTGTTCGCTCGAATGCACTTTGTGACAGGCTGTGCAGGAAATCTGGTTGTGGGCATGGCTGCTTTCGAGCCGCCCGATATGGGTCGGCTGATTCAGATGGCAGGTGAGACAGATTTTATCGGCGGCCGCCGCGGTGAGTTTCGCGGGATTGCGGATATTGTCAGCTGATGGTCCTTCTGTGTGCGCCTGCGCCGGACCATGACAGGCTTCGCATCCCCGCCCCTGCCATCCGCGCTTGGCATCTGCTTCGACCGCGTGGTGCGGACTGGCGGTAAATCCGTTATAAATGTCCTCGTGACAGACTTTGCAGGTTTCCGATCCAGCGAAACCCGCCGGTAAAGTTTGGGCGGCTGCCCCTTGAGCTACTAAGCACGCAGGAGCAACCGCCGCTAGCGTTAGACCGAGTACAACTAGTTGCCATCGCATCATTTCAGGAGAATGGCAGCGACGGATTATTGAGCATGTACGGCATCGACCGCAAACTGCGCGCCGGAGGCATGGCACACGGTGCAGCTT
>DATHMO010000239.1:0-62259 GCA_035486995.1 Bryobacteraceae bacterium
TCATGGCTGGTATCATTATATCCCTCTACCAAGATCAACTGATGCTACCTGCGGAACACACTACTATAGACTCATGGATCTTAAGAACGCAGTAGTTCTCATTACCGGCGGATCGAGCGGCATCGGACGCGCCGCAGCCGAGATGCTCCGAAATGCCGGCGCGCGCGTCGCCATCACTGGACGCGATCCCGAACGATTAGCCGAAGCCGCCCGCTTGTTGGGCGTGGTGGGTATACAGGCGGACGTCTCGAACGAGGCCGATGTTCTGCGGACGTTTCGCGAGGTGAAGGAGAAACTCGGCGACCTGGATGTCCTGATCAACAACGCCGGCATCGGGGTGCTCAAGGAACTGATCGATCAAGACCGCGCCAGCTTCGATGCCGTCTTTGCCACCAACGTCACGGGCGTTATGCTGATGTCACGCGAAGCGGCCAAGCTTTTCAAGGAGCGCAAGTGCGGCAACCTGATCAACATTTCCTCCACCGCCTCCCTGCGTGGGGCGCCCAAAGGAACGGCTTATTACGCGAGCAAGTTCGCGCTGCGCGGGATGACCGAGTGCTGGCGCGCCGAGCTCCGCAAGTACAACGTGCGCGTCTTCCTGATCAATCCGAGCGAAGTGATTACCGATTTCGCGCGCCGCGCCGGCTTTCCGCAAAAAGACAACGTGAGCAAGCTGCAAAGCGAGGACATCGCCCACATGATCAAAACGGTCCTCGAGATGAACGATCGCGGCTTCACGCCGGAGCTGTCGGTGTTTGCGACGAATCCGGTGGATTAACGCGCGCGACGGCGTTTGGGGCGAAGCCGGAAGTGTTTACCCTTACCCAGCCTTAAATTGCGATAGACCATAATCATCAAGAGGTTCTTTGAAAAGCACCTCGAAGCCGCAGTAGAATAATCCTGGTTGATTAAGCGCTGATACAAAACGGCGCGGCGAAGTGGTTCCGCGCCGCGCCAAACATCAGAGGAGGAGAAGATAGATTGACTCACGCTTCTCTACGTAATAGGACGTACAGAACCGCCCGCTGGTTCCACTCGCCGAACTCCCGTAAAATAGGCAAGATGCGTTCTCATAGAATTGCGGCTATCCTTCTTCTTGCGTCCGCTGGCATTTTACAAGGCGCGTTCAGCATCACAACCACATCCCTACCGCCGGGGTACGTTGGGGTCCCGTATTCTTTTCAACTGCAGTCCAATGCATCACCTGGAGAAACCGTGCAGTGGACGTGCGACCCCTGTAGCAAAGCATTTCCATGGATGACGTTCGACCCGAGCTCCGGAACGATGACGGGAACTCCAACCAAAGTGGCTCAATTCTCGTTACTGATCCAGGCGAGCTCACAAAGCGGTGACGCAACCGCCCAGTTGGTACTAACGATCACCAACCCGCCCGCCTGTGTGCCCACCATGGCCCCTGCTTCCATCCCGAACGGCGAAATCAATATTCTGTACCCTGAGCAGTTTTTCTCCGTCACCGGTTGCCCGGGGCCCTTCACATTCATGGTGGATGCCGACCCATTCAATCCTTTTCCTTTACCTGACGGGCTGAACTTCAACTCGACGGCCGAGACCCTCAGCGGCACGCCCGGCCAAACCGGGACGTCCACGTTCTCAATCACAGCCACCAACAACCAGAACAGTGCAGTCACGACCACGAACTCCTACACGATCGTCGTCAATCCGCCGCCCACCATCACCACCGCTTCACCGCTACCCAGCGGACCCGTCGGCGGGCTTTATTCCCAGCAGATCGCAGCTACTGGAGGCATCCCGGGCCCCAATGGCTATATCTTTTCGATGAACAACAACCCGCCCGGGATTAGCATCAGCCCCAGCGGACTCCTGAACGGAACGCCCACGCAGGCCGGTCCATTCTCGTTCAACATTGGTGTCCGCGACAGCGTGAACGGCCAGTCCACTTCGCCATTCCAAGTCACTTTCACCACCGGTGTTCCCCAACTCCAGGTCGCCCCCCAGACGCTCACCTTCAACGCCGATTTCCAAGGCGCACCGCTCGCGACCCAGGGCATTTCGGTGACGCCCGCCAGCGGCGCCACTGCACCGTTCAGCTTCACCGTCGCGATCGACAATGGGCAAAGCGGTACTGCCGCCCCTGCGTGGATTTCCGTGAATCCAACCCGCGGCACTGCACCCGCGGGATTAGTGGTGAGCGTGAATCAGAGCAATCTCGCGGCCGGCTCATATCCTGCGCGGATTCGCGTTCTCGACAGCAACAACCTTCCCACCGACGTCGCAGTCACACTCAACGTGAACAGCAATCCTCAGAAACTCACCGTGGCGCCCACCATGTTGCGCTTCGGCGCGCGTCTGGCCGCTCCAGGCGTTTTGATGCAGGACTTGATGGTAACCAGCACCGGTACCGGCACGGTGGCATTCAACGCCACTGTCACCAACGGAAGCTCCTGGATTTCGTCCATCACACCAAATTCCAGCCAAACCACGCTCACTTCGCCAGTTCCGCTGCAGATTCAAGTGAATACCAACGGCCTCGGCGTCGGAAACTATCACGACAACATTCATATTGCATCGGCGGCGGGCAATGTCGACATTCCGATATCGTTGTTTGTCGCAACGAGCGGTCCGGTCCTTTCTATTACCCCGTCAGGCTTCTTTTTCCATGCCCGCCAGAACGCCGGCTCTTCGGCTACCGATACGCTCGAAATTCTCGATATTGGTGACACAACCTCCACCGTGCATTGGACCGGGAGCCTGCTCACCGGCTCCAATTGGCTGAACCTGGTCAACACCTCCGGAACTGCAACCCCGACATCGCCTGGCGTCCTCACCCTGGCGCTGGTTCAAAACGCGAGTCAAATGGCGCCCGGCCCCTATTACGCTCTGATCCAGATTTCGGACTCGAATTCGCTTAACTCACCGCAATATGCGATTGCCGTTTTCAACGTGAATCCGGATTCTGTGGCACCCACGCCGGACGCGACTCCGGGCGGCCTGTTCTTCACCACTCCAGTGGGAGTCCCTACGTCCGCGGCCGGGCAGATTGTCGTCAATTCCAGCAGCGCCACGCCGATTCCGTTCCAGGTTGCCGTCACAACTAGCACCGGAGGCACCTGGCTCAACGCAACACCATCCTCCGGCACCGTGAGCGGACAGGCCCCAGGCAACGTTTCCGTGTCCGTGAATTCAACCGGACTCGCTGCCGGCATCTACACCGGCAACGTCGGCATCTCAGTTGCACAGTCGCTGGAATCGGTGAACGTCACGTTCGTCGTTCAGCCGACCGCCAGCACGGGCGCCATCGCGCAAGCCAAGCCCAAAGTGACAGGCTGCACCGCCAGCAAACTTGCGATGACCGAAGTCGGGCTGGTGAATAACTTTGCGGTGCCCGCCGGATGGCCAGCCACGTTGATCGTCCAACTCGACGACGACTGCGCTTCCCCCGTCACCAACGGCAGCGTCACCGCCAGCTTCTCCAATGGCGATTCCCCGCTCGCCCTGGTTGGAGATTCGCTCGGCAATTACACCGCCACCTGGCAGCCCGGCAATGTCACTACCGACATGGTGGTCACTCTCAACGGCACCTCCGGCAATCTGCAACCCGCCACTGCGAAACTCTATGGCGGCATCGCGACCAATCAAACTCCTCCGCCCACGCTCGCGGCCGGCGGCACCCTCAACAATCTCAATCCCATCGTCGGTGGAGCGCTCGCGCCCGGCATGATCGCGGAGGCCTTTGGCACGGGACTCGCTGCGTCCTCTACCAACACTGGCGTCCTTCCGCTGCCCACTAACTTCAACAACACTTTCGCGCAGGTCGGCCCGTTCAAGGCTCCGTTCTACTTCTTGAGCGGCGGCCAGGTGAATATCCAACTCCCCGCCGAACTCACCGCGCCTCAGCAAGTCCCCATCGTGCTCAGCGTCAACAACGCGCTCACGCTGCCCGTTACGCTCGATGTCGTACCCGGCGCGCCCGGCGTTTTGTCTCAATTCGATGGACCCACGCAGTCCAGCTCTCAAAACGGCGCGCACATCACGGCGCAGCACCTGAACGGCACTGCGGTGAATAGCAAAAGCCCCGGCGTGCCGGGTGAATATCTGGTGATGTACCTGGTCGGCCTGGGCGCCACCGATCCGGCGGTTCCCTCCGGCATGGCCGCTTCGGCAAGTCCGCTCTCGAAGGTGATCAATCAGCCCACCGTCACCGTGGATTCATTGCCTTCGAACGTGCTCTTCGCCGGCCTCACTCCGGGTTTCGTCGGGTTGTACCAGATCGATTTCCAAGTGCCGATGGGAGTGACATCGGGCGAGGTTACTGTGACTGTCAGCCAAAATGGTGTTGCGGCCAATCCGACTTTGCTGGCGGTTAGTCAATAAATCGCGACGGACGGTACGGCTCCAGCGAGCTCACGCGCGCCTGGTCCAGAATTTCCAGCGCGGCCAGTTGTCCGATCAACGGCGCAAGCGTCACTGCGCTGTGCATCGCCGCGATATACAAATTTGGGCAGTTCGCCGCGAATCCTACGATGGGATACTCGTCCGCCGGCATCACGCGACGCCCCACTGTCACGCGCTCCACCGCAACGCCGCGCAGTCCCGGCAGCACCCGCGCCGCATCCCGCAAAATTCGCTTAGCGTACTCGGCTGGTTCCGGCGCCGGGCCCGTGGCGGTGCCAACTCCCGCGACAATCGGTCCTCCGACAATCACGCGCCCGTCCAGCTTCTGCTTGCAATGGATCTCCGGCGCCAGCACCACTCGATCGATCAGCTTCGGTTGCGGACGCGTATGCACCAGCACACCTTCGGACTCTTTGAGCGGGACCGTCACTTCCGCCATCTCGGCCAGCCGCGGGATGCCCACGCCGCACGCCAGCACCACCGCGGAGGCTTCGAGTGAGCTTTCGCCGAACTGGATCGCCGTCACGCGCCCCTTCTCGATCTTCAGACCCGTTACTTCGTTCGGGTAACGCACCTCGGCGCCCGCCTCGCGCACCTGACGCAGCATCGCCTTCACCGCATCCATCGGATCCAGAGCGCCTTCGAACTCGCACCAACACGCCGCGCCAAACTCACCCGGCGCGATGTTCGTCAGCAATTGGTGGATCTCATCGCCGTCGATCAGGTGTGTAGCATAACCCCACTCCTGATGCCTCCGCACGCTTTGCCGCAATGCATCGGCGCCGTCGGGGCCAACCCACGCCACGCTCCCGCCCCACTGCACCTTCAACTCGCCGCCCAACTCCGTCTCCAGGCGCCGCCACGCCGCGATTCCCGATTGGTTCAAGTCAAAGTACGCGCGTGGACATTTGGAGAACGTCGCGTTGATCCACCCGAACGATTTCTCGGTCGCACCCGCGCCGGGTCGTTCAGCCTCCACGATCGCAACTTTCGCGCCCCGCTTCGCCAAATGGTAGGCGATCGATGCTCCCGTGATCCCTGCGCCCACCACCACGATGCGATCGGTCGTCATGATCGATTGGTACCACACCACTCGCACAAAATCTTTACCGGGTTATCACTATGTGCGCACTTCGGCATTCGTCCCTTATACAGGAGACCACTTCACATGCTTAATTCATGGCTCTGCATTATGGCCGTTACGCTTGCCGTCAACACGATTTTCGTCATCAGCCTGCTCGCGACCTTGAGCGAAGAACAGCGCGCGATGTTCCTGTTTGCCACGGTAGTGCTTGCCGGCGGTTTGCTCTTCACCATTCGAACGCTGCGACGTGTCACCCGTAACACTACCGGATCACGCTAAGCCTTGCATTCGGCGCACCCGCAGATTTTCCGCAGATGGTCGAACGAATAAATGCCCGAGCTGTGCCCGTCGCTCCAATCGATGCGAATCGCGTAATGCCCCACCGCTTCCACGTTCAGCATCTTGAGCGTGGGCGTGTACATCTGGAACGGATTGGCCGGCGGCGCTGAGTAATTCGTCTTCTCGGGCTCCGTTCCGTGCGCGCCGGTGCACACCGCGCAGGGGCATTCATCGCGCAAATAAGCCAGCGAATACTGGCTGTGGTGCCCATCTTTCCAATCGATCTGAATGCCTTTCGATTTCGAAATGGCGATGTGTTCGGGTTCGGCTTGAGTCTCGATCATGGCTTCATTCTTTATTGTGTCCGCTCCACGTCGCGAACGCCGGAAATGCGCCGGATCGCCGCCGCCACGCGCTCCAATTGTTTTTTGTCCCGGATCTCCAACGTCATATCGATGATGGCGCCGTCGCCGCGTTTGTCATCCGAGCTTGCTTCCAGGCTGCGAATATTGCTCTGCTCGGCAAACAATGCGGATGTGAGCTGATTCAACATCCCCGGCCGGTCGTCGGTATGCACGACAACGCGCACCGGAAATGTTTCGGTCACCGCCCGCGCCCATTCCACGTCAATCTTGCGCTCCACTTCGTACATCAGGTTCTGGACATTAGTGCAATTCACCGAATGCACCGCGATTCCCTTGCCGCGCGTCACGTATCCCACGATTGCTTCGCCGCGAATCGGATTGCAGCACTTGGCGCGATACACCAGCAGATCGTCGACGCCTTTCACCTTGATCACCAGGTCGCCTGGGTCTCCAGAAGTGCCACCGGGCGCTCCCGGGCTCGACGTGGTGGGTGTTAGTTTGGGCGCTTCCGTGGTCTGAGCGTCCGTGCCCGGCACCAGATTTTGCAGTACCTGCCGCGCCGAAAACTTGCCATAGCCGAGCGCCGCGTGCAGATCTTCGGTCTTACTGCACCCATACTCGCCAGCCACGCGCTCCAAATCCGCCCGGGTGATCTTCGCCATCTGCACGCCCAGCCGCCGAGCCTCGCGCTCCAGATATTTCTGCCCGATCTCGATCGCCTTGGCGTGTTCGGTGGCATTGATGACGTGCTTGATCTTATTGCGAGCCCGCGGCGTCTTCACCATCCCGAGCCAGTCCTTGCTCGGCATGTGCCCGGTCTGCGTCAGGATCTCCACCACGTCGCCGTTCTTCAGGTTGTACTTCAGCGGGACGATGCGGCCGTTCACCTTGGCGCCCACGCAGGTGTTGCCGACGTCGCTATGGATGGCGAACGCAAAGTCGATCGGCGTTGCCTCGCGCGGCAGCGGAATCACCTTGCCCATCGGCGTGAACGTGTACACTTCTTCCGGATACAAATCCACCTTGAGCGTGGAGATGAACTCGCCCGGATCGCGCATCTCCTGCTGCCACTCCACCAACTGCCGCAGCCAATTGATGCGCTGATCGTCCGCGCCCGGCCCTTTGCGTCCCTCTTTGTATTTCCAGTGCGCGGCGATTCCTTCTTCAGCCAGCCGATGCATTTCCTCGGTGCGAATCTGGATTTCGAACGATCGGCCGCCCGCGCCAATCACCGACGTGTGCAGCGATTGATACAGGTTTGGCCGCGGAATCGCGATAAAGTCCTTGATACGACCTGGGATCGGATGCCACTCGTTGTGGATCACGCCCAGCGCTGCGTAACAATTCTTCACCGAGTCCGTAATGATGCGCAGCGCCAGCAAATCATAAACCTGATCGAGCGCGATTTTCTGCCGCTTCATCTTCTGGAACACCGAAAACGGCCGCTTGATCCGGGCCTCGACGCGCGCCGGAATATTCTCGCGCCTCAAATTCACTTCCACGTCGTGCCGCATCTTGTTGAGAAACTCTTCGTTCTGCAACCGTTGCGACTCGATCTCGCGCATCAACTCGGCCCATGCCTCAGGCTCCAGATAACGGAACGAAAGATCCTCCAGCTCGCCGCGGACTTTACCCATCCCGAGCCGGTGCGCGATGGGCGCGTAGATCTCGGCGGTCTCTTGCGCGATGCGTAATTGCCGCTCCTGAGGCAGCGCTCCGAGCGTGCGCATGTTGTGCAGCCGGTCCGCCAGCTTCACAATAATCACGCGGATATCGTTGACCATCGCGAGCAGCATTTTGCGGACGTTCTCGGCCTGCCGCTCCTCGCGTGAATAAAACTTCAGTTTGCTCAGCTTGGTGACGCCGTCAACGCACGCCGCCACTTCCGGGCCAAACTCCTTCTTGATTTGCTCCAGACTGACGCTGGTGTCTTCGACGGTGTCGTGCAAGAGCCCCGTGATCAGGCAGACCATATCCATCTGCATGTCCGCCAGAATCAGCGTGACGTGCAGCGGATGGATCATGTACGGCTCGCCCGACTGGCGCAGCTGATCTTTATGGGCCTCGGCCGCCATGCGGTAGGCTTTTTCGAGCTGCGAAAGGTCGTCCTTGGGCCGGAGCGCGCGGATCTTCTGCTCCAGCTCGGCGTAAAGCTGTTCAACTATTCCGGGTGCAGGGACAACGGGGGCAACGTCTGTGGACACTCTATCTTTAGGTTACTTGGTTTGCCTGCTGTGGCGCACGCGCACGTGCGAAGACTTGTTCTTTACCTTGACTTGGACTTCGCCGGCCGCTCTTCGCTGAGCGCTCGGCCAAGCAGCGTTTTGATCACCGCTTGCCGGCTGATGTTGAGCCGAGCGGCTCGCGCATCCAGCTCGCGCAGCATGCCTTGCGTCAGATCGACATTCACCCGCCGCACCGGTCTCACAACGGTAAACTTATTCGTGAAGTATGCGGAGATGTCCTCACCCCGCGTGGCCATTTCCGCGATCTGATCGGCAGTAGGTGCCGTTGGCTTCGTTTTAGACATTTTCGGCATAAGTTCGCTCTTCTTCTTGGGTCGCTTTCCAGGCAGTGATTAGATGGAAGTATTCACCTTCGGTGTCATGCCTAATCTCGAATATCACTGAACACAGATGCCCACCACACCAACCGATCGCACGGAACTGTTCCGGGGCGTCGTTCTTTTGGTCCACCAAGTAAGCTTGGTCAAAGATCTCTTGCGCTTCTTCTAGGCTGACGCCGTGTTTTCGTTTGACCTCACGGCTTTTCTCGCGGACGAAATGACAGCGCGTATATAACTCTTATACCATCAAGAAGAGCGCGTTCGATCCTTATGCCCCGCCGCAGCCATCCGGCAGGCTTCTTCGAGCTGCGAAAGATCGTCCTTCGGCCGCAGCGCGCGGATCTTCTGCTCCAGCTCGGCGTAGAGCTGTTCAACTATTCCTGGCGCAGGGACAACGGGAGCAACGTCTGTGGACACTCTATCTTTAGGTTACTTGGTTCCGGTGCCCCACGCACTTGTCGCACTAAGGTTCCATAACGTTCAGCGTCTTTATCTCTAAGCTCCCGTTTTTTTCTTCCTCGAACCACACTTCGCCGCGGCCGATCATTACACCTTGCCAATTCGCAAAAAGGCACTCAGGGATCTGACTCGCTATGGCCTTCTTCATCGAAGAAGTGAAAACCCGATCGTAATCCTTCACAAGCTCGGACTGGTTTCGAACGCGCCGCACTCGCCCGTCGAGCCACACCCGCAGCGGAAAGCGACACATCATTGCGACCCTCTGCCGGTCATCCGCCTTAACGGAGGCCTGAAGATCCGCCAGAAAAGCCCGAGCCCTCGGTGCGAGACTCGGTGAAAAATTTTCCACGGTGCTGCCATCGCACTTTGTCTTGGGCGTCTGCGCTACCACGGCGATCCCCGAAATCACCGGCGCGAAAACGGCCAGTGAAATAAGCACGATCGTCGAACGAGCATCACACACGTTCACTAGTTGGCTTTCTTCGCGTTGGATGCTGATTCTTCTGCTGCGTCAGGTCAGTAATTCCCGGCTGAGCTGCCTTGACGACGGCGAACCTATTGGTGAAGTAGGCTGAGATATCCTCACTCTGCGTCGCCATCTCCGCGATCTGATCCGCAGCCGGCGTCGGTTCTGCTTTAGACATTTTCGGCACGTTCTTCATTACAGCAAACCGACAGCCTAGGCGTACCAGCTCCATCGGTCGCGCATAAAGCCCCCCGCCCTTCGCTACGATAGGTAGCATAGAAGTAAGAGGGAGCCAAAACGTTTGCGATTCATTATGTCTGGAGCCGCGGGATTCATCGGCTCGCACTTATGCGACCGCCTGATTGCCGAAGGCCATCAAGTCTTGGGGTACGACAGCTACATCACCGGAGATGCCCGCAATCTCCAGCATCTGGCGGGCAATCCCGCCTTTGAATTTCGCGAGTGGGATGTCTGCCGGCCATTCACCGTGGATGGCCCCGTGGATGGCGTGCTGCACCTGGCCTCGCTCGCGAGCCCCAAGGACTACTTCGAGCATCCGATCGAAACCCTCGACGTCGGATCGACCGGTACGCGCAACATGCTCGAGATCGCTCGCCAGCACAAGGCCCGCTTCATGGTCACGTCAACGTCAGAGTGCTACGGTGATCCGCTGGAGCATCCGCAGGTGGAGACATATTGGGGCAACGTGAATCCAGTGGGTGTCAGATCCTGCTATGACGAAAGCAAGCGCTACGCGGAAGCTCTCAGCATGGCGTACCATCGCGTCCACGGCGTCCGCACCACCATCGCCCGCATCTTCAACACCTATGGCCCGCGGATGCAATTAAAAGACGGCCGCGTGGTGCCCGCATTCATCGATCAAGCGCTGCACGGCGAACCGATGACGGTATTCGGCGATGGAACGCAAACGCGCAGCTTTTGCTACGTGCGCGATCTTGTGGACGGGCTGTATCGCCTCACGTTATCCGATGAACGCTATCCCGTGAATCTCGGCAATCCCCAGGAGCTCACCATTCTCGAATTCGCCGAGCGCATCCGCCGCCTCACCGGAACCACCGCCGAGCTCGATTTCAAGCCGCTCCCGCAGGACGATCCCAAACGGCGCCAGCCCAATATCGCGAAAGCGAAAAAGATCCTGGGCTGGGAACCGAAAGTCAGCCTCGAAGACGGGCTCAAGGAAACTATCGACTATTTCCAACGCCTGCCTTCACCGGCTCTGGCCCGTTCCTGACCGGCGAAACCGAGATCCAGACCTTCGCCGCAGCGGCCTTGCCCAATTGCACCGGCTGCCCAGCGATCCTAAGCGTCAGAGTGTCGTCGTAATTCGACGCCAGCATCCGTACCATCGCGCCGGGTTGGATGCCCAGGCCGTGCAAGTACTCGAGCAATCGCCGGTCGCGCTCGAACACGCTCACCACCACCGAATCCGATTCCGCGGGCGCCTCGTCCAGCGGCCGCAGCCCGCGATCCCGGCGATCCTGCGGTGTATCGCCCTCCACCCGGTTGCCATGCGGGCAGGCTTCGCCCCGGCCCAGTTTCTCCAGCAAACGCCTCTCGAAGTCGGCCGACACCGCGTGTTCCAATTGTTCGGCCTCGTCATGGACCTTATACCATTCCATGCCGAAAATCTCGGTCAGCATTCGCTCGATCAAATGGTGCCGGTTGAGCAGGCGATTGGCGATGTCGCGTCCGGCCGAGGTGAGTGAAAGCGTCCCGTCGCGCCCCGTGCGGATCAACGCGTCCCGCTTCAAGCGCTTGAGCGCCATGGTGACCGCCGGCGCCGACACGTTCAGCCAGCGCGCTAACGTGGCCGGAATAACAGGCTCGCCTTCGCTCTCGGCTTCAGCGATCGCCTTGAGGTAATTCTCCTTGGATACGGTGATTTTCACGCCAATTCAAATTGTAACGTGTTGGTAAGCGGACGTACCTGCGGCGGAGAAAGTTCACAGAGGAAACACACTTGGCCGATATGGAGGGACTAATGAGTCTCTTTCTCTTCATTTGCGCTGGTCTCGGTCTCGGTATCGCTTTGCTGGCTCGTGCGTTGCACGCGGCTCGCAAACGGGCTAAGTCCACCGACGAGTCTCTTCGGCACCACGCCGCGCTGATAGACCAGACCTACGAGGCCGCGCATGTCTGGGAATGGAACGGCCCGATCTCCTTCTGGAATCGCGGCGCCGAGCGCCTTTACGGGTTTTCGCGGCAGGAAGCTCTGGGGAGCGTAAGTCACGAGCTTTTGCATACCGCCATTCCCGGCGGCGTGGCGGGCTTTCTTGACATCCTGGAGCGGGACGGCCGGTGGGAAGGTGAATTACACCACACCAGCCGGGATGGCCGAACGATTATCGTCGACACCCGCATGGTCTTGATCCGGGAGCAGGGCCGGGCTTATGTGATCGAGACCAACCGTGATATCACCGCGCGGAAAAAGGCGGAGCAGGAACTCCGCGACACGAATAGCCAGTTGGAAGCCTTAGCGCTCGCGCGAGCCGCGGAACTCTCCCAAAGCAACGAAAAGTTACATGCCTCGGAGGAACAAAGCCGCCTCATCCTGAATGGTTTGCGGGGGCACGCGATTTTCATGACCGATGCCGCCGGCATGATCGCCAGTTGGAACCCGGGCGCCGAACGTATCAAAGGGTACAAGGCCGAGGAGATTATCGGCCGGCATTTCTCGATCTTCTACACACCGGAGGACACTGCGGGAGGTAAGCCTGAACGCGAATTAGCAATTGCAAGGACGGAGGGTTTCTTCGAAGTCGATGCCGCGCGCATGCGCAAGGATGGCTCTCGCTATTGGGCCAACGTCACGGTCACTCCGCTGTACGGGCAGGGCCCCGAGCCGACCGGGTACATCCGAGTTATTCAGGACATCACAGACCGCAAGAAGATGCAGGACGACCTCCGGGTTTCCGAAGACCGGTTCCACCTGCTGGTGGATGGCGTGACCGATCATGCCATTTTGATGCTTGATCCCGACGGCACCATTTTGACGTGGAGCCGCGGCGCCGAGCGCATCGACGGATACGCCGCGGGTGAGATCATCGGCCGCCATTATTCCTGCCTGTTCACCCCCGAACTGATTGCCTCCGGCATGCCCAAGCAAGAGCTGGAACGGGCGGCGGCGGAAGGCAGAGTGGAAGTCGAAGGTTGGCGCGTGCGCAAGGACGGATCGCGGTTCTGGGTGAATGGCACGCTCTCCGCCTTGTACGACGAGAACGGCAAGGTGCGCGGCTTCGCCAAGATCGCCCGCGACATGACGGCCAAGAGACGCAACGATGAATTGCTGCAGTCGGTCCTGAACCATACCCTCGACGGCATCATCAGCATTGACGAGCGGGGCACGATCTCCATGATCAATCGGGCCGGAGAGAAGCTTTTCGGCCGCTCCGGAACGGAGATCATCGGACAAAACATCAAGATACTGATGCCCGAGCCTTACCACAGCGAACATGACACGTATCTCTCCAATTACGAGCGGACCCGGGAACGTAAAATCATCGGCAGCGGCAGGGAGGTCCTGGGCCTGCGGAAAAACGGCTCCACCTTCCCGATTGACCTCGCCGTCACCGAGTTCCAGCTCGACAACAAACGCTATTTCGTGGGTATCCTGCGAGATATATCCGACAAGAAGAAGTTGGAGTCCCAACTGCACCAGTCGCAAAAGATGGAGGCCTTCGGTCAATTGGCTGGGGGCGTAGCTCACGACTTCAACAATTTGTTGACGGTGATTTCGGGATACAGCGGCTTGTTATCCGCGAAGCTAGCGCCCGACGATCCGAAAACTAAGATGGTGGATCAGATCCGCCGAGCCGCGGAACGCGCGGCCTCCTTGACGCGCCAGCTTCTGGCCTTTAGCCGGCAGCAGTTGCTTGAGCCGAAAGTTGTCGATCTCAACCTGATTGTCGCCGATATCGAGAAGATGTTGCACCGGCTGATCGGCGAGGACGTCCAATTCAGCACGGTCCTCGGTCCAGCTATCAGCCCGGTGAAGGTGGATCCCGGCCAGATCGAGCAGGTGATCATCAATCTCGCCGTGAACGCCCGGGACGCCATGCCCAAAGGCGGGAAACTCAGCATCGAAACCAGCGATAGCGAACTCGATGAGTCCTATGCCCAACTGCACCCGGAAGCCCGCACCGGCCGGTTCGTCCTGCTGGCCATCAGCGATACCGGCTGTGGAATACCGCCAGAAGTGAGGGCGCGCATCTTTGAGCCGTTCTTTACCACGAAAAGCGTCGGCAAAGGCACGGGATTGGGGTTAGCCGTGGTACACGGCATCATCAAACAGAGTGGCGGCAACATTGATGTTTACAGCGAGGTAGGTATCGGAACCACGATCAGAATTTATCTACCTGCCGTCCAGCAGAAGGCTGCGGCGTTGCCCGGCGACGGAGCGGAGCTCCCCTCGCAGGGGGTGGAAACCATCCTGCTCGTAGAAGACGAAGATAGCGTTCGCGAATTAGCCACCGTGATCTTAAGAGAATGCGGCTATACGGTGATGACGGCTCCGGAAGGCCTGGCTGCACTCCAACTCATGTCAACCTGCCGGGAGAAGATCGACTTGTTGGTTACAGACGTCGTCATGCCGCAGATGGGCGGCCGCGAATTGGCCCAAACGCTTCTGGGCCAGCATCCTGAACTCAACGTGCTGTTTATGAGCGGCTATACCGACGATGCGGTGGTGCGGCACGGCGTCCTGCAAGCTAACGCGAACTTCCTGCAAAAACCATTCACGCCTAGCTCGCTGGCGAAGAAAGTGAGGGAGGTGCTGGACCATGCTTAGACCGCGCTTCCCCGCTTCAATATCTTCGGGCTCCGGGACGATAAGTCATCATGCTGTTATCTAGCATGGGGACCATCCTGATTGTCGAAGATCAGCCCGGCCTCCGCGCTCTGACCCAGGAAGTCCTCAGCGGTGCTGGGTATCGTGTTTTGACAGCCGAAGACGGCGCCGAAGCGCTTCGTGTCTCTGCCGAATACCCGGGCCAAATTCGATTACTGCTGACCGATCTCTCCTTGCCGGGAACGCCCGGCAAAGATGTCGCCGCGCTTCTGAAGGCGTTGCAACCGGAAATGAAAGTCCTGTTCATGTCAGGGCACCCCCGCGACGCAGCTACCGGGAATGGAACTTTGGAACCGGACGCGAACTTTATCCAAAAACCTTGGAGCCCGAGCGCACTGTGCGAGGCGATTTCTACCACGCTCAATGTTCAGTCTCCGGCGCAGCGGGTTCTGGTGGTCGACGATGAAGACGGTTTGCGGGATTGGCTGGCCGACATCCTGGGAGCGCGGGGCCATCACGTATTCACTGCCAAGGATGGCATCGAAGCCAAGAGACTTGCCCAGCGGCAGCCTTTGGACCTGATGATCACGGATATCTCCATGCCCAACGAGGAGGGGCTCGGAATCATTTGCGCTTTTAGGAAGGCTCATCCCGAGGTCAAGATCATCGCTATGTCCGGCTCCAATCCCGAGGCGCTCGTCGATGCGAAACTGCTGGGGGCGAAAGCCGCGCTCTCCAAGCCCTTCACCTCGGAAATGGTGTTGAAGTGCATTCGCGACCTCTCACCGCAGCCCTCAGGCACTTCAGCCTAATACTCAACTGAAACTAGAAACAGCCCTCGCCCCGGGGCGGTCGGACCCGCCGCAATCTCACCTCCTGGCTCCAGCCGCGCCAACAACCCCGCGCGATCCAGATTTCCCTTCCCCGCTTCGAGTAGCACGCCAACGATGTTGCGCACCATGTGCTTCAGAAATCCGCTGCCGGTTACGCGATAGATCAGCCGATCGCCCTCCAGCGCGAGCCGCGAACAAAAGATCGTCCGCACTTTCGACAATTCCAATTCGTCGCGATCATCCGACGCCGCGAATGCCGTGAAATCATGCTCGCCTTCGAGCAACGGCGCGAGTGCGATCATTTCCTCCACCGCCAAGGGGTACGGATGATGGTAAACGTAACACCGCTCGAATGGCGAACAGATCTCGCCGCGAAAGATCCGATATTCGTAAGTCTTCCGCTTGGCTTGGAAACGCGGATGGAAGTCGAGCGCCGCTTCGTCAAGTTGCAACACGCGAACATCGCGCGGCAGCAGACGATTCATCGCCCGCCGCAAATTGTCCACTGGAATCGGATTTTCGATCGAGAACGCCGCCACCTGCCCGATCGCATGGACTCCCGCATCGGTGCGGCCGGAACCGGCCACGGACACACCCCGACCTTCGATTTCCGAGATCACGCTCTCCAGCACGCCTTGGATGGTCGGCAACCCGGGCTGCACCTGCCAGCCGTGATAGCCGGTTCCGTCATAAGAGAGCACGATCTTGATTCGCCGCACGGCAGCACCTGACGGCAAGTTTAACGTACTGTGTAACTAAGGTAACTTGGTACTCGCCAAGTGATCTACTGGGAAGATTGCGCAAAACGGAGCGCGGCGCGGACCCGTTCCTTGCCACTTATATGGTGCGCGCCGGGCCCTTTGCGCTTCTAGGCAAAATTGGAGGAATTGGCAGGATGCATTGTTTTCGTCTACGGTGGCCCCTGTTGCTGCTACTGCTGGCTGGCCCCGCGGGGGCGGAGAACGCGGTCAGGATCGACCCGGCACAGGGGTCCTTCACGCGGTTCACGCGCCCCTTGCGAGCCCGATCGGTCCCACCCATAAACTTGGCCAACTCGCCTCGCCTGGAATCTCTGCTGCGCGCCGGGAACCTGTATCTTTCGGCTCAGGACGCGGTAGCTCTGGCGGTGGAAAATAACTTGGATATCGAGGTCCAGCGCTACGGTCCCTTGTTAGCACTGGAAGTGTTGCGGCGCGCGCGGGCTGGTGGTGCGTTGCGCAGCGTCGGCGTGGGCGTAGCGAATGGACCTGCCAGTGTCAGCCTGACCGGAGTCACCGTAACGAATATCGGCACGCTCGGTGCGGCTGGCGAAGGCGTCAGTTCCGGCGGCGGCATCGTGACTCAATTGGGACCGCCCATTTCGTCCTTCGATCCCACCGTCACCCTATTTGCGAGTTTCCAACATGCCACCAGCCCACAGAGTAATACGATTCTGACCGGCACCACGGCCTTGATCCAGGCGAGCCGGACGTATCAGGCGCAATACGTGCAGAACTGGGACTTCGGTCTCGGCGCACAGTTCACTTATTACCAGCAGCACATCAACGTCAACAGCCCGTTCTTCAGCGTCGATCCGTATACCCAAGGTTACTTGGATCTGCAAGTGACGCAGAACCTGTTGTACGGATTTGGATCGGCGGTGAACGGGCGGAACATCCGCGTTCAGAAGAACAATATCAAGGTCACCAATCTGCAATTCCGGCAACAAGTAGCCACCACGGTGTCCTCGGTTCTGAACCTGTATTGGGATCTCGTGGAGTTCTGGCAGGATCAGCGCGCACGGCAACGCGAACTCTCCGCCGCTGAACAGCTCCTCGAAAACAACCGAAAACAGGCGGATGCAGGCACGCTCGCGCCTATTGAAGTCACGCGTGCCGAAGCTCAGGTTTATACCAGCCAGCAAGACTTGCTGGTATCCCAGACCAACCTGCTCCAGCAGGAGACGGTGCTGAAGAACGCCCTCAGCCGCAAGGGCATTGCCGACCCGAGCCTAGGGGACGCGCACATCATTCCGCTCGACACCATTACGATTCCGGCCAAGGATGATACCCCGCCCGTCGAGCAATTGGTGTCGCAGGCGCTCGAAAATCGCTCTGAAGTAGTACAGAGCCGCATCAATATCGACAGCAACAAGTTGAATCTGGTGGGAATCAAGAACGCCCTGAAACCAACCTTGCAGGCGTTTGCCGAGTTGACTAACAACGGATTGACGGGAGCGCTCACACCGATCGGCGCGGCGACCCCTGGGGTGCCCTATCTGGCCGGCGGTGATGGCGCGCTGCTAGGCCAGGAGTTCCGCCGCAATTTTCCGAATTATACGGCGGGTCTCGCGCTGAACATTCCGCTGCGCAATCGCGCGGCGCAATCCGACTACGTCACCAGCGAACTGGGGCTGCGGCAGAGCGAGCTTGGCCTGCAGCAGAACATCAACCAGGTTCGCGTGGACGTACAGAACGCCGTGATCGCACTGCAGCAGGCGCGGGCGCGTTATGCGGCTGCCTTGAAGGCCAGCAACCTTCAGCAACAAACGCTCGACGCCGATCAAAAACGGCTGGCATTGGGAGCGTCCACGGCTTACCAGATCGTGCTGGATCAGCAAAACCTCGCGAGCGCCGAAAGCTCGGAGGTACAAGCCTTGGCCAGCTATTCTCACGCCCGCATCGGCCTCGATCAAGCTTTGGGCCGGACGCTCGAAGCCAATAACATTTCCTTCGACGAAGCTCTGGTTGGGACCATTTCCCGCCCCTCGCAGCTCCCAGCCAATCTCCCCGCGGACTTGCACCCATGACGGCGATGCGCAAAATTTTCACAGTTACGCTTTGTTCCGTGGCGTTACTCGGTGCTCAGGAGCCGACGATCGAACCGGTGCGGGCATCGACACCGCTTCTAAGATCTTATGAGCCCGCGCAAATTCCGACGGTCCGCCTATTAAATTCAGGACGCTTGGGCAGCCTGGTGCGAGCCGGCATGCTTTACCTGACCGTGCAGGACGCCATCGCACTGGCACTCGAGAACAACATCGATCTCGAGGTAGCCCGTTACAATCCGATCCTGTCGGAGTGGCAATTGGAGCGCTCCCAAGCCGGCGGCGCGTTGCCTGGAGTACCCAGCAGCGCTGCTAATGCTGGCAACGTGGCCAACGGACAAGGGGTCGCCGGAAGCCAGGCAGCAGCGGGCGTGAACACAGGATCTAATGGAAACTCAGCCGCAGCCTCCACCAACGCAACCATCGCGCAAATCGGTCCGATTGCCCAGACGCTGGACCCCGTCATCCAGGAAAACACCGTATTCAGCCATCAGACCGCGCCTCAAGCCGACACGGTGCAGAGCGTTCTGCCAGTGCTGATTTCGAACACGCGGAATTCGTCGTTCTCCTACGCCCAAGGATTCCTGATTGGCGGCAACGTTACGGTGAGTTATAAGGATAGCTATCTGAACGAAAATGCGCCCACCGACGTCCTGAATCCATCGTCGGCACCCAGCCTCTCGATCACCTACCAGCAGAATCTCTTGCGTGGGTTCGGCGTCGCGGTGAATGCTCGCACCATTGAAGTAAGCCGCTTAAATGTAAAGGCTTCCGAGTTGAATTTCAAGACTCAGATCAGCACGACGGTCAACCAGGTTCTCAATGTTTACTACGCGCTGTCCGCCACCTATGAGGATATCAGGGCAAAATCCAACGCGATTGAAGTCGCGCAGAAATTTTACGACAACAGCAAGCTCCAGGAAGAGGCCGGGACGTTAGCTCGCCTGGATGTAACCACCGCCGAAGCTCAGCTTGCCAGCGCGCAATACGACTTGGTGAATTCCCAGACGAATCTTCAGCAACAGCAACTGCAGTTAAAGAATCTCTTGAGCCGCAACGGAATTGCAGACCCGGTGCTGGCATCGGTCGAAATTGTCCCGCTTGACCGCATTGCGGTTCCCGATAGCGACGATCTCCCTCCCCTAAAGGATCTGCTCGAAACCGCCTTGAAGAATCGGAGCGATCTGGCGGCCGAACGGCTGGGTATCACAAGCAGCGAGATCTCGGCTCTTGGAACCCGGAACGGAATCCTGCCTCTGTTGCTGGGCATCGCCACCGAAAGCGACGCCGGCCTCGCGGGTAAGCCGAAAACCGCGGTGAGCAGTTTTGGAGTGGAAACCGCTAATCCGTACTTCGACGGCGGGATCGGAGACGCCCTAGGCCAAGTGTTGCGCCGTAATTTTCCAACCAATCGAGTTGCGGCCGTGTTCCAAACCCCATTGCGTAACGATCAGGCGCAAGCCGACTTCGCCATCGATCAATTGCAGTTGCGCCAGTCGCAAATCCAGCTAGGGAAGGATTTGAATCAGGTGGCGGTGGATGTTTCCAATTACGTTGTCGCCATGCGGCAGGCCCGCGGACGTTACCGCGCAGCCGTCCAAACCAGGATCCTCCAGCAGCAGTTGTTAGATGCCGAACAAAAGAAATTGGCGGGCGGAGCGTCCACGCTGTTCAATGTGGTTCAGCAGCAACGCGACCTGGTGGCTTCGCAGTCCGCCGAGATTGCTGCGCTGGTGGATTTCAGCAACGCGCGTCTCGCACTGGATCAAACCCTCGGCACGACGCTCGAAGTGAATCATGTTTCGTTGGACGACGCGCGGGCCGGCAAGGTGCAGCGTTTGTCATCGATTGCAGAGCCGGCCAAACAACCTTGAATACGGCAGTCGGCATGACGTCGATTGTTCCAAAACGGTGTCGATCCACCGGCATCCGGTGCCAGATTTGCATCCCCCCGCGTTCCAATCCGGTAATTTTTTCTAGCCCACCAGAGGCATTAGGGCAGTGAAATAAGGGTGTTCCGCATTTGGCGACCGGCTTGCTATTTCTCGGGCGTGAAATCATTTAAGGCTCAAGGAGCAAAGGTCGTTCCCCAGTTAACTGCCCCCTTCGTACTCTCCAAGTAACAACTCCGTAAGTTACCTCTACTAACTCCCGCCCGACCGGCTCCTTGAGTTTTGAACCACCGCCGGTCGTGCAAATCTTTATGACATTTTGATGTCACTTGCCAATTTCTTGGCGCGATCAATTTTACAGTAGAAGCATGCTCCGTATCGTTTCGCTCATCGCCAGCGCGAGCGAAATCCTGGCCGCCCTGGGACTGACGCGCGATCAAGTGGGCCGGTCGCACGAATGCGACTTCCCGGCCGAGATCGCCGCGCTGCCCATCTGCACCTCGCCGGCCTTCGTCACAAGCGGTTCCAGCGCCGAGATCGACCATCGCGTCAAAGCTCAGATTGCCAACGCGCTTTCGGTCTATGAAGTCTCGCGGGAAATACTAGACCAATTGCAGCCGACGCACGTGATCACACAAACGCAATGCCGGGTGTGCGCGGTGAGTCTGGAGGATGTGGAACGCGCGCTCATCGGATGGGTTTCCAGCCGGCCGAAGCTGATCGCGCTCGAGCCGAACGCGTTGGCCGATGTTTGGTCGGACATCCAGCACGTGGCAGCTGCGTGCGGGGTACCGGAACGCGGAGAACGAGTTGTCGAAACGCTGCAGGGACGCATACGCGAGATTTCGGCACTAGCCTGCCACTCGGCTCGACGGCCGCGCGTGGCCTGCATCGAGTGGCATGAACCGCTGATGGCCGCCGGCAACTGGGTACCCGAACTGGTTGAGATGGCGGGTGCTGTGAACCTATTCGGACAAGCGGGCGCGCATTCCCCGTGGATGACTTGGCAGGAGCTTCTTGAAGCGGATCCGGACGTCGTCATCACCATGCCCTGCGGGTTCGATCTGGACCGCACGCGATCGGAAATGTATTGGCTCACGGGCCGGCCGCAATGGAGCAAGCTGCGCGCGGTTGAAAGCGGGCAGGTTTACTTGGCCGACGGCAATCAGTACTTCAATCGTCCAGGACCGCGGCTGGTAGAGTCGCTCCAGATTCTCGCCGAGATTCTGCATCCGGAAGCGTTCGCGCCATCGCTCGAAGGCGCGGGTTGGCAGCGATATGTATTAGAATGAGTCTCCATGCCTGCGAAGAAATCCGAGAAACCGCCCGCTGAAGAAAAGGTAGTAAAGGCCGCGAAACCGAAGAAGGAAGCGGCTCCCCCGCCCGCTGCGGAAGCTCCAGCGCCCGTCGCGAAACCTGCGACGCCTCCGAGGAAAAAGATCGGAAAGCTGGTCAAGAAAAACAAAAAGCGCCTTCCTCGAAAGGCGAAGAAGCTCGCCAAGAAGCAGCTGCTAAAGTCGGCGCCCTAGATCCACGCGGAACTGCGCATCGGGGAGCAACGCGTAGGTGAGCACCGCGGAGAGCGGATGCATTAAACCAGCCAGCAGAAACACCGGCGCATAGCTGAAGTGCGTCACGATGAATCCGGTGCCGAGGTTCGCCAGCGCACCGCCGATCGCGCCGCCCATGCCGGAAAATCCGGTCACCGTGCCGACCTCGCCCACGTTAAACAAATCGGTGGGAATTGTTTGCAGGTTCGCGACCCATACGCCGTGCCCGAACGTGATGGCGCACGTGGCGGCGATCGCTAGCGCAGCAGTGGGGACGAACGGCGCAGCCATCGCGATGGGCAACACGGCG
This sequence comes from Bryobacteraceae bacterium, assembly GCA_035486995.1. Taxonomy (GTDB): domain Bacteria; phylum Acidobacteriota; class Terriglobia; order Bryobacterales; family Bryobacteraceae; genus Palsa-89. Next base: position 21,792 of record DATHMO010000239.1, read on the forward strand.
GCTCCGAGTGCCATGCTGAATTTCCGCGCGGGGCCGAGCGGCCATCCAGTACGCATCAGAAATCCCGAGAGCCAGCCACCAACTAGATAGCCGACTCCTCCGAGCGCGAACGGAACCCAGGAATATTCACCCACCATCGCGAGATCGAAACCGCGCTCGCGGCGCAGATAATCGGGCAGCCAGAAGATGACGAAGTAGATCACCGGATCGGTGAGGAAGCGCGTGAGGATGAGGGTCCAGCAGCCGCGGGCGCGAAGCAAAGCCAGCCAATCTACTTTGGCGCGTGGTCCAGGAGCCGGGGCCTGAGCCGGCGATCGATAGATCATCAGCCAAAGCGCTAGCCACACGATCCCGGCGAGACCCGTCAGGACGAACGCGCTTCGCCATCCATAGCGCAGCGTGATGAGCGCGACTGTAACGGGCGCCAGTGCCGAGCCCAGCATCGTACCGGCATTGAAAATGCCCATCGCGAGAGCGCGCTGCGATGCGGGAAACCATTCGGCGATCGCCTTCGCGGCCGCCGGCCAAGCCCCCGGTTCGCTCAGGCCAAGCAGGAATCGATACGATCCCAGGCTCCATTTCCCGATGGCGAATCCGTGCAGTAACTGCGCGATGGACCAGCTTGCCATGAAAACCGCGAAGCCGCGCCGGGCGCCGAGCCGGTCGACAATGTACCCCGAGAAACCGTAGCCAATGGCGTAGGCCGCGAGGAACGCCGACACGATGTACGAATAATGTTCTTGGGTGAGCGAGAACTCACGCTGGATCTCCACCGAGACGATTCCGATGGCTTGGCGATCCAGGTAATTGATGGTGGTCGAGAGGCACAATAGAAAGGCGATGGCCCAGGCGATCCGCGGAAGCTTCATCCAGTACGAGTGTAGCGATGTCTACTTCTTGCCCAGCGCTTCTCCGAGCCGGCCGTTGAACATGCTGAATGATTCCCCGCTGGAGCCAATCGCAAATACACCGAGGGACGCTGAGTGGAGCGAATTGGCTTTGCCCGGAAGCTGGCCAACGCAGCGGAACCCAGAGTGTTCCGCATTCGGATTCTCGAAATAGCGCGCCACATCGTCACGATACTCACCCGGCCGGCACTTTTGAATCAGCTCGCCCTGAACGACAACCCGCACTTCGACGTTCGATCGTCCGGGATCGAAAGCCCAGCCGGCTACTTCCAGTAATTCAGGCCCAACCAGTGAAATCGAATCCACACACCCTTGCGGTCCAAGACTACCGGGAAGGGCCGCGAAATCAGGTGGGGGCTGGGCGGTAATCAGATAAAAATCCTGGTAGCGATTCAATCCTCTTGGGATTCGAAAATAGCTGCCGGTCCCCCGCGTCGCCTGCTGGATCGCGGCGCGGACGTAGTGTTCATTTACGGTTGTCGACCCGTACTCCTCCTTATCCAATGTCTCGATTTCGCTGACCCGCTCGAATCGAAACAGGGGCCCGTTACACGGCGGAACTTTGAGCAGGAACTCATCGTGAGTAGAAATGATCAATAGTCCGTTCGGTGCGAGAAGCCCGTAAAGCTTCTCCAGCCATTTCACAAACGTCGATTCCGGAAGATGCGTGAACAGCGAGCACGCCAGGATACAATCGAAGCGCTCTGCGATTTCGAGCTGGTTTGGATCGCTCACTGAAACAAATCCCTGCACGCCTAAATTCGCCTTTTGAAACTTGACAGCCTCGGCCAAGATGTCCGAGACCCAGAGGCGTGACGGCTCGATGTGCTGCACCAGGAACCGCGTCACCCTGCCGTAGCCGCTCGCGAAGTCCAGAAACTTGTTTATGTTTTGAAACCCGCCGAACTTCCATTTCACCAACTGCCGGATGGAATGAGCGATGTCGCTTCCTATTTGGAAGTACGTGCGCACGGCGGAGTCGCGCTTTTGCTTCCCTTCGCGCCCCTCAAACAGAAGCATTTGGTCGTGTCGATGAATCCGAGTGTTCAGCACGCCGGCGCCAGCGAACTGCTTCACGTACTCGCGGACAGAACGGCTCGGTCTGATCACTCGAAGTGCGATCATCCAGTACGAGTGTAGCGACGAATGGCGGTGGCGTGGCCGGTTGCCGGGTCCACCGTGATGATGGTGGCGTGCAGCTCCGCGCCGAACTTCGCATTATCGAGCCGGATAGGCATGCCGGTGAGAAAGCGGCGAATCGCCAAGCTCTTTTCCGAGCCGATAACCGAATCGTACGGACCAGTCATCCCGACGTCGGTCTGGTACGCGGTTCCACCCGGCAGGATGCGTTCATCGGCGGTCGGTATATGTGTGTGAGTGCCCACCATCGCTGAAACGCGGCCATCCAAATACCAGCCCATCGCGACCTTTTCGCTGGTGACCTCGGCATGAAAATCCACGAAGCGAACCTTCACCGTCGGGTCGAGCGATTCGATAATGCGATCCGCCATCCGAAACGGATCTTCGATAGCGGGCAGATGCACACGGCCCTGCAAATCGATCACGGCCACAGGGACGCCGTTTCTCGCCTTGGTGACGAGCAGGCCGCTTCCCGGAAGGTCGGCGGGATAGTTCGCGGGACGAAGCAAGCGCGGGTTGCGCGGCAGGTAATCGAAGATCTCTTTCTTGTCCCAAATGTGATTGCCGGACGTGAGAACGTCGACCCCTAGCGAGAACAGCTCGTCGGCAATCGATGGCGTGACGCCAAATCCGCCTGCCGAGTTCTCGGCATTGGCGATGGCGAGCTGGATTTTCTCGGTCGAGATAATTTCCTGAAGATAACGCGCGACAAGCACGCGGCCCGGCGACGCAAAGATATCGCCTATGAATAAAATGTTCATCAAATTGGAAGGCTGGAAAAACTAAGAAAAAAGGAGCGCAACTTACCAGCGGAATCAGCTCCCGTCCTTGACCCCGTAATTCAAGGGCGGAGCCCTCCGAGCGTCTTTAGGCTTCTCCAATGACAGCTTTTACGCCGCCGGAGCTTGCACACCAACGCATAAACCGAGACGGACCCCTAGACAATTGACTGTCGGATCAATTTAAGAGAACCGATTCCCAAACTGAGCAGAAACGCTCCTTTGCAAATGATACCAGAGGCACCCTGGGAATGCGAGGTATTTCGGGCTCGAACCTGGCGATTGGCCGCTTCAGCGAAGGCGTACTAAGACTTTGGCTAGAGCCACTTAAGGCTTCTAACCTAACGCGCCACCTCATTCTGAGATTCGGTGCCGGCACGAGCCGTTGACTGGCTGTGATGCGCGCCCTTTTTGCCTTCCACGTGTTCATCGATCCAGCCCAGGATCAGATCGGCGAGTTGCAAGCTGTTTTTGTCCTGCATGAGCATGTGGCTATTTCCCTTGATTCCCATTTTCGGCAGGTACATCATCTTGGCGTCACCGCCCGCGTCGTTGATTTGCTTGACGAAGGTATTGCAGGAATCGAAGTTTGCTGGCCACATTTTGGCGAACGGTCCGGGCACATCTTCCAGGTGATCGCCGAACATGATCAGGATGGGAATCTTCGCCAATGTCGAGAGTTGCTCGGGCTTGAGCATAGTCTCGCACCCCATTTCGATGGAGACGATGCCTTTGACCCCGGTCGGATCGGTCAATGCCGCTTGTTCGGGGAAGAAGCCCGACTCGGAATGGCCGATCAGAACGGCCCCATGCAATTGAACGCCGAGCGCCGCCATGTTTTTCAACGTCGGATTGGGCGACGGCAAAATCCCGTTGATGTCGGGAATCATTTGCTTATACATCTCGTCGGCGGCTTGCACGGGGAACTGTTCGTCGGGAAAGGCGGTGTTGAAGGTAGGGCCGAAACGGAAGAGCGTCCAGGAAGTCTGATGGCTCGCCATAAAAATGGTGGGAAGGTCGCTGGGCGGCGCCTTGCCGAGCTTCACCACATTGATGCGTGTGGCGTCGAAGCCTGAGCGGGCCCGCGAAACCTGGTCGGCCAGATAGACCGAACGGCCCTTGCGCACGAAGTACTCGTTCCAGCCCATTCGACCGTCCGGAGTCGTTTCCCAGGTCTTGCTGCTCAGGCAGCAGCCATGAACCATCACCACCGGCCGATGACGGTCGGCGTTGACCGGCTTTTGAAACTGCACGTACATTTGATTGATAGTGATGTCGCCCGGCTGGCCGGCGCCTGGGCCGTTGGTGGCGCCGCTCAGTTCGCCGGATGTTTTGGTCTCGCCGCCGACGAAAAAGCTGCCTTGCGATTCGATGGTCAGCGGCTTCGACGCTTCCGCGCACCAAACCGGCAGCGCCGTCAAGACGGCCACCGTGAGCGCACTCCAAGAACATGCTTTCATGCTGTTACCCCCATGCGCCATTATGCGCCAATTTCGGTGCGAATCTGTGATGCGATACTGTTGGCGAAGGCTTCCACGCGAGCTAGGTCGGGACCTTCCACCATGACGCGCGCCAGCGGCTCGGTGCCGGAGAATCGAACCAGCACGCGGCCCGAGTCGCCAAACGATTTTTCGGCGGCGCGAATCTCTGCTGCTACTGCGGGCAGGTCTTCGAGGGGCTTACGCTCGCGCACGCGAACGTTGACCAGGCGCTGCGGATAGACTTTTAACTCGGCGGTGAGTTCATCCAATCCCAGGCCGGTCTCACGCATCACTTCAAAGACGCGCAACGCCGTAAGCATCCCATCGCCGGTGGTTGAGTACTGATGAAAGATGACGTGGCCGGACTGCTCGCCGCCCAGCTCCGCATTGCGGCGGAGCATTTCTTCGAGGACATACTTGTCGCCGACGGGCGTTCGCACCATGGCGATTCCGTGGGCGCGCAACGCGAGCTCCAGGCCGATGTTGGACATCACGGTAGCGACGACGATAGGCACTTTGTGGTGAGCCGCGATCAGGAACAACACCGCGTCGCCATCGATGATCTTGCCTGACCGAGACACAAACAAGGCGCGATCGGCATCGCCATCAAATGCGACACCGGCGTCGGCCTCGTGCTCGAGCACAGCCGCCTGCAGGACTTCCAGGTGCAACGAACCGCAGTTCAGATTGATGTTGCGGCCGTTGGGCGCGCAATGGATGGGATAAACCTTGGCACCGAGGCGCTCGAATAGCTCGGGGCCCAGCGCCGATGCCGAGCCGTTGGCGCAATCGACGACCAGGCGCAATCCGTTTAGACCGCCCGGGAGCGTCGAGGCCAGATGATCTTCGTAATTGAGATCCAGGCGCGCGTCAATCACAAGCTCCGCCGGCGGCAGGTTCAAGTTTTGAGCAAGCAGCGCGAAGATTTCGGTCTCCAGCCGCTCTTCCTCATCGTCCGCGAGCTTGTAACCGGCGTGACCGATCAGCTTGATGCCATTGTCCTGGTATGAATTGTGGGAAGCCGAGATCATGACTCCGGCGGCGAACGGCCCGTTCTTGGCGAGGTACGCGACGCCGGGAGTGGTGGTGACGCCCGCGAATTCCACCGTTACTCCCCGCAACGCGAGGCCGCTTGCGACGTCGGTGGCAAGCCACGGACCCGACTCGCGGGTGTCCATTCCAATCAGCACCTCGCGACACTGCTGGCCCGACTCGATGACCCAGTGGCCCAACGCCGCTCCTACCGCCTGCGCCGTCTTGTGGTCCAGCGGGGCAACGCCCGCCACTCCGCGAATTCCGTCTGTTCCAAAAAGGGCACGCGCCATCAGCGGGCGCCGCCGTTCAATGTCTTTTCGAGCTTCACCCGCACGGTGACATCGGATGGCGTATCAACGAGCCGCAGTTGCGCGTCGCCAATATTCAAATGAGTGTGAAAAACCTGTTCGCCGGCCACGCCGCTCAGGTCTATTGGGTCGGTCTTGATGAGATGGACGGCCTGGACACGATCCGAGGAGCCGCGAATTCGGACCTTCATTGGACTGAATTCCTGGCTAACGATATGGTAGCTCGCAGGCTTGTTCATAAAGAGTGGTTGTACCGGCTCTTCCCGAACGGCCAGCTGGTCGAAACGCAACGTGATTTGCGAAGGAACGGCGCGATAAAAGGTCACTCCGGGAGGCAAGTTGAGATTCCGGCCGCGAATATTGTAGGTGCGATCGCCGGGCTGGGCGTCGGAAAGATCCAGCACCACCGCCACTGCAGAAAGACTATCGCGGGAGAGCTGGCCAGATGGCCCGCGGACCTCAAGATGGAGCCTGTCAGGCAGACTCCCACTGATATCCAAGTCATCACGCATGTTCTTGAATTCCACGGGAACCGAGAGCGAAGTGGCCACCTCCGGTTCGCGCGAGATGGCGAGCCAAAGGCTCACGGCGAGAACCACCGACAACAATTTCCAGCCCAGGTTTTGGGTGAATAGTTGTTTCATTATCGATCCACACCGGATTGGCCCGCAGGGCTGGATTGCCGCACGGGGCTGGTTGGCTGGGGCACCGCGGCCGAATGCCGAGGGAGGGCCCCGACGCTTCGTTTTTCGCGAGAATCCCCCCGGTCGCTCAGCAGATTCTCCACACGCTCGAGCGGTACGTCGATTTCGATTTCGCCGAACGTCGCAACCGAGACCTTGCCGGTCTCTTCCGACACCACAATCGCAACGCAATCCGATTCTTCGCTGATGCCGATGGCGGCGCGGTGACGCGTTCCGAGTTCGGTGACGAGCAGTGGATTCGTCGTCAGGGGTAAAAAGCAAGCGGCGGCGGAGATGCGATCGCCCTGGATGATAACTGCGCCGTCGTGCAATGCGCCGCCGTTGTGAAAAATTGAGCACAGCAGATCGCGCGAGACGGCCGCGTCCAGGCTGACGCCGCTTTCGATGAATGTACGGAGGCCGATTTTGCGCTCGACGACAATCAGCGCGCCAGTCTTGTTCTGCGCCATCCGTCCCACCGCCAGCACCACTTCCTGGCTCAGTTCGCGGCGCTCGAGTTGGCTGACCCCTAAAAACGGCCGGCGTCCGAGGCGAGCCAGCGCGCGCCGCAGTTCCGCTTGAAACATCACAATGAGCGCGATGGGCGTGTAGGGCGCGAAGGTGGCGAGAATGGTGCGCAGGAGATCGAGCTTGGCCCAGACGGCGACGACGTAAATCACCACCAGAACGCCCAGGCCCATGAGGACGTGCACGGCGCGGCGGCCGCGGATAATCATCAGAAATTGGTAAATGAGCAGCGCGACAATGAGGATGTCAAGCGCGGAGTTGAGCGTGAGCGGCGGCAAATCCGAGAGCGGAGATGGCAGGAAGCGCGCCATGCATTTGTTTCATTGTAGCAAGGGGGCGAAGCGGGGCTGGGGAAATTTTGGGCGCCGTCAGGCTTCTGCAGCGTCGTCGGGCGCGCCTAGTGGAGTGATAGCGTGTTCAGCGTTTTCGTATCAGTTTGACGCTATAGCCTTGCGTGGCCGAACATTCTTGATGACGCCGGCGGACACGGTGAATTTAACCTTGTATCCATCTTTACGGCACAATAATTCCGGATTTCGGTTTCAGCGTGACAGTCATGGTGACCTCTTCAGAGTAGCAAGTGCGGCGTTCGCGTCAAGCATTCCCTCGCTTCCCTACCCTCAACACACTACCGCGCGGACCCCTGGCAGCCGCGACTTCCCGTAATTGCCTTAGTGCCTATCTTGCCGATGTCCCACCGCCGATCAAATGAGCTGCGAGGGACTTATTGGGGAGCATCTCTGTATTTGCGTGTGAGTCACAGCCCATCATCGTGGAAGGCCTGCAACGAGTGCTGGCCAGTTGCGACGATCTGGTTTTCTCAGGCTGGGCGTCGAAAGCTAGCGAAGCGCTCGATGTGATCCAGCGCGTTCGTCCCGATGTCGTGCTGATCGATGGAAGCGTCGGGCTGACGGCCGCGCTGCGATTGCTTGGGAACCTCAAAACCACCGGGCCGGCGCACTGTGTCCTCTGGGTAGTCGATCTGCCTGAGATGGACGCATTTCGTGCTCTACAGATCGGCGCGCGGGGAATCCTGAGGAAAACCCTTCCCATCTCCACATTACTGGAGTGCCTGCGAGAGGTCGCGGCGGGTCAGATATGGATGCAGCAGTCGGACCAGACCATGCGGTTCCTGGAGCGCAAGGAAGCCTCGCGGTTGACGCCTCGCGAGAAGGAAGTGGTACGGCTGATTTGCCGCGGCTTCCGGAATAAGCAAATCGCTGAAAATCTGCACATTACACCGGGCACGGTGAAGGTTCACTTAATGCACATCTTCGAGAAGACTGGCCTGAAGGACCGGCTGGCTCTGGCGGTCCATGGGCGCGAACTGGCGGGCGTCGAACCGATAGCGTCCGACGTGGTGGGGTCGGAGAGCACCGTGCGATGAACCCGAGCGAATAACGCTAAAGCAAGGCGGTAGCAAAGTCGATCAGCGTTCAGGAAGGAAACGCTCCTAGCGCGGCCGGCGCGAGCGATTATTGTGGCGACTTCAACTCATTCTCCATCCAACACGGCGATCCCGGGGCCAGTGGCGGGCTCTTCCGGATTCGCGCAGAGGCTCGCCGCACGGATACCGCGCCCACTCGTGCCTTCGATCTCCGACTGTTTTTTCATGGCGCTGGTTTGTTGGCTGTTCATCTTCGGACCAAGCGGGTGGAAGGCGCTGCTAGGCGATGGAGACACGGGCTGGCACATTCGCACCGGGCAGTACATTCTGGCGCATCACGCTGTACCGACTACCGACGTGTTTTCGTTTTCGCGTGCGGGCGCGCCTTGGTTCGCCTGGGAATGGCTCACCGATGTGTTGTATGCGGTGTTGTTCCAAATTGCCGGGCTGAAGGCGATCGTGCTCGCCTCCGGATTGATCATCGGGCTTTTCGGCGCCATCGTGATGCGCTACACCGTGTGGCGCGGCGCGAATCCCCTGCTGGCCGTGTTTACAACGCTGCTCGCGGTGGGCGCGTCGTCGATGCATTTTCTGGCGCGGCCGCACGTGTTCACGCTGCTGCTGGTGCCGGTCTACTTTTGGATCATCGAGTCGGATCGCAGAAAGAACACTGCCTGGCTGTGGGCACTGATTCCAGTGACGGCCCTGTGGACCAACCTGCATGGCGGCTTCGTCATTATCTTGGTGTGCATCGCGGTGTTGATAGTGGGAAGCGCGATCGAAGCGTTGCTGGGGGCGCCACGCTGGCCTGCGGTTCGCCGCTATGGGGTGCTGTTGGTGGGATGTTCGCTCGCGTCATTAATCAATCCCTACGGCCTCCGGTTGCACGCCCACATCATTGAGTATTTGCGTGCCGATTGGATCCAGGACATTGTCCAGGAATTTCAAGCTCCCACGTTTCGCAACGAGGGGCAGTTGCAATATGAGGTTTTGCTGCTCGCCGGCTTGATCGTAGTCGGTTTCCTGCTCGCACGTCGCCGCATAACCGAAGCGCTTTGGATCTTGTTTCTGGCGCATGCTTCGCTCACGAGCGTGCGGCACGCGCCTATTTACGCCACAGTGGCGGCGCCGTTCATCGCTTGCCAGCTCAGCCAGTGGTGGAGTTCGGCGGCCGCGCGAATGAACAAGTCTGGAGCCTTACGGATTCTGCACCAGCTTGGCACGGACTTGTCACCGGGATTCCGGAGGACCAGCGCCTGGCCGGTGGTGTTCGTTGTGGTTTTGGCGATGCTGGATGCGCCGATCAGCTGGCCGCGCGATTTTCCGAGCGAACTGTTCCCCACCGCGATGGTTCACAAACACGAGGACCTGGTGGCCGCTGGCCGGCTGCTGACCACCGATCAATGGGGCGACTACATTATCTACACTTATTACCCGCGGCAACGGGTGTTTGTCGACGGGCGTAGCGACTTTTACGGAGAGACTTTCGCCAACCAGTACCTTCATCTACTCCAAGGAGCTTACGACTGGCGAGCGATCGTCGACCGCAATGGGTTCGACGTGGCACTGTTGCCGGCCGGTTGGCCACTGTCATCGCTATTAAAACAAGACCCTTCGTGGCAAGTGGTGGACGACGATCATCGTTCTGTGTTGTTGCGGAGGCTAAGTCGGCAAACCCATGCGAATTAGGTAAATCTACACCCAACTGTGCAACGCGCGTACTAAAGAAAACCCGATGGCAAGGCTAATGAAAACCTCCCAGTTGGCCGAAGTAATAAGGCAGGGAGACCCGACCGGCATGCGAAGCAACCACAATGCGTCCACTTCTACTAACCGCAGTGCCGGCACGAAGTTAGGGATGCCTCGCTTGCCGATACCGCAGATGCCGATGCCTCAGATGCCGGTGGAGTGGCTGGACACAGGTACCTGGCGGTTGCCCTCCGGCAAGGCACTGGCCGAATTTGCGCTACAGGCGGGGTTTCTCGCGCCATTGCTGTTTCGCGTGGAACGTTTCGGAAAGAATCCAGGCGGCGCGCCGCGAACAGTCCCGGGCACTTCCGAGGTGCGAAGTAAGAATTTTGGCAAAGGGGACGGCCAGTGACAGCGGTGGCCGTGATCGCGGGGTTGGTCGGAGTGGCGGCGTGCATCGACGATTTGTGGCGCCGCAGGATCTCGAACTGGATCCCTTGCTCGGCTTTTGCGGGCGGCGTGATCTTGCAGACGGTACAGCATGGCTTACGCGGCGCCGGGTCGGCTCTGGCGGGAACGCTGGCAGGCGGCTGTGTGTTTCTCGCCTTCTATCTCCTCGGTGGGATGGGCGGCGGGGACGTGAAGTTGATGGCTGGATTCGGAGCGCTGCTCGGCGTGAAGCAACTGCTCGAGGCCGCTCTATGGACGGGCGGTTGCGGCGGCGTGATGGCTCTGGCGGTGATTGCCGCTCGAGCAATGCGAAATTTATGGGCCAGAAGGAATCGCGCGGGCGCCGGCAAGCCGGCAGCCAGCGAGTTGTCTGTCGCGCCCGGTGTGGCACTAGAAGCCGCGGCGGGCAGTACAGCGGATTCCATCCCGTACGCCCCGGCCATTGCGGCGGGGGTCTGGCTGAGCCTGGTGGCAGCGACATGACGCGAGATGGGGAGATTTTCTTTGCGTTTCACTTCAGCTTCGGAATGCGGGAGAGAGAGATATGGATCGTAGATTTCTGACCGTACTGGGCGTAAGCCTTCTGTTCGCGCTGGTGATATCCAGCGTGTTCTACCAGATGACTGCCCGGGCTGGGAGTCCCAAGAAGACCGACCCCGGCGACTTGCGTGACATCGTTCTGGCTGCCCGGCCATTGTCGGTGGGCACGACGGTGAAACCGGCCGACATCAAGATTGGCAAAATGCCATCGTCCGCTTTCCCCAAAGGCGCATTCACCAAACCGGAGGAAGTAATTGACCGGCCACTGGTAAGCAACATCCTGATGGATGAGCCGATTCTCGAAGGACGGCTGGCGGCACGCGGCAGCGGGCTCGGCTTGGCTCCCACCATACCGGTCGGCATGCGCGCGGTAACGGTACGGGTGAACGACGTCACGGGTATCGCCGGTTTCGTACTGCCGGGAATGCGGGTGGACGTGCTGGTCACGGGGCATCCGCCGAACGCCGATGGCTCGGTTACCTTCACTCCGCTGCAAAACATGTTGGTGCTTTCGGCTGGAACGGTGATGCAGCCCGACGCGCGCGGACAGGCGATGCCATCGGCGAACGTTACCTTGCTGGCCACGCCCGAGCAAGCCGAGACGCTTACGTTGGCAAACGCCGACACACGGATTCAGCTGGTCTTAAGGAACGGGAGCGATCAGACAATATCGAAAACGCCGGGCCGCGAGATCGCCGAGCTGTACGGGGAGCGGGCGCCGCATAAGAAAGCGCCCTCGGACAACCCTGCTCCGCCGCGGCCGCGCTCGCGACCAGTGGCTGTTGTAGCTGCGGCGCCTCCGCCTCCACCGCCACCTCCCGATCAGATCGTGGTGATTCGCGGAACGCAAAAAAGCGTGGAAGTGGTGGGTGTTGGCACAGGCGGGAGTAAGTAACATGCGAGATCTTAAACAGCTGTACCTGGTGTCTTGGCTTCTAGCCGTGGCGGCGGCCTGCGCGTTCGCCCAGGGTGGGCCCGAGGAGATCCGGCTCACGATCGGAAAGAGCATTGTCATCGACTATCCGGCCGACATCGCGCGGATTTCGACCAGCAACGCGGACATCGTGGATGCCTCACCGGTCACCGGCCGTGAAGTGCTGGTACATGGAAAGTCATTTGGAACCGTCACGCTGGTGGTCTGGAGCAAAGCGGGCCAGCGCAATTTCTATAACATCACTGTGGAGCAAAACCTGGAGCCGCTGCGCAAGCTGCTCAAGGAAACGTTCCCAACCGAGGACATTCATGTTCAATCCTCGCGGGACTCGCTGTCTCTCACCGGCCGGGTCGGGAACAAAGATGTCGCCGATCGCGCAACTGCGCTAGCTTCACCGTTTGCCAAGACCGTGGTAAACAATCTGCAGCTGTCCGAAGCGCCTGCGGAGAAGCAGATCCTGTTGCGCATCAAGTTTGCGGAGTTGGATCGCTCGGCGGCCAATTCGTTTGCGGTCAACCTGATTTCGACCGGGGCCACCAACACCATCGGAAGCGTCTCCACGGGCTCCCCCGCCCCCCCGTCTCTTTCGAGTATTGGGGGTGGCGCACCAGCCACCTTCACGATCTCCAACGCCCTGAATATTTTCGCGTTTCGTCCGGATCTGAACTTAGGGACGTTGATCCAGGCCCTCGAACAAAAGAACCTGCTGCAAACGTTGGACGAGCCGACCTTGGTCACCACCGACGGCAAGGAAGCCAGTTTCCTGGTTGGCGGCGAATTTCCGATCCCGGTCCTGCAGGGGGGGGCGAATTCTGGCGCTGTCACCATTCAATTTCGCGAATTTGGCGTGAGACTGACCTTTACGCCGAACGTCACCGCCCACAACAACATCCGCTTGCATGTCAAGCCGGAAGTTTCCGCGCTCGATTACACCAATGCTCTGTCGTTCAACGGGTTCACCATCCCTGCGCTGTCATCGCGCAAGATGGAGACCAATGTCGAACTCGGTGAAGGCCAAAGCTTCGTCATCGCTGGTCTCATCGACAACCAGGTAACCGAAACGATTGCCAAAATCCCTGGTCTGTCGAGTCTCCCGATCTTAGGGAACCTGTTTAAGTCCAGGACCACAAACAAAAGTGACACTGAACTGGTGGTGCTCGTGACGCCGGAAATCACCATGCCACTCCAGGCAGGTGAAGGCAAGCCGGGGCCGGCGATGCCGCGGCCATTTCTCGTACCGGTGACTCCCGGTTCGAGCGACGCCTTTCCGCCCAACTCTAAGGGAAGGACCAAATAGGAGTGCTTCGGATGGGGCAAAACAGGAGCGCGCAATGATGGGCCGAGGTCCGGTTCTCACGGCTCTGTCCATCATCGCGGACCGCGAGCTGTCCAACCAGCTTTCCTCGGCCCTCGAGCGCACCCGTTCGTTCCAGATCTTGTCGGAATTCAAGTCCTATCCGTCGCATCAGACATTAGAAATCCGCGTGCGCCAGACCAAGCCCGATGTCGTCCTACTCGACTTGGCCACGGACCTGGATCAAGCCTGCGACTTGATCCGCGCGATCTCCTCGTTCAATCTCCCGGCGCATGTTGTTGGATTGCACCTAAGCAACGACTCCGACGCGATCTTGCGGTCCCTGCGGAGCGGAGCTAGCGAGTTTCTGTACGCGCCATTCGATGTGCAGACGCAGAATGACGCAGTCGCCCGGCTGCATCGGCTGCTGCAACCAGGGCCATCGGAGGAAGCCGAGCCGGGTTCGATCATCGCGTTTTCGAGCGCCAAGCCCGGTTCCGGAGCGTCGACCCTGGCTGCGCAAACTGCGTTCGCGCTCCGGCGGACCACTTCCAAGCGCGTCTTGCTCGCCGATTTCGACCTGATGGGCGGAATGATCGGGTTTTATCTCAAGCTCACCAACACGAAGTCGCTGCTCGACCTGCTTTCCGCCGCTGAACGGCTGCAGGATGGAGCCTGGGCTTCTGCGGTGTCCGAAGCCGATGGAGTGGACATCCTGCCTGCGCCCGAAATTCCCTATGCCGGTTCCATCGACGCAGCACGCTTGCACGCCGTGATGGAATACGCCCGCATGAATTACGACTGGGTCGTAATCGACCTGCCAGTTGTTTTCCAGCGCCTCAGCCTGATGACGATCTCAGAGTCCGACCGGGCGTTTCTGGTATCCACGCCAGAGTTACCCAGCCTGCATTTGGCGCGCAAGGCCGTCAATTTACTCGATCAGCTCGGCTTTCCCAAGGAACGTTTTCAAATCATGATGAACCGTATCGACCGGCGGGACGAGATCGCAGGCTCAGATATCGAGCGGCTGTTCAATTGTGCGATCGATGCGCGGATCCCGAACGACTACTTCTCGCTCCACCGCGCCGTAACGCTCGGACAGCCTGTTGACGCCCAGTGCGAACTCGGCAAAGCGATGGAGAGTTTGGCCGGCCGCTTATCGAATAGTGGCGGGCAGGACCGCAAGCGTGCCTCTTTTTCGAGTCTGCAAGTGGCGCCTTCGGCCGTGTAACGAGAATAATCTATGTTTCCGAACCTTGAAACCAAATCGGCGACGCCTCAAATCAGCTGGGAACAACGCCTGCTGAAAAATGGAGGCAAGTCCAAAGGCGCGTTAAAGCCTGAGTATCAGGAGCTCAAGTTCACCTTGCATCGCAAACTGGTGGACAAGATCAACCTGGAGGCATTGGCTACCATCGACAACCAGCGCGTGCGCAGCGAGGTGCGGCAGGCGCTGATCTCGTTGATCGACTCCGAGCCCACCCTGCTAAGTTCGCTCGAAAAGCAGCAAATTTGCGACGAGGTGCTGGATGAAGTTTTCGGGCTTGGGCCGCTCGAGCCATTGCTGCAGGATCCGACCATTTCCGATATTCTGGTCAACACCTACAAGCAGGTGTACGTCGAGCGCAAAGGCTTGCTCGAGCTGACCTCGGTCAGCTTCCGCGACGGCCAGCACTTGCTGCGGATCATTGACAAGATTGTTTCCCAAGTGGGCCGGCGCGTGGACGAATCCACTCCCATGGTGGACGCGCGCTTGAGCGACGGGTCGCGCGTCAACGCTATCATCCCTCCGCTCGCCGTCGATGGCGCCATACTATCTATTCGCCGTTTCTCCACCGACAAGCTGATGCCCGCCGACCTGGTGGACCGCCGCGCCATGACGCCCGGCATGATGGAACTGCTGGAAGCCGCCGTCAAGGCCCGCATGAACATCATCATCGCCGGCGGTACCGGCTCCGGTAAGACCACGCTGCTGAACGCTCTTTCGGCCTTCATATCGCCCAAGGAGCGCATCGTGACCATTGAAGACGCGGCCGAATTGCAGTTGAAGCAGCCGCACGTGGTGCGACTGGAAACGCGTCCGCCCAACCTCGAAGGCCACGGCGCGGTCCGGCAGCGCGAATTGCTGGTAAACAGCTTGCGTATGCGCCCGGATCGCATCGTGGTGGGCGAAGTCCGCGGCGAAGAAGCGCTCGACATGCTGCAGGCCATGAATACCGGTCACGACGGATCGCTGACCACGGTCCACGCCAATAGCCCGCGCGATGCGATTTCACGCCTGGAAGTCATGGTCTCGCTGGCCAACGCGAACATGCAGCTGGTTTCGATCCGGCAACAGATCGCAAGCGCGGTGCACCTGCTGGTGCAAGCCTCGCGCATGAGCGACGGCTCGCGCCGCGTAGTCAATCTCACCGAGGTCACGGGGATGGAAGGCGACGTGGTGACGCTGCAGGACATCTTCGTTTTCGAAAAGCGCGGCCTGAATCCGGACGGGCGCGTGGTGGGCCGCTTCGCGGCTACCGGAATTCGTCCGAAATTCTACGAAAAATTGCTGGCGGCTGGCATCCGCCTGCGCGCCGACCTGTTCGACGAGGTGGTGGAGGTTTGAGCCTATGTTTCTGCTGATCGCCATCGCGGTGTGGGCCTGCGCCCTGGTCATCTGGTGGATCTGTTCGAATGCATTCCGCCACTCGGATCTTGACAAGCTCAAGAGCCGCTTGATCGGCACCACCAAGCCCAAAGCGGCCAAGGCGGCCGCATCCAGCGGCTCACTGATCCAGGCCGACGAGAAGAACGTCCTGCTCGCGACCAAGTTTCTAAGGCGCTTCCAGCTCCAGACCAAACTGCAGGAGATGATCGAGCAGGCCGGAATGAAGTGGAGCACTCACCGGCTGGTGAATACGTGCTTTATCTGCGTGGTGGCCGCCTGGGCACTGTGCTGGCTCCTGCTGCCGGACCAACTCAGGCATTTCTCTTATCTTCCGGCGATCGCGGCCGGTGCGCTGCCGGTGCTGTACGTGATGCGAAAGCGCAAAGCCCGTCTGCGGCGATTCGAGGAGTTGTTTCCCGACAGCCTGGAGTTTGTGTCGCGTTCCATGCGTGCCGGGCATGCCTTTTCGGTTTCGCTCGAAATGATTCACCGCGAATTCCAGGAGCCGCTGTCGGGCGAATTCCGCCGCACGTTCGAGGAGCATAATCTCGGGCTGCCGCTGGATGTCGCGCTACAGAAACTGGCTAAGCGAGTACCGTCGCTGGACGTGCACTTTTTTGTGTCCGCCGTGTTGCTGCAAAAAAGGACGGGGGGCAACCTAGCGGAGATCTTGGACAAGCTCGCCTACGTCATCCGTGAACGCTTCAAGCTGCGCGGCCGCATCCGGGCCATTAGCGCGCATGGGCGGATGACCGGAACGGCATTGACCTGCATTCCGATTGGCGTGGCGGTCCTGATGTTCTACACCAATCCCGACTATGTGAAGTTCTTCTTTCTGGACGACGTCGGCAACATCATGCTGGGTTGCGCCGTCGGCCTCCAGGTTATTGGCTATCTCGTCATGAAGCAGATCACGAACATCGAGGTGTAATTCCATGACTATTCTCTTGAGTTTCGTGATTTTTGTGCTGTTCGCGGCCGGACTTTCGTTCGCCGGCGTGAAGTTGTACGTGAAGCCCAAGGAAGCGCTCGAACGCGTGGCGGGGACCGGAATGAACACGCACGACTCCACGCCGGTCCATCCGAGCCTGCTCTTTCACGATCTGGTGAAACGGCTCGGCACCATGGTGCCGGCCTCACCTAAAGACGTCACCGTTATGCAGCGGCGGCTGATCCGGGCAGGCTACCGGAATCCCAACGCTCTCAAAATTTTGTATGGCGCCAAGGCCATCTGCGCGGTGGTGCTGCCGGTGTTGACGGCTGTGATGGTGCTGGGCTCCTCGGCTGCGCAGAGTAACAAAGTCGGGGCGATTTTGGTGGCAATTGCGGTCGGGTTCTTCGGACCGAACGAGTATGTCCGGATGGCAGCCAAACGTCGCCAGAAGCAGATCCAGCGCGGATTGGCCAACTCGCTCGACTTAATGGTGGTGTGCGTCGAATCGGGACTCGGATTGGATCAGGCCATTATGCAGGTGGCCAAGGAACTGGAGCACGCACACGCCGAGATCAGCGAAGAGCTGGCCATCGTGAACCTGGAACTGAAGGCAGGCAAACGCCGGGCCGAAGCGCTGCGTAACCTGGCCGATCGGACCGCGGTCGAGGATCTCAAGAAGCTGGTGGCCGTGCTGATCCAAGCCGACCGGTTCGGCACCGGCGTAGCTCAGAGTCTACGCGCGCATTCCGACTATATGCGGGTGCAAGCCCGGCAGATAGCCGAAGAGAAGGCCGCCAAGCTGGGCGTGAAACTGGTGTTCCCGATCTTCTTTTGCATTTTGCCGTCTTTGTTTGTTGTAACCGTGGGGCCAGTCGTCATGAAAATCATGCGGGAGCTGATCCCGATGATGAACAGCATGTGATTCACAAGGTATAGCGTAGCGGAGACCAATTCGCGGGAAAGGAGAAGAACGATGGATAGCTCAATGATTCGCATTGTTTGCGCGGTACTCGCAGTCCTGTTTGTGGGGCTGATCGTTTTGCGCCGTAAGAAGAGCGCTGAGTAACGAGGAGGTGAATCCGGCGGCGGGGCATCAGGGACGCGCTCCCTGGCCCGCCTCGCGCCGTATCGCCTTTGGGTTGGAAGGGTGTGTGGAGCGTGGGTGCGGTCGAGGCCGCGCCTGCTGACGTCGTGCTTGGTAACAGCAAGCCGGCAATAAGTTGAAATTCTGATGCTTCTTTGGAGTAAACCGTTATGCTGATGAAGTCTTATTGGTGGAAGATCGTGATCGCCGCGTCGTTTACAACGGCGGCGTGGGCCGGAACCTTTGGGACCGTGGTGTCCATCGGGGGTGAGGCCTCGGACTTGGCGCTGGACGAGACGCGCGGCGTGCTCTACATTGCCGACTTCACCGGCAACAGCATCGACGTGATGTCGCTGGCGACCAATACCGTCACAACATCGATCAACGTGGCGGCACAGCCCAGTTCGATCGCCATGTCGCCCGACGGCCACTACCTGGTGGCAACCAACTTCGGCAACGCGGTCGCTCCCGCTTCTGCTTCCAACGGGTTGACCGTCATCGACCTTACGAGCCAGGCAACCCAGACGTTCTCTCTTGGCAACCCGCCGCTGGGTGTGGCGTTCGGAGCCAATGGGATCGCTCTGGTGGTCACTACCACAGACTTCCTGCTGTTCGATCCGTCGACCGGCGCAACTCAAGAAATCGGCACGCTCGCGAGCGTGGTGGCCAATACATTGCCGGTGGCGCCAGCTAATTTCCCAGCTGACATCACCGCAGCCTCGGTCGCCGCGTCCGCGGACGGTCTCCAGATTTACGGCTTGGGCGGAACCTCGAGTACGGTCACCTTCCGCTATGACGTGAATTTGAACGCCATTTTCCCGGGCGGCATCGTCACCAGCACGGGGGTTTTGGGCCCGCGCGTGGTCAGCCTGAACAGCAATGGCTCGCTGGCCATGGCTGGGTGGGTGATGGTCAACCAACAGGGAACGTTCGTGAATTACTTCCCGCAACATACCAATCAATTCAGCGTTGGCAGCACGGCCTTTGATGACAGCCGCGGCTTACTCTATGCTCAGATTCCCGCAGTTACTGGCGAAGCGCCCACACTGCAGGTGCTCACCTCCAACAACCTGACGCTCCAGGAGCGCTTGCAACTGCCCGAGAACCTCACCGGCAAGAGCGTGCTTTCGAGCGATTCCAATACGCTGTACGCTATTTCAGCCAGCGGCGTGACAGTCCTGCCCGTGGGCAGCCTTGCGCATCAGCCGCAGGTGGTCGCACAGCAGGAAGACCTGGTGTTCCGAAACAATTTCTGCAGCCCCGGAGTAGCCACAAAACAGGTCACCATTGTGGACCCGGGTGGCAATAACACTCCCTTCAGCGTCAGTTCCAACATGGCCGGTGTTTCGGTTTCCCCAGCCACCGGCGTAACGCCCGCCGTCGTGACCGTTACAGTGGATCCCTCGACATTCGCGAATCAAACCGGAACAGTGGCCGCGACTCTCGCCATCCAATCCAACGCCGCCGTAAACGTAACACCCACGGTTCGGGTGCTGGTCAACAACGCGGCGCCGGAACAGGTGGGCAGTTTCATCGACATCCCGGGGACGCTGACCGACATCGTGGCCGACCCGATGCGGAATCAGTTCTTTGTTGTGCGCAGCGACAAGAATGAAGTGCTGGCTTTCGATGGAACCAGTTATTCCCAGACCGCGACGCTGCAAACGGGCAATCAGCCCACCACCATGGCGATCTCTTTTGACCAACAATATCTACTGGTCGGAAATCAGGGATCGCAAATCGTTAACGTATTCGACCTCGATACACTGCAGCCCGTTTCACCGATCAATCTGCCATCGGGCTTCATCGCCCTTTCGATCGCCTCCTCGGCCAACGCTACGCTCGCCCAGGGCGGCTATTACGACGGGACGTTCCACATCTTGCAGCTGGATATCGCGCAGGGCACCGGAACTGAGCTCCCCACCCTCGGCGTGTTCAACAACGTGACGAACGCCAACACGGTCTTGACCGCATCGCAAAACGGTTCTTCAATCCTGATCGCGCAAGCCGACGGGACGGTCTATCTCTACGACGCCAATTCCAACGCGTTCACAGTTTCGCGGCAGGACTTCACGTCGCTCGCCGGACCATACGCCGCATCCGCATTCAATCAATACGTGGTCGGCAATAATCTGCTGGATTCCTCGCTGGTTCCGGTGATGCAGTTTGAGACCGGCACGGGCACGCCCTCAGGCTTTGCGTTTGTGGACGAGACAGGGTTCCGCTCCAACGCTCCCGCGCCCTCTGGCGGAGGCCAGAGCGCTGCTCCGGGCGTCATTGAGCGTATTGACATGACCAACCCCACGTCTTCGGTGAGCCGTGCGGCACCGATGGTGGAAGCGCCGCTGCTCGGAACCACGACATCGCCCTTTACCCGCACCATCGCACCGCTGGCCAACCAGACCGCTATTATGAACCTGACGGTTTCCGGTGTGACCGTTCTGCCGTGGAACTATGACGCCGCGGTCGCTCCGCCGCAAATCACATCCATCGTGAATGCCGGCGATTTCGGCGCCGACATAGCGCCTGGAGGTTTGATTTCGGTCTTTGGAACCCAATTGAGCCCGGTCAATATGGCTTCTTCGGAAGTTCCTTTGCCGACCGCTCTGGCGAACAGCTGCTTGAGTGTCAACGGCGAGCCCTTACCGGTTTTGTTTGTATCGCCCACCCAGGTGAATGCGCAGATGCCGTTCCAAGCTATTGGCGACGTGACGCTCATTCTGCACACCCCTGGCGGTACCAGCGACAACTTCAACGTGGTTATCGAACCCAACGCACCCAGCGTGTTCCTTGCGGCCATTGGCCCGGACACCAATGTCCCCACGGTTGTCCGGAACGACGACAACCAGCTAGTGACCCCCTCGAATCCGATCCACCGCCAATCGAATACGGCTTTAGTCATTTATTTGACCGGGCTGGGACAGACTTCTCCGGCGGTTCCAACCGGACAACCGGCGCCAGCAAATCCGCTAGCCATGCCGCTGGTCGCGCCGACCGTCACGCTTGGGGGAGTCAATCTCCCGGTCCTATTCTCCGGCCTGGCGCCTGGCTTGGTCGGTGTCGACCAGATCAACGTTTCCGTGCCGTTCAATGTCCCGGAGGGAATGTCTGTCCCCCTCGTCATCACCCAGGGAACAGTTTCGACGACGCTCCCCGAACGAGTGGTGGATTAATCGCAGATTCTAAACTAGAATGAGAGACAATATGAAACATTTCCTGTCGCTAATGTTTTTGGCTCTTGCCGCGGGAACGCCAGCGGCATTTGCCCAGAAGTGGGAAGTTGGTTTCGGGGTGGGCGGCAGTTTCCTTACCTCGGAAACTATCAGCAATCCGGCGGGTAACGCCAACGCGGGGCGCGATCCCGGCTTGGCGCTGAGCGCTTGGCTCGACAACAATATCGGCAGTGGCCTCTTCGGGGGCGAGCTGCGCTACGACCATGAAATGGGCGACCTGAAACTGTCTTCTGGCGGAACCACCGTCAAGTTCGGCAGCCAAAGCAACGCGGTCCATTACGACTTCGTTTACAACTTTGCTTCGTCCGAATCGGCGGTACGGCCCTTCGTGGAGGCCGGCGGCGGCGTGAAATGGTATTCGGGTACGGGCACCGAGGAGGCGTATCAGCCGCTGTCAAATATCGCCGTCTTCAGCGACGTCCGCGATTTGAGGCCTCTGGTTTCGGTCGGGGCCGGTGTGAAATTCAATATTGCCAAGTCGGTCTTGCTGCGTCTCGAGGTTCACGATTACCTGACCCCGTTCCCTAGCACGCTGATTGCCCCTGTAACAGGTTCAAGCGTGGGCGGTTGGGTGCAAGACTTCGTCGCAATGGCGGGGCTCAGCTTCGCTTTCTGATCCCATTACCTTCTGGCAGTTGGGGGCTGCCCGGCCCCCTTTCCCAGATAACCGCTCTCTCGTATGAATGGCGCCTCTGAAGTAACGCTTGGTCTGTTAATACTGTTCGGACTTTTCGTGGCCTTTACGCGCTTGAAGAACTGGCTCGACAGCAACGTTCCGATCTTCTTCTACGTTCTTTTCTTCTTGTACATGCAGGCCAACGACGGTTCGGTACCGCTATGGCTCACTTGTACGGCATGCGGGCTCGCGCTCATGCTGCGCTTTGAATTCATGAACGCCGCATTCATCAAGGGAGTAAAGTTCCTCGAACTAGGGGTGCTTGGAGTGCTACTTTACCTATCCTTTGGCATGCTAATCCACTAGCTCGGCTCGCTTACTTCTCGACCGGCAAACCGGATTCCTGATACGAGCGCCAACCGCCATCCAGCGAGATCGCATTGGTGTAGCCCATCTGCCGCAAAGCATCCGCGGCCAGCGCCGAGCGGTACCCGCCGCCACAATAGAGCACCAATGTAGCCTCCTTCTGTGGCACGCGCGTCTCAATGTCGCGCTCGATAATTCCCTTCCCCAAATGAATGGCTCCCGCTGCATGCCCGGCCGCCCACTCGCTATCTTCGCGCGTATCGATCAATACGTGCTCATCGCCCGCGGCGAGCAAACGTTGGTACTCGTCGATATCGATCTCGCGAATCCGGCTCTTGGCATCGTTCACCAACGCCAGGAATGCGGGGCTGTGATGTTTGGGTGCTGTCATGTGATGCGCTCGATCCGCGCGCCCGCGCGCGCCAATTTCTCCTCGATTTTCTCATAGCCTCGGTCGATGTGGTAGACGCGATCCAGCACCGTTTCGCCGCGAGCCACCAAGCCCGCGAGCACCAGTGATGCGCTGGCGCGGAGATCGGACGCGATCACTTGCGCGCCCGTCAATTCGGCCACCCCGGCCACAATCGCCTGACGGCCTTCCACGCGAATGTTCGCTCCCATGCGCGCCAGCTCCTGGGTGTGCATGAAGCGGTTTTCAAAGATTGTCTCGGCGATAAACGAGATCCCCGCGGCTGGAGTCATCAACGCCATATATTGTGCCTGCAGATCGGTCGCGAAGCCGGGATATTCTTCGGTGGTTATGTCGGTAGCGCGCAATCGGGACGAGACGCGCACACGCAAGGCGCCCGCGCCGGCATCGGTGACGTCCACACCGGCTTGCCGCATTTTAGAGGTCAACGCGTCCACGTGTTCAGGAATAAAGTCTCTGACCACCAAGTCGCCCCGCGTGATCGCGCCGGCGATCAGGAACGTTCCGGCTTCAATGCGATCCGGAATAATCGTATGCTCGGTCCCGTGCAAACTGCTTACACCTTGCACGCGAATCGTCGATGTCCCAGCGCCTTCCACGCACGCCCCCATCTTATTCAACAGCAGCGCCAAGTCCTGCACCTCAGGCTCGCGCGCCGCGTTGCGAATCACGGTTTCACCTTCGGCCAGAACCGCGGCCATCAACACATCCTCGGTTCCGGTGACGGTGATCCGGTCAAAATGCACCTGCGCCCCCTTTAGGCCGCGCGGGGCTTTCGCTTCGACATAACCATGCGAATGTTGGATTTCAGCGCCTAGCTGCTCGAGTGCTCCGACGTGCAGGTTGATCGGTCGGGCGCCAATCGCGCAGCCGCCCGGCATGGACACCCGCGCGCGGCCCGCACGCGCCACTAGCGGCCCCAACACCAGGCTCGAAGCTCGCATGGTCTTCACCAGATCATACGGAGCCTCGGGACGATCGAGTTTGGCGGCGCGCACTGTGACGCATCCGTCGGCGACATCGAGTTCCGCACCCGCATGCTGCAACAGCTGCTGCATTGTGCCAATGTCGCGCACCGGCGGGATGCGCCGCAGCTTAACTGGATCACTGGTCAGTAAACAGGCGGCGAGGGCTGGCAGCGCCGAGTTTTTTGCGCCGCTCACCGCGATTTCGCCCTGAAGCGGGACGCCGCCGTGGATTCGAAACTTGTCCATACTTAGCTCTTCAACGCCTCTGACAAACGCCCGCCGGATGCAGTCAGACGCGCCTCCGCTGTTCCGCGATCGAGCGCCAGGCGCGCCATGAGAATCGCGACGCGCACGTCGCCACCCGCCTCAGCGAGCAGCCCACTGGCTCGCTCGTAACTCACTGCCGCGCTCGCTGCGATGATCCTACGCGCGCGGTCTTGTAATTTAGTATTGCGCGGCTGCACATTGACCATCAGGTTGCCGTAAACGTAACCCAGACGAATCATCACCGCCGTGCTGATCATATTCAGCACCAGCTTGGTCGCTGTGCCGGCTTTCATGCGCGTTGACCCGGCGATCACTTCCGGCCCCGTCAAAGGCGTGATGGCGATGTTCACCAGGTGCGACAGCGGTGAGTCCGGCGTGCAGCTAATCCCAACCGTCAGCGCGCCCAATCGGTTTGCCTCTTCTACCGCGCCCAAGACATAGGGCGTCCGCCCGCTGGCCGCAATCCCGACGAGCACGTCCTTCGCGGAGAAACCGCGCGCGATCAAATCGCGGCGCCCAACTTCGGGATCATCTTCGGATGCCTCAGAAGCGTGCGCCAGCGCCGGCTCGCCACCGGCGATGATCCCCTGCACCAAATCGACGGGCACTTGAAAAGTCGGCGAACATTCCGCGGCGTCCAGCACACCCAAGCGGCCGCTTGTGCCCGCACCGATGTAGAACAAACGACCACCTACGCGAATATGATCAACAATCCGATCTACCGCATCGGTAATTTGAGAGATTTCTGAGGCTACCGCAGCCGCGACTCTGCGATCTTCGTCATTAATAATGGCAAGCACATCGATGGTTGGCAGAGCGTCGATTCCGGCCGAGGCCGGGTTGGACTGTTCCGTCAGAAGACCATCGAGCTTCACTTAGGCGCTGAAGGAGCTTCCGCACCCACAAGTGCTCTTCACGTTAGGATTGTTGAACTTGAATCCCGACCCTTCCATGGTCTCGACGTAGTCCACTTCGGCGCCGTCCAAATACAACAGACTGGCTTGATCGATGAAGACCTGCAGATCGTCGAACTTATAGGTCTTGTCCAACATATTCGGTGTATTTTCGAAAGCCATCGAATAGCTGAATCCGGAGCATCCACCGCCCACCACTGCGATGCGAAGCCCGGCGGGCTTGGGATCCTGGCTGCCCAGAATCTCTTTCACCTTGCTTACGGCTGTCTCGGTCAGTTGAACCATGTCGTCGATCTCCTGTCAGATGAACTTTCCAGAGTGGGATGAGGTCTCCAGCACCTATTATCGCTGGAACGCCAGCGCACCGCAAGATGCCGGGACGTCCACAATACCGCTCAAAGTGTTGGATGTTAAACTCCGTCATAGGATGCAGTTGGGGAGAAACCCTGCTTTTTGTCCTCAACTGGCTGCAACCGCAGGAGCTTGGCGCACGTCTGGCAGGGTGTATGAGCGTTGTTGCAGGAACTCTTCCTTATCCGGCGTCGGGCGCGCGGGTTCAGGCCAAAACCAGAGTGGATCATCGAAATTCTGAAGAAGCTTCGTTGGTACGCCGGGTACAGGCCAGGGACGAGATGGCGTTTCGCGACATCGTGGAGCGCTACCAGGCTAAAGTCTTCTCCATCATTTATGGAATCCTCCGCAATCATAACGACGCCGAGGACATCGCTCAGCAGGTTTTTGCCAAAATCTATTTTTCGATCCAAAGCTTCGACTTTCGAAGCTCGCTGCTGACATGGATTTACAAGATCACGGTCAACGAGTGCTACGACTACCTGCGTAAGAAGCGGGTCCGCAAGCTGGTGTACGAAAGCGATTTTTCTGAAGAAGATGCCCAGCGGATGCAGAATAGCGAGTCGGCGGTCGGCCAGGAACCGGCCGTGGATACGCAGCTGGCGCGGAAGGACCTGGTTGTAAAGCTGCTTGCGAAACTGTCGAATGAAGATCGGAGCCTGCTGCTTCTGAAGGAAGTGGAAGGCCATTCGGTGGAAGAACTATCGCAGATGACCGGCATGAACGAGAATACGATCAAGGTGAAATTGTTCCGAGCCCGACAGAAACTGTTGAAGGTGGCACAGCGGTTGACGCGCGGCGGGCAAACATTCGCCTGAGTGTGATAGAACTGTTGGAACATTGATTGAAAACGGACGAATCGATCCGTAAAAGTCAAAAGCGGTCTTTATTGAGGGAAGAAGTCATGCATCATCAAGTCAGGGATAAGCTTGAAGATTATCTAAGGGGTGTAGCCTTGGACACGCCGGGGGAGTTTCACCGGCACCTGGGAGAGTGCGAGGACTGCGCGAACGAGCTGCGGCGGCTGGAAGCTCAGTCGCAACTGCTGCGATCGCTGCGGGACGCCAAGAGCGTCGAACCTCGCGCCGGATTCTACGCACGGGTACTGGAGCGGATCGAAGCGCAACAGCCGTTCTCGATCTGGTCTGTTTTCTTGGATCGCAAGTTTGGATTCCGGCTGGCAGTGGCGTCAGGCGTGCTTGCCGGCTTGCTCGGCGTTTACCTGGTAACCTCGGAACCCGGCGGCCCCGAAAGCGGCGCCGCGGCCAGCGTGGCAACAGCCGCCGTACCCACCGATGCCGGACTGCAACAGCAGCGTGACGCCGTGCTGGTGGATCTCGCCAGCTACCGGCAATAGCCGCTATGTTTGCGTCGGATCAGCCAACCTGGCAGAATCCTAAAATTCTAACCACGTTGGTCATGGTATTTCTGGTCGGCGCGCTCACGGGCGCCATTGGCATGCGCGAAGGGCTGCACGAGCAGTTACACCGCAACGCGGCCTACTGGCGCGGCGACAAAGCCGAGTTTTCCTACGAGCAGTTGAAGAATGACCTGAACCTGACGCCGGAACAGTCCGATCGTCTCAAGACCATTCTGGATGATTTCGTGAAGTACCACGAGGATCTGGAAGCACAGATTGAGGACGTCCGCGCCACCGGGCGCAATCGCATCGTGCAAATACTCACGCCAGAGCAGCGCAAGCGCTTCGAAAAGCTTTCCAATCAGCTTCCTGCGCGATAGGTGCCTCCGGCGCCGGCGATAGGCCTGAACGGACGTGCTTCCCAATTACATATCAGCCTATTGCATAAGAAAAGCTTTGGTGCTAATCTGAAATCGAACCGTGGATTGATTTAGGCTCTACCGCAAGGTGGGGTCGGCTAATTGCAACCACGCTAAAAAGTGCTAAAGGTGAGTCGGTCTTCACGAACCTAAACCCCCTGTGGCACCCGCCCAGGGGATTTTTATTTGGGGCCGAGTCGCCGGAGAGGATTACTTTGTATGACGGCGTCTCTTCCATCAGAAACCGCTCTATTCGGACGTGAGGGCGAGCTGATTTCTCTGAGTATTGCGACTGAGCCGAGGCTGCTCGAAGAGCTTCTGGAAGCGCTCGCGTCGCTTGATTTTCCGGTAAATCCCCAGTTGTATCACCGCGCGGCGGAAGTGCGCGTTGAATTTCCTGCTTATTCGTTGCAAGTGGAGCGCGTTCGCGAGACACTACGCCGCGAAGGCTTCGATGGCGGCAACCTGGAGATCTCCCGGGCGCTCGACCGAGTGGCTAGGTCGTGATTCCAGGCTTGCCAGTGGCGGCCATCTTCTTCTCTACCGCCCGCATCAACCGCGAATAAACTTCGGGAGGGATCGGCTGCGGCTGGACGCCCTTGTAGACCTCTATGGTCTTCTTGGTGGTGTCGAGTATCACGAAGCAGTTCGGGCACTCACTGATGTGGACCTCCAACTTGCGGCGAAGTTCGACATCCACCGTAGCGTCCAGGTAATCACTGAGCTCCTGCAAAAACTCTTTACAGGTAAGCAAAAACGTCGTCCCCTTTCCGTTTGAAGAAACGCGTCAACTTCTCGCGCAATTGCAGGCGCGCGCGCAGCAGGCGGCTCTTCACCGCCGGAACCGAGATCCCCAAAGCCTGGGCGGTCTCTTCCGTGCTTAGTTCTTCGATGTCACGGAGGACGAAAACGGTGCGAAAAGCAGGTTTCAGGCTTTCAACGGCCTCGTCGAGGATTTGACCGATCTCCTCGCGCGAGTACTGTTGTTCAGGGTTTTCATCCCAAACCGCGATTTCGCGCACAACTGTGTCCTCACCCGTATCGAGGGGCTCATCGAGCGGGACCGTCCGGTCGGACTTCCGCTTGCGGAGCTTCATGAGAGATTCGTTGACGGCAATGCGGACGATCCAGGTATAAAACTTAGATTGCCCTTGGAAATCCCCTAAATGCTCGAAGGCCTTCAGGAAAGTCTCCTGGAGCACGTCTTCGGCTTCGGAATCGTTCTGGGTAATGTGCTTGGCGAGGCGATAGATCTTGCGTGAGTACTGGTTTACCAGCTCGCTAAAGGCCTGAGCGTCACCCCCGCGAGCTTTGGCCAGCAACCCTGACTCGTCGAACACCCCTGTGTCGGTGGTGGCAGCCATTCTCTTTCATGGTACCGCAGGCAGCGTTGTCCTCACCAAATCTTCGAGCGTGGATCGAATGAAATCTGCCAGCAGAGGAGCGTTTTGGAGCTCGAAAATCGAGTTGTGCTTGCCGGGAACAAAGGACTCCCGGAACGGGCCGCGTGCGAAGTCGCGCCAGCCTTTTCTCGAATCCTCGAGGACCCGCTCGCTTGCCTGGTGACCTTCCGCCAAGACGTTCGCGAGCAGACCGGGAAACGGCCGCGGCACGTAGGTCCGCAACACTACGGCACCGGGACTGAGGTTCGACGCGGGAGCTTCCGGAAGCCCCGATTGCTGCTTAGCTACCTGATTGCCTTTGCGCAGGGTTCGGCGGAATCGGATGTGTTCTGCCAGCTCCGACATTATTCCCCGCCCCGAGCCCGCTAGTACCTTTCGCAGTGTCCTCGGCAGGCGCCTCAGGTACGTGGCGATTCCTGTCTTCGGGTAACCCGGTGTGGCGACGTCAACCAGGGTTACTGCGACGTCTTTACGCGCCAACGCGATGAAGCGCTGCGCAACTTCAAAGGCGAGAATTCCCCCGTAGCAATGGCCGGCCAGAACGATTGGGCCGCTGGGTTGAATCCGGGAGATCAGAGTGATGAACCGGCTCGCGATGTCGGGGAACTCAATGGGATCTGTAAGACGATGGCGGAGCGCGAAGAAGGGCTGGCCGTCACCCATCGACCGGGCCAGATGCCGCAACTGCCAATGCTCG
Organism: Bryobacteraceae bacterium; assembly: GCA_035486995.1. Lineage (GTDB taxonomy): Bacteria > Acidobacteriota > Terriglobia > Bryobacterales > Bryobacteraceae > Palsa-89. Next base: position 50,640 of record DATHMO010000239.1, read on the forward strand.
ATTCCCTCCCCTGGAAGGAAAAACAGCGGAGGGCCGTCGCCCAAGGCCTGCAAACAAAGTGCTGAGACGTTTTCAAATCGCACTGCAGCGGAATCGTCGTGGCCGTTTTGGCTTGCCGCAACGACAGCGGCCAATTGCGACAGTGTTGGCGAGTCGAGGAATGGCGTGGGATCGAGACGCGCATCCTCAAGCTGAAACTCGGCGTCTAACAGCGCGAACAGGCGCGAGGCAGACAACGAATCGCCACCCATCGCGAAGAAATTATCTTCGTCACCGGGCAGGTCGGACTCGAGGACGCGCGACCACAGCTCAGCGACCCGGCCATGCAACGACGCATCGGATTCCTCGGGAGCAGCCAATGCGCCTTCCGATCGCGCAGGTCTGGCGAAATTTTGGAAGTCTCGGCTGAGCAAGCTCCGCTGTGGCTTGCCGCTCGCGCTCACCGGGATGGATTCGACGAACCAGATTCGGCCGGGTATTTTCGATCTTGAGAGCCGCTCGGCGAGGAAGCTTCGAACCTGGGATGCGGTGACGCGGGAGTCAGGTCGCAGCACGACCGCGGCCACGATGTCCTCGCCGAGGGTGGGATGCTCAACTGCGAAACTGGCTGCTTTAGCGATCGCTGGGTGATCGGACAATGCAAAGTCGATTTCCAGCGGCGAAATCGTCTCCCCGCCACGGTTGATGATTTCCTTGATCCGACCGGTGATGAACAGATCGCCCTCGCTGTCGAGCCGCCCCAGATCGCCGGTGTGAAACCAACCACTCCGGAATATCTCGCGATTCAGTTCCTCGGCGCCGATGTACCCGTCCATGATTTCGTCGCCGCGCAGAACCACTTCACCTTCCGAGCCCGCGGGCAACAATGCTCCGGCGGCATCCATGATTGCGATTTCCGCACCGAGGGTTCTGCCCACCGAGCCGGGCTTGCGCGACAGTCGCGGCGTCGTATTCGTTACCGGGCCAGCTTCCGTGAGACCGTATCCGTTGATGACAGTGACATGCAACACGCGCTCCAGATTGTCCAGAAGCCCGGGCGAGCCTGCTCCGCTGCCGCATCGAACGAATCGCAGCGGGGAACGGTGAAAGGGTCCGGGATCCTGCTTGGCAAGTTCAAGGATGGCCTGGTGGAGCGCCGGACCTGCCGCGTACCAGGTAGGGCTGAGCTCTTCGATCCACGAGACAAACTGCCCGGCGTCAAAGCCGGTGCATGCCACGCTTCCGCCCGCCATCAGCTGGCCAAGAGCGGATGAGAATCCGAGAATGTGGTGGAGCGGCATGATGCTCAGGTACCGGTCCCTGGCGTCGAATTCAAGCCCGCGCTGTGCTCCGATGCAAATTGCGTGGAGATTTGCATGAGTGAATGGAACTAGCTTGGGCTCTCCCGTCGTTGCGGACGTTTGCAGAATGAGAGCGCACTGCTCCGGCACGCGGCTTCGTTCAGAAGTAAGTTCAACGCGGACCCCTGATCCGGGTTGCTCCAATTCGATTACCGGAATGCCGAGCGTCCGAGCGACTGTCGCACCGTGGCCATCGGCGGCTGAACGCACCAGCAACGCGCATGCAGGAAGCAAGCTCAGTTGCGCGCGAAACTCGGCTTCGGTGAGCTGCCAGTTGATGGGTGCTACGGCCGCCGCATCCATGGCGCCGAGCAGCGTCGTGAGCAAGCCGGGTCCGTCCGGCATGGCAACCGCGACGACATCGCCAGGCGTCAGACCAGCTTCGCGCAGACCCTGCGCCACACGTGCCATCCTCGCCGCCAGAGCCGCAAACGAGATGGCCGCAATGCCTGAACCGAGTACAGCGGGTGCGTCGGGCGTCTGTTCAGCCCATCGGGCGAGTTCGGTCAAACAGGTCGCTTGGATCTGCCTCGCGGAGACATCAGCGTTGGTCAAGGTGCGATTTCCTCCAGCGTGCGTCCCTTGGTTTCGACACTGAACCGCGCGACGAAAGCAGCCAGCCAAGCCGTTACGCCGAAAACGAGAAACACCATCGAGAGCGACGAACGCGCGATGGTGAATCCCACGAATAGCGGAGCGATGATGGATGCCACGCGCAGCCAAACGCTCGCCATGCTGGTGGCAAACGCGCGCATGCGTGTGGGGTAAATCTCGGGCGTGTGAAGGAAGACCACCATCGCGATGGAATTGACGAAGAATAGCGTGACGGACGTGAGCAGAAGAACCACGCGCGCCGTTGGAGCGCTCCACAGCCACAAACTCACGCAGGACGCCCCCGCCATGAAGAACGCGAGAATGTACCAAGGCCGCCGGCCCGTCCATTCGATCAAGAACGCGACCGCCACGCATCCGGCAAAGCCTGCGATGCTCGAAATGAGGCCATAGCGGAGCGCGGTTCGAAGCGGCAAGCGGTACACGGTGGTGTACAGCGTGGGCACCCAGTTCGCCAAGCCATTCAACAGGAGAAAGGCGGCGAACCAGAGCACCCACGCGGTAACGGTGCGGGCCCGATAGACGCCGCGAAAAAGCTCCTTCCAATCCAGTTTTGCGTGGGGAGGCGGCGGGCTCATCGCGGGCATCGGCGAACTCGACTGGTGCGCCTTAACTTCGATGGCCCGTATCGCTTGTGCGGCTTCCTCCATTCGCCCCTGGTCGGCCAGCCAGCGCGGCGATTCCGGCAAACTCCGGCGAAGAAAGATGATGAAGGCAGCTGGCAGGCCTCCGATGAGAAACAAATATCGCCAACCGAAATGCGCCACTACCCAAACTCCAAGCACCGCGGCAACTAGGCGCCCCGCCGAATATGCTTGCTCGTAGAGCAGGAAGAAGCGGCCCCGCGTTCTGGCTTTTGCAAATTCGTTGATGTAAGTCGCTGCCACGGGCACCTCGCCCCCGAGCCCCAGCCCTTGCAGAACCCGGAATACCAGCAGCGACGAATAGCTCCAGGAGAGCGCGCAAATCAGGCTCAGCGCAGCATAGATCGCGATCGTATAGCGGATGGTGGAAACTCTTCCGATGCGATCCGCCAGCCAGCCGAAGCAGACGCCGCCGATCAATTGGCCGAGATATCCGGCGGAGATCAAGATGCCCGCCTTCTGCGAGGAAAGATGCCAGGCCGCGGTCAACACTGGAAGCGCGTAGGCAATAACCAGAGTGTCCACGCCGTCGAAGAGCGTGGCGGCGCCCACAATAAGCCTCGCTTGCACGTGCCAGCGAGATACTGGGACGCGCTCCAATCGCGCAATGAGGTCGTCGGCCGCTACAACACTGGCGGGGCCATGGGAAGTCTTCGCTTGCACCGAGTAAAGCTATTCTCTCTCAAACGCCGGGCCGGCGTTATGATGTTTGATTAGTTCTCACAGCTCAGCCCCACATGATCGGTCAAACCGTCTCGCGCTACCGAATCGTCGAAAAGTTGGGTGACGGGGGTATGGGCGTTGTCTACAAGGCTGAAGACTCCGAACTCGGGCGATTTGTAGCTCTGAAGTTCCTCCCTGCAGAATTGGCGCGCGATCCGCAATCGCTCGAACGCTTTCGACGCGAGGCTCGGGCCGCATCCGCGCTGAATCATCCGAACATCTGTACGATTTATGAGATCGGCAATACTGGAGAGCAATCTTACATCGTCATGGAGTTTCTGGAGGGCATGACACTGAAGGATCGCATCGCTGGGCGCCCGGTCGAGACGGAAGCCTTGCTTTCGATCGCGATTGAAATTGCCGATGCATTGGATGCCGCGCATTCCAAAGGGATCATTCACCGGGATATCAAGCCGGCAAATATTTTCCTTACCGAGCGCGGGCATGCCAAGATTTTGGACTTTGGACTGGCGAAGGTGCAGGCCGCGCCGTCGCCAAGCAGGGACAGCACCGTGACTCATCTCACAAGTCCGGGCTCGACTATGGGCACGGTCGCGTACATGTCGCCGGAGCAGGCGCGGGCGAAAGACCTGGACGCGCGCAGCGATCTGTTTTCCTTCGGCGCGGTCCTTTATGAGATGGCGACGGGCGTCTTGCCATTTCGCGGCGAGACTGCCGCAGTGATCTTCCAAGCGATTCTGGATGGGAAGCCGACGCCGGCGGTACGGCTGAATCCGGACATACCGGCAGAACTGGTGCGCGTCATCGACAAAGCGCTGGAGAAGGACCGCGAGCTGCGTTACCAGAGCGCGGCGGACATGCGGAGCGACCTGCAACGGCTAAAACGCGATAGCGAGTCGATGAAATTACCAGCGGTAGCGGCTCCACCAAGGCGAATATCGTGGATGGCGGGGGCAGCGGCGCTGATCCTGATCGCGGCCGCGGTCGCGGCGTATTTCTTCCTGCATAAGAGCACACCCAAGCTCACCGAAAAAGACACCATCGTTCTTGCCGATTTCACCAACACCACGGGCGATCCGGTCTTCGACGGCACGCTGCGGCAGGGACTTTCAGCGCAACTGGAGCAGTCACCGTTCCTCAGTCTCATTTCGGACGAACGGATCGCACAAACGCTGTCGCTGATGGGCCAGTCCAAAGATGTGCGCCTAACGAAGGGAGTAAGTCGCGACGTTTGCCAGCGCACGGCCAGCGCGGCCACGATCGAGGGTTCGATCTCGAGTTTGGGCACGCAATACGTGCTGGGATTGAAAGCGGTAAATTGCCGCACCGGAGACATGCTCGCCGAAGAGCAGGTAACAGCCCAAGGAAAAGAACAGGTGCTCGCGGCTCTTGGAGACGCCGCCACGAAGCTGCGCGAGAAATTGGGAGAGTCGCTGGCTTCGGTGAAGAAGTACGAGGCGCCGCCGGAGAATGTGACCACGCCATCGCTTGAAGCGCTGCAAGCTTACGGTCTGGCCTACCGCACATTCGATGTCACCAACGATATCGGCGCTGCAATCCCGTTGTTTCAGAGAGCCATCAGTTTGGACCCGAATTTTGCCATGGCATATCTCGGGTCGGCGCAGAGTTACTTTACTCTCAGCGAACCCATCCAGGCGGCCGACAACATGCGCAAGGCTTACGCTCTGCGGGAGCGCACCAGCGAGCAGGAAAAACTCGCAATTTCGTCATCCTACGAGCTGCTCGTTACCGGAAATCTAGAGTCCGCGCGCACGAGATTAGAATTATGGGCGCAGACCTACCCGCGTGACGACCAGCCCCAGGCTTGGTTATGGCTCGTCTACGTGCAATTGGGAGAATTGGAGAACTCCCTTCGAGCGGGGCAGGAGGCGGTGAAACTCGACCCTGGAAGTGCGAATAACTATGTGAATCTGGTTTACGCTTACCAATGGGCAAACCGCCTGGATGAAGCGAAGGCAACGGCGCAGGAAGGAAAGGCTCATAACGTCTACTCGCCCTGGACACCTCTGGTTCTTTACGTCATCGATTTCTTGCAGCACGATGCCGCGGGTGCGGAGCGTGAGGCCGCTGCCGAGATCGGGAAACCAAGTCTTGAGAATCAAATGCTCTTTCTCGAATCGGAAACGGCCGCGTATGGCGGGGAGTTCACCAAGGTTCGGGAATTGACGCAGCGCGCCGCCGATTCCGCGCAACGAGCCGATCTAAAAGAAACCGCGGCGGAATATTTGGCGCACGCCGCTATCCGCGAAGCATTGGCCGGCGACGCATCCATGACGAAGCAACAAGCGCAGGCCGCGCTGGCGATGGCAAATGGCAAAAACGCAGAGGCATTCTCGGCGATCGCACTCGGGCTGGCGGGCGATTCCGCACGGGCCGGGCAGCTGGCGGCGGAGCTTGCCAAACGCTTTCCGGAAGATACGATTGTCCAGTACGATTACCTGCCGATGATTCGTGCCGCCGGCGCGCTCCGAAGCAATGAACCGGGCAAAGCTGTAGAGGCGCTCGCACCGTCCGCTCATTATGAGTTCGGCCACGCGAACAGCGCCTTCACTTTCGCGCTTTATCCCGTTTACTTGCGGGGCGAGGCTTATCTGGCGGCCAAGCAGGGGCCTGCGGCAGCGGCGGAGTTTCAGAAGATTCTCGATCATCCCGGCGCGGTTGGGAACGAGCCGATTGGCGCGCTGGCGCACCTGGGCCTGGGACGCGCGTATGCCCTGGCCAGCGATAACGAGAAGGCGAAAACGGGTTACCAGGATTTCCTCGCGCTATGGAAAAACGCCGACCCCGATGTCCCGATCCTCAAACAAGCCAAAGCCGAGTACGCAAAGCTGAAGTAGCCTGATAACCTGAAAGTTACATGAGTGAAAGCCTTACCATTACTCTGCCCGACGGTAGCGAGAAGATCGTTCCCGCCGGCAGCAGTCCCCTGGATATCGCGAAATCCATCGGCCAACGATTGGCCGACGACGCTGTGGTCGCGCGCGTGGATGGAGATCTTTGGGACCTGACACGGCCTCTGGAGAAAGACTCCAAGCTCGAGATTCTGACGTCGAAAAGCCCGGAGGCGCTGCAAGTCTACCGGCACTCAACCGCGCATTTGCTGGCGGCCGCGGTGCTGGAATTGTTTCCGGAAACCAAACTCGGCATCGGACCGCCCACCGACACCGGTTTCTATTACGACTTTCAGCGCGAGACCCCGTTCACGCCCGAAGATCTCGAAAAGCTCGAAGCGCGGATGCAGGAATTACAGGCCAAGAACCTGCCGTTCGAGCGCGTCATGACGCCCAAGGATGCCGGTCTGAAGAAGTACGCCGACGATTGGATGAAGCATGAGCTGATCGAAGAGCGCGCCGGCGAAATCTTCTCCGAATATACGCTGGGACCACATTTCATCGATTTTTGCCGCGGGCCGCATGTTCCGTCGACGTCTCGGCTCAAAGCTTTCAAACTGCTATCGATCGCGGGCGCCTACTGGAAGGGTGACGAGCACAAGCCACGGCTGCAGCGCATCTACGGCACCGCGTTCTTCAACAAGAAGGATCAGGAGGCATACCTACAGCGCCTGGAAGAAGCCAAGAAGCGCGATCATCGCAAGCTCGGCCAGGAGCTGGATTTGTTCAGCATCCAGGAGCTCGCAGGCCCCGGGCTCATTTTCTGGCATCCCAAGGGCGGCCGCATCCGCAAAATCATCGAGGACTGGATGCGCGATCAATATCTGGCGCGCGGCTATTCACTTGTCTACACGCCGCACGTGATGCGGCGCGATCTGTGGAAGATCTCGGGCCACGCCAATTTTTACAGCGACAATATGTTCAAGCCCATGGAGCTGGACGACGCGGAGTATCAGCTCAAGCCCATGAACTGCCCGGGGCACATTCTCATTTACGCGGACAAGCTGCGCAGCTATCGCGATCTTCCGGTGCGGCTGGGCGAACTCGGCACGGTGTATCGTTATGAGCGCTCCGGCGTGATGCATGGGTTGATGCGCGTGCGTGGATTCACGCAAGACGACGCGCACATTTTCTGTACGCCCGAGCAGATCGAAGACGAAGTGGTGAGTTGTTTGCAGTTTGCGATCGACACGTTGAGTACCTATGGGTTCGACGATTACGAGGCGGAACTTTCGACGTGGGACGGTGGCGTGAGCGGCAAGTACGACGGGGCGACTCCCGAACAGTGGCAGCTCGCCGAAAACGCTCTGACGCGCGCCACCGCACGGCTAAACATGAAGGTGAAGGTGATGCCGGATGAGGCGGCATTCTACGGGCCCAAGATCGACGTGAAATTGGTGGATGCGATCGGACGGCTGTGGCAGCTTTCTACAGTGCAGTTCGATTTTACGCTGCCGCGGCGGTTCGAGCTCGAATACGTCGCCGAAGACGGGAAGAAGCATCAACCGCTGATGGTGCATCGGGCGCTGTACGGCTCCATCGAGCGGTTCTTCGGGATTCTCATCGAGCATTATGCAGGTGCATTTCCGGTATGGCTTGCGCCGGTACAGGCGGTAGTGATGCCGATCACCGATCGTCACGCGGAGTACGCCCAGAAAGTCTTCCATCAATTGAAAGACGCAGGTCTGCGCGTCGAACTGGACGATCGCAAGGAAAAGGTCAATCTCAAAATCCGCGATGCTCAGATGCAGAAGATTCCCTATATGTTGGTAGTGGGCGATCGCGAGGCGCAGGACGGCACGGTTTCAGTCCGCAATCGCAAACACGCCGATCAGGGAGCGCAGAAGGTGGACGAGTTTATCGTCGCGATCCAGCGGCTTATCGACACCAAAGCCCGCACGGAGTAAGCCTCCGCGCTACACGGTCGGGCACGGCGTCACGTTCCAGATTTCGGAAGCGTATTGCATGATCGTGCGGTCGCTCGAAAACTTTCCGGAGCTCGCCAGGTTCAGGACAGCTTTGCGATACCAGTCATGCGGGTGCAAGTACAACTCACCCAAGCGGGCGTGGGCGTCAGCATACGAACGCAGATCCGCCAAGTGCATGTAGAAATCGCCCTTGGTCAGAAGCGTGTCGCGAATTGGATCGAAGACACGCGGCTCGCCGGGATTGAAATGTCCCGAGAAAATCAGATCCAGCGCATTGCGGATTTCCGCATCGTGTTCGTAATGCCAATACGGGCTGTACCACGGGCGGGTTTGCGCTACTTGATCCGCCGTCAGGCCAAACAGAAAAAAGTTTTCCTCGCCGGCCTCTTCGGCCATCTCGATGGTTGCGCCGTCTCGGGTGCCAATAGTCAATGCACCGTTCATCATAAACTTCATGTTGCTGGTGCCGCTGGCCTCGTAGCCCGCCGTCGAAATCTGTTCGGAGACGTCGCTCGCGGGGATCAGTCTCTCGGCCACCGAAACGCCATAGTCGGGCAGGAAAATGACTTTCAGCTTCCCGCGCGTCAGCGGATCGCGATCCACCGCTTCCGCGACGCTATTGATGAACTTGATGATCACCTTCGCCAAATAGTACGCAGGCGCGGCTTTCCCCGCGAAAAAAAATGTCCGCGGCGGCACGTTCAGATTAGGATTCTCGCGCAGCCGGTTGTACAGAATGACGATGTGTAGAACGTTTAGCAACTGCCGTTTGTATTCATGAATGCGTTTAATCTGACAGTCGAAAATGGTATTGGTATCCACCTCTTCGCCGGTATTGATCTTCAGCCAGCGGGCAAAATGTATTTTCGACTGGTGTTTGGCGTCCCGAAATAGCTCCCGAAATTCGGGATCGTCAGCCAGCGGTCTTACCTTGGCAATCTGACTCAGATCTTCGATCCAACTGTCGCCTATCGCATCCGTTATGATTCGAGCCAGCGCGGGATTCGCCACCAGCAGCCAGCGCCGGGGAGTAACGCCGTTGGTTTTGTTGTTAAAACGTTCCGGGTACGTTTCCGCAAAATCGTGAACCAAATCCGTGCGTAGCAGGTCGGAATGAATGCGTGCGACGCCATTAGTACTGTGCGAACCGGTAATCGCCAGATAGGCCATCCGCACCTTGGGCTGGAATCCTTCTTCGATGAGGCTCATCCTCTGGACACGCTGTTCGTCGCCGGGATAACGCCCGCGGACGTGATCCAAGAATCGCCGATTGATCTCATAAATGATCTCCAGGTGGCGCGGGATGATATCTTCGAACCACGACACGGGCCATCTTTCCAAAGCCTCCGGGAGAAGCGTGTGATTGGTGTAGCCGAACGTGCGCTCCGTAATCGACCACGCCTGGTCCCAGCCCAATTCGGCTTCATCCAACAAAATCCGCATCAACTCCGCGATCGAAAGCGCGGGATGCGTGTCGTTGAGCTGGATCGCCGCCTTGTCGGGCAGAAGATGCCAATCCGCGTGCGCGTCCCGAAAACGCCGAACCAAGTCCTGGACCGAGCAGGCCGAAAGAAAATATTCTTGCAGGAAGCGGAGCTCCTGGCCCATGGTTGTAGAGTCGTCGGGATACAGAACACGCGTTATGGATTCGGCGGCAAGTTTCTCTGTCATCGCTCCGACGAAATCGCCATGGCTGAATTCGTGGAAGTCGAACGAGTCGCTCGCGCCGGCCGCCCATAGCCGGAGCGTGTTAATGGTGCGCCCACTGTAGCCGACCACGGGCCGGTCAAAAGGCACGCCCAATAGCTTGGAGCGTTTGTTCGGAATAGGAACGAGCAGGCCGCCGCGGACTTGAAACGAGCAGTTCAGATTCACTTCCACGACATGGTCCATCCGGACCACTTCCCACGGATCCGGCCGGCGAAGCCAATTGTCGGGTTGCTCATCCTGCCAACCGTCCCGCATGGCCTGCCGGAAGATGCCGTATTCGTAGCGCAGCCCGTAGCCCATTCCTGGCATCTGCAGCGTGGCCATGGATTCGATGAAGCATGCCGCCAAACGGCCCAGACCGCCGTTGCCAAGTCCCGCATCAGGCTCCTGTTCGAGTAATTCGTACCAATCCACGTTCTTCTCGCGGCAGGCCTCGCGCATCTGGGGATCCAGAAGCAGATTGGTGACGTTGTTCGCGAGTGATCGCCCGATCAGGTACTCCATGGAAAAGTAGTAAGCACGCTTGGGATCCACACGGTCGTAGGTCTTCTTCGTGCGCAGCCACCGCAGCGCCAGAACATCGCGCAGCGATCGGGCTACCGCTTCATAGCGCTCGCGCGGTGTCGCAAGATCGGGATCGATGGCGTAATCGAAAACCAGGTGACGGTCGTAAAGCGCGTTGGGATCGCCGGAAAAACGGACGGGACCATATTCGATCAGGTCGGGATGCATGCCCCATTATGCCGCCCAAATGGTGACAGTCTAATGTCCGCCGGCGTGGGTTGCAATGATCTCGTCGATCTTGGCAATCTTCCCGTTCGCGAAGGTGAACCACTGGACGCCGCGAACGCTGTAGGCCTGTCCGTTCGATTTGAAAACCCCGCTCTCCCGCAATAGAACAGCGACGCGGTCGCCCTCGGAAATCATGCTCTCAATTTCGGGCTTCTGGTTCGCCAGCAGGGCAAAATTTTTCCGGGTTGCGGCAACCACTTCGTCACGCCCTCGCCAGTTGCCGTTGAGAGGCCCAAAACCGCTGATCGAAAGTTCAACGTTCTCGGTGACCGAGTTCGCGAAAGCGTCGAAATTCCCCTGGATGACAGAATCAAAAGCGGCATGCAGGACGGTTTTGGGGTCGGATGCTTCTTTCGTCGCGGCGGAGCGGGTTGTAAGCAGAAACCGATCGGTGTAATCGCGGTCCATGGGCCCAGGGTATCATCGACAGAAGCGCCTGTCGGTACGCCAGGCCCTCAAGTGAACAAGGTTGAGCAAGTAGCTAGGAACCGCTGCCGTGCTCCGTGGCATGATGCTTCCCAGCTTCTTCGGCGTGGTGCGTGGCATGCGTGAGGTGCCCGTGCGCGACGTGCGCGTGGTGGCCGCCCTGCACATGGTCCCCTGCTTCATGATGTTTTGCGGCTTCGCGGTGATGCTTGGCCGCGTGCTCGTGGTGCTCGGCTGCTTTGTGATGATGCGAAGCGCCTTCGTGATGGCTCATAGTCGACAGTTCTCCTCTGGTGACAAAATCGGAACGTGGATCCGCCGCGTGAGCGGCGCGCCCAAGTGAGTAGATCTTCTTTGGACCTGTCAATGCCACGGTGCGAAAGAGCGGCCTGTCCAGCGTCCAGGCTTATGATCCATCAAAGTCTGTTGGTAATCAAATGAATAGTCGGTGAAACTTAGGTATACACACTCCCGATGTCCAACCAGACGGACACACTCGATCCCCCGTAAGATACAGGTATACTTGTAGATAATTCTGTTGGGTGGGTAACCTTGGGATACCAAAGGACGCC
>DATHMO010000240.1:0-3706 GCA_035486995.1 Bryobacteraceae bacterium
GAGCGTTTATAACCCTCCATCGGGAATTATCGCGACGGCGAATGGTCGGATCGCGCCCGACGACTATCCGCACTCGATCAGCATGGAATGGGAAGCACCGTGGCGAACGGCACGGATTTATCACGTGCTGGAGTCGGGACGGCAGTTTACACCGGCTGACATGCTGGCGCTGCAAACGGATGTTCATTCGGAATCGGATTTGTTCGCGGCGGAGCGATTCGTATATGCCGTTGATCACGCGACGAAACCTTCCGTGCGCGCCAAACAGGCGGCGGATTTAATGCGGAGTTGGGATGGGCTCATGGAGGCTTCGTCGCCGGCGCCAACGATCACAGAGAATTCAATCGGCGAACTGACGCGCCTACTGCTCGAACCGAAGCTGGGGACCGCTCCGGTCAGTTCAGCAAGCGACGGCCTGCTCAACTGGAAAACGTATTCGTGGGAGATGCGATCAGTCTGGCTGGAAAATATTCTGCTGCATCGTCCGAAGCGGTGGCTTCCGGAAAAATATGCGAACTACGATGAGCTGCTAGCAGCGGCCGTGGATGCAGCAGTGAGCCAACCTGCCGCGCCGAAGGATCTGACGACATGGCGTTGGGGCGCGTTCAATGCGGTGGAGATTCAGCATCCGATTCTGGGAAGAATTCCAATTCTCCGCAACTGGACGGGGCCGGGGGTGCAAGAGCAATCAGGGAGTGGGTACACAGTAAAAGCGGTCTCGCGGCATCACGGGCCTTCCGAGCGGTTCACGGCAAATCTGGCGGATCTCGATCACTCGACGCTAAACGTAGTTACAGGGGAAGGCGGGAACTTCCTCAGTCCGTACTACATGGATCAATGGAAGAACTGGTACGAAGGAAGCACGCTGACGCTCCCCTTCAGCGCGCAAGCCGTGCAAGATGCGAAGGCACACCAGTTAATCCTAGAGCCGGCGCAGCGCTGAGCTCCGGCAGCAAATCCTAGAAGAAATCGATTGCCTTCACGTCGCCAACGTAGCCGGGGATGTTGATGTTTCCGGTGGGCAGATACGTATTAATCAGCAAGATGTCGCCGTGGAGCGTGTCGTAGACCCGGAGGTTTCCGCCCTCGGCGACGTATTCCACATAGCGGCTGCTGAAACCCTGCAAGCCGTTCACGTCCCCGTTGTCAGGAGGAATGAAGACCGAGTTACTCGCCACGGTCACGATCGATAAACATCCGCGAACTTCGCCGCTCGGATTATTGACATTGCCGATATTGGTGCAGTCATACGATCCGACGAAGAGCTGCCCGTTGTTGGTGAGATCCATGCGGTGATGGTAGCCGTCGGTGATGACCGCGGTTGCGGTCACTTTCCCAGCGGCGAGGTCGACGGTGTCGAGGCGTCCGCATGTTGTGGCAGCAGTCGTCTCGCCCGTGCATGCGTTATTGGTGGGAGAAGTACCCGCTACGTACAACGTCGAGTTACTCAGAAGGGCCCAAGTGGCTCCGTCGACATTAATCGTGTTGGTGATGGTGAAGGTGGTGAGATCGAAGATCGCGACGCTGGCCTGCTTGCCTCCGCATTGCGCACCGCAATTCAAAATGTAGGCGCTATTGCCATTGATGATGGCGAAGACGGGGCGGTCGAATCCTGGAACGATGGTGCAAACGGGGTTCGGAGTAGTCGAAGTGCTCAGGCAACTGGTATCCACTGGCGGGGACGCCGCGCCCGGGTTCAAGATAGTCATCGAATCGGAGTCGCTGCTGAAGACCAGCAACTGAGTTCCGTTTGAATTCGAAACCACAGTCTGAGCGCTGGGGACGGCGATAACATTTACGACGCCATTCTGGAAATTCATTGCGTCGACAGCCCCAGTGAATGAATAACCCTGGACCACGGCGGCGGGAACGGCCGCATATCCTAATGGGTTTGAGGTAGGAATCACGAAGCTGGTAGTCGGGAAGCCGATTTTCGCGGAGCCGATACTGCTCTCTTTCAAAGTATCGGCGGCGAAGACGGCATTGCTGCCGGAATCGAAAGCGGCTGCGATATTCCGGGTGGGAGAAACGGCCATCAGACCAGGGTTGTTTCCAGCACTGAGCGGGGCAATGCCCGGCAGGGTGTCATTGTAGGCGTTGATAATGACGAGGCCGCCGAAGCGAACGGTGTCCGTGATGCCCTGCGAAGCGAGCACGCGCTCTTTCAGGCCGCTGGGCGGCTGCTTGGTTCCACTACCGCCGCAAGCAATAAAATTGAGGATGGCCCACAAACCGACCACAAGAGCGAGGTTGCGTTTCTTCAAACGGCAGGCTCCTAACAACTTGAAAAAGGGATATTTAGTTGCGAAATCGTGGATTATAACAGACCGGCCACATCCGGCTCATCGAACTCTCCGAACGGGCGGGCAGAAGCGCCTTCTGCTGCTGCCAGCACCCGCTCGCTGGGCATCGAGATGCGAAGACTCGGGGTTATCCTGTATTCTCAGCATTCATGGCGGCCGATTTTCTATCGCGAATCAAGCAGTCCCCGGTGCTGTGCGACGGCGCCATGGGGACGCTGCTCTATGCAAAGGGCATCTTCATCAACCGGTCGTATGACGAGTTGAACCTTTCGCAGCCCGATCTGATCCGCGGCATCCATCACGACTACCTTCAAGCCGGGGCCGAAATTATTGAAACAAACACTTTCGGTGCCAACTCTTTCCGATTGGCCCGGCACAGCTTGGCGGACAAAGTCCGCGACATTAATCGGATGGGTGCACGGCTGGCTCGGGAAGCCGCCAAAAGCTTCGATGTGTGGGTGGCTGGATCGGTTGGCCCGCTGGGAACCAGAATCGAACCGCTGGGAAAGACGTCGTTCCAAGAGGCTCGCGATTCCTTCCGCGAGCAAATCGAGACACTGGCGGAATCCGGCGTCGATCTGCTGATCTTGGAGACCTTCGGGTATTTGGAAGAGATCCATCAGGCAATCCTTGCGGCGAAGGAAGTGAGCCCTTCGCTACCGATCGTGGCGCAAGTCACGATTGATGAAGACGGGAACTGTCTGGACGGCTCGGATCCGGACACGTTCGTACCCAAGCTGGAGGAGTGGGGCGCCGATGTAATCGGCTGCAATTGCAGTGTAGGTCCCGTGGCAATGCTGGACGCGATGGAGCGCGTGAGGGCCGCGACTTCCCTGCCGATTGCGGCCCAGCCAAATGCAGGCATCCCAAGATCCGTGGAAGGCAGAAATATTTATCTGTGCTCGCCCGAGTACATGGCGAGTTACGCGCGCAAGTTTGTGGCCGCAGGAGTAAGGCTGGTTGGCGGCTGCTGTGGAACAACCCCTGAGCACATCCGCGTGATGAAGTCGGCACTGCGCGTGGGCGAAGCGCGCGGGCGAGCCGCCTCGGCGCATGTGACGAGCGGCCAAACGTCCCCGAAGGCGGTAGCGGCCATTCCGCTGGAAAGCCGTTCACTTCTGGGCGCGAAGCTGGCCCATGGCGAGTTTGTGACGATGGTGGAAATTGTTCCTCCAAAGGGGATCGACATCCGGAAGGAAGTTGAGGGCGCAAGATTCCTGAAGTCAGTTGGCGTAGACGCGGTAAATATACCCGACAGTCCGCGGGCCTCCGCGAGGATGAGCAACCAGGCACTTTCACTGCTCATTCAGCGCGAAGTCGGCATTGAGGTGATCCTGCACTACACCTGCCGCGATCGGAACGTGCTGTGCATCCAGAGCGATCTGCTGGGAGCGGCGGCAGTG